>CAXMQQ010000076.1:0-18937 GCA_964195545.1 uncultured Acidimicrobiia bacterium | reverse complement strand
TACCTCGACTACGGGACGTTCCAGCCCATCCAGATCGCATCGATCATCGCGCTGAACGAATGCGACGACTACGTTTCTGAGGTTGTCGATATCTACAAGCGGCGTCGGGACATCCTGGTCGACGGACTCAACCGGTTCGGTTGGGAGATCGAGAAGCCGAAGAGCACAATGTTCATCTGGGCGAGGATCCCCGAGCCGTACCGTCACATGGACTCACTGAGCTTCGCCCTGTACCTCCTCGACGAGGCAAAGGTGGCCGTGAGTCCCGGCATCGGCTTCGGCCCTTCCGGCGACGGTCACGTGCGTTTCGCTCTCGTCGAGAACGACCAGCGCGTCGCTCAGGCCGTTCGCGGGATCCGCAACGCGCTCGACCTCCTCAAGGACTAGTGCTCGCGCCTTCCGAGGGGCAGGTAGGCCTTTTCGGTGTAGTCCCTCAGCATGCGATGCGTTGAGAACTTGGAGAGGCCGGTGATCATGGCGGACTTCATCATGGCGATCCACGGCAGGGGGAGTCCTGCCTGGTTCCGATCGTAGAAGGTCGGAACGACCTCCGTTTCGAGCAAGCGGTACAGGTTGTCGGCGTCCTCCGCGTCGGAAGAGGAGTGCTCGGCGAACCCCCATCCGTTCGTTCCATCGAAGCCTTCCGCCCACCAGCCGTCCAACACGCTGAGGTTCAAGCCGCCGTTCGCGGCCGACTTCATCCCTGACGTACCGCTTGCTTCGCGAGGCGGAACCGGCGTGTTGAGCCACACGTCTGAACCGGTAACCAGAGTCCTGCCGAGACGCAGGTTGTAGTCCTCGATGAAGAACAGGTGACCCTCGTATCTCGGGTTCTGTGACATCTCGAAGACCCGTTTGATGAGCGCCTGCCCGTCTCGATCAGCGGGATGTGCCTTCCCGGCGAACACGAGTTGGACGGGTCGCTCGGGGTCCCTGAGAATCGCTTCGAGCCGGTCAGGATCGGTGAAAAGCATCCCGGCCCGCTTGTAGGTGGCGAATCGCCGGGCGAATCCGATGGTGAGTCGGTCGGCAGGCAGCTGATCGTTGAGCCAGCGGAGGCGTCGGGAGCCAGCACCGTGGCGGGCGTACTCCTCACGGAGACGGGTTCGGAGACGGCGGGTCATCAATTCGCGTTGGGCACCGTGGGCGCTCCAGATACGCTCGTCGTCGATGTCCCGAATCGTCTCCCACATCTTTGGCTCGCTCGCGCGTTCGGCCCAGTCACGACCGAGTGCACCCTCGACGAGGCGACACATGGACTGACCGAGCCACGTTGACGGGTGGACACCATTCGTCACAGCGAACGCCGGCCCGCCGATGAGATCGCCCCAGTCACGGGTCACGATGTCGGCATGGCGAATCGAGACGCCATTTGTGCGATCGGACAAGCGAATGGCCAGCGCACCCATGTCGAACACGGACCCATCGTTGGATCCGCTTCTCGCGAGTTCACGCTGCGTATCCATGTCAACGCCTTCGATCGTGCCTTCAAGCGCAGTCGTCACAAGTGAAGGGCTGAAGATCTCGTTCCCAGCGGGAACGGGAGTGTGGAGGGTGAATAGTGTTCGGTCGGCGATCGAGTGCTTCGCGGTCTCGAGATCCTTTCCCGACTCGATCTCCCAGGACAATCGCTCCAATAGGCTCAATGCAGCGTGTCCTTCATTGACGTGCCACATCGCCGGGTCGATACCGAGCGCCTGCAGCACTCTGGCCCCACCGATTCCCAGCACGGTCTCCTGAGCGAAGCGCGCCTCCCGGCCCCGTACGTAGAGGATGTGCGTGATCGGTCGATCGGCGGGATCGTTCTCAGGGAGGTTCGTGTCGAGCAGGATCAGCGGGACACGTCCGACGTCGACTCTCCATGCCCCGATAGCGATCGCGCGACCGTTCAAGGAGAGCGTCACGCGAAGCGGGCGTCCGCTGTGGGGGTCGAGCACTTCTCGAATGGGACGCCGCCGCATCTCGAGGCGCTGGTAGGTGTGCTGCTGCCAACCGTCGGGATCGATGGCCTGGCGGAAGAAGCCTCGCCGATAGAGGAGACCAACGGCGATGAGGGGGATACCGAGATCAGATGCGGATTTCACGTGGTCACCGGCGAGCACGCCCAGACCCCCGGAGTAGAAGGGGAGCTTCTCGTTGATGCCGTACTCGGCGCACAGGTACGCAACCGGACCATCGAGTTTACCGGCGTGGTTCCTGTCGAACCAGGTCTGATCGCTCGAGAGATAGCGATCGAACCGCTCAACGACCTCGCTGTAGACCTCGCTGAAGCTCCCGCTCGCGGCGAGCGCCTCCCACGTCGACGGTTCGACCACCTGGAGCATCCCGATGGGGTTGTGCGTGGCGGCCCACGCCTGCGGGTCGATCTGGCCCCAGAGATCCCTGCCGGATGGATCCCACGACCACCAAAGGTTGTAGGACAGGTCATAGAGTCTGAGGAACTCGTCCGGGATTCGGAGCGGAACCTTGGGTCCCACTGGAACAGACGCGCTGAGTTGAGAACGACGGTCGATCATGTGGAGGAACTCCTGGGAGGTAGCTCCTGAGGGTAGTGTCGAATCGACAATGAAACCCTCGCGACACCTCGGGGGTCGGTACACCGAACCACTGCGGAGTGATCGCCGATGTCCAGATACGCCATCTTGTTCCCGGGCCAGGGGAGTCAGAAGGTCGGCATGGGAGCCGACCTCTTCGCTGCACGCCCCGACCTGCTGGTCGAGACCGCCAACCGCATCCTCGGATGGTCCCTCGAGACACTTGTCGGCTACGGCCCTCAGGAAGAACTCACGAAGACCGAACATGCCCAACCGGCGCTCTTCGCCGTGTCATTCGCGCTCTGGGAATCGTTGAAGGATGCCCTTCCGAGCCCGCCTGCCGCAGCTGCCGGGCACTCCCTCGGCGAGTACACGGCGCTGGCGGCAGCGGGATCACTCTCCTACGAAGACGGGCTAGCGCTCGTCGCCGAGCGCGGCCGGGCGATGGCGGACGCGCCATCGGAGAATGATCCATCCGGCATGGCGGCGCTCATCGGCGCCAACCTCGAGCACGCCGAACGTGTTGCCGCCGATCGGCGAGCAGACGGTGGACGGCTCTGGGTCGCGAACGTCAACACGCCGTCGCAGATCGTGCTCGCCGGTAGCCGGCCGGACATCGAATGGCTGACCGAGAACGCCCGCTCACTCGGCATCCGCCGGGCGATTTCCCTCGACGTCGCCGGGGCGTTCCACTCCCCGTACATGGATCCGGCTGCACAGAGATTGAGGGTTGCCCTCGAGAGCACCGATTTCGCGACGCCGGAATTCGCGGTGTATGCCAACACGACGGGACGACCGGTCGATGACCCGGTTCGACAACTTGGAGAGCAACTCGTGAAGCCGGTCCGGTTCGCAGCGACGCTTGAGCAGATGGCGGCGGATGGCATCGGCACGTTCATCCACGTCGGACCGGGGGACATGACGACAGGACTCGTCAAACGAACGATCCAGGGGGCAACCGTGCACGCCGTATCCGATCTCGCCGGAATCGCCACGGTCGTGAGCGACCCGTCCGTACAATGACTGACTTGTCCGAGGAGGAACACGAATGAAGCGAGCGATGATCACCGGCTGGGGCCGATGCACCCCCGATCTGATAGTGACGAACGACGACCTTGCGACCGTCATCGATACGTCGGACGAGTGGATCGCGACCCGTTCGGGCATCCGACAGCGGAGGGTTTCGCACGTTGACAACTCCAGCATGGCAGAGGTCGCCGCACGCCACGCACTCGAGGCTGCCGGTTTGGAAGCAACCGATCTGGATTACATCCTCGTCGCGACCTGCACCCCGGATCGGTTCATTCCTGCGATGGCGTGTCACCTTCAAGCGAAGCTCGGCGCCGTCAACGCGGCAGCGACCGACACCAACGCGGGTTGCACGGGCTTCATCTACGGCCTCAACTTCGCCAACGGTCTCATCGCGACAGGATCGGCCAGTCGCATACTTCTGCTCGGCTCCGAGCGACTCACCCCGTATCTCGATCTCAACAATCGCGAAACCGCGGTTCTGTTCGGCGATGGATCCGGGGCGGTCATCCTCGAAGCTTCCGACACCGACGAGGGCATCCAATCGATCAACGTTGGATCGGATGGGACGCTCGCTGGTGCCTTGACGATCGAAGGTGTCGGTTCGTCGTGGATGGAGATCCCCTCGCCGGTGCGGGTCATTATGGATGGTCGAGAAGTCTTCAGGAGCGCGGTTGTCGGCATGGAAGTCGCAGCAGAGAAGGCGCTCGCCGACGCAGGGTGGTCGATCGATGACGTGGACCTGCTCATCCCTCATCAAGCGAACATCAGGATCATCGATGCCACGTCGAAGCGTCTCGGGATCGATCCTGACAAGGTGTACACCAACATCGACGCATACGGCAACACGTCGGCGGCCACGATCCCGATCGCCCTTTCGGAGGCCATCGACCGCGGTCGCCTGAAGCCGGGCGCCAAGCTCGTGCTCGTCGCATTCGGGGCCGGTCTGACTTGGGGTGCAACCGCGATCCAGTGGGGGCAGAAGGTCGTTCCCGACTCGGTCAGTGACGCTGCGCTCCCTCCGAGCGAGCGAACCGGAATCCAGATCATGACCGACCGCCAAGAAGCGAGGTACGGATGAGCCGTGTAGCGCTCGTCACGGGAGGATCGCGTGGAATAGGCCGAGCGATCGCTCTGCGCCTTGCATCAGACGGTCACGCAGTCGCAGTCAACTACGCCGTGAACAGCACAGCAGCGGATGACGTTGTCGAAGCGATCACAGCGAGTGGCGGCACGGCGATAGCCGTGCAGGCCGACGTCGGGGACGCCGACGCAGTTAGTGCGATGTTCGCGGACGTCGAAGATCGTCTCGGGCGGGTCGAGGTGCTCGTCAACAACGCAGGGATCACGCGCGATGACCTGCTTCTGAGGATGGGGCCCGAAGCCTGGGACCAAGTCATCGAGACGAATCTCCGCTCCGTATACCTCTGTTCCCGGGCGGCGATGCGCGGCATGCTTCGCTCCAAGTGGGGTCGGATCATCTCGGTCAGTTCGATCTCCGGAATATCGGGAAATCCCGGGCAGGCGAACTACGCGGCCTCGAAGGCCGGGATCATCGGTTTCTCGAAATCGATCGCCAGAGAGATTGGATCGAGGAACATCACGGTCAACGTCGTTGCGCCTGGATTCATCGAGACGGACATGACCGAAGAACTCGGAACCGAGATCGCCGAAGAGGTGGCCAGCAGGGTCGCCGTCGGGCGCCTCGGAAGTCCGGAGGAGATCGCGGCGGCGGTGGGCTATCTTGCCTCCGACGACGCGGCATACGTAACAGGGCAGACACTCGTCGTTGACGGTGGTCTCGCCCTATAGAACGACTACTAGGAGGCTGGATCAATGGACCGCACGGAGATCGAATCGAAGCTGACCGACCTTCTCGTCGATGAGCTCGGGATCGAACGGGACGACATCAGGTTGGACGCGAAATTCGAAGAGGACCTCGACGTCGACTCGCTCGGCGTCGTCGAACTACTCATGGCCCTCGAGGACAACTTCGGGGTGAAGATCCCCGACGAAGAGGCCGAGCAGATCACGACGGTCGGCGAGGCAGTGGACCTGGTCGAGGCGAAGCTCAACGCGTAGCCGCAGGAGTAGGAGCGCATCATGAATGACCGTCGCGTTGTCGTCACCGGCCTCGGCACCATCAACCCCGTCGGCAGTGATGTCGAAAGCACGTGGCGTGGTCTTCTGAGTGGAACGTCTGGGATTAGTGCGATCACATTGATTGACGCCTCGGACTTGTCGTCTCAGATCGCAGGAGAGATCGCGGACTTCGACATCGAGGCGTTCATGCCCCGGCGTCAAGCGAGGCGGATGGACCGGTATGCCCAACTCTTCTGGGTCGCCGCACGCGAAGCCCTCGGTGACGCCGGCATCGCCCACGAACCCGATGACCCGGCGGCCTACCGAACCGGTGTCGCCGTTGGCTCGGGCATCGGAGGCGTAGCCACGTTCGAAGAGGAACTGACCACGCTGCTCGAGGTGGGGCCGCATCGCTTGAGTCCGTTCGGAATCCCGAAGATCATCGCCAACCTGGCGGGAGGTCAAGTCTCGATCGACTTCAATCTCTACGGACCGAACACCACGGCCGTGACCGCGTGCGCCGCCTCGGCCAACGCGATCGGCGATGCCGCAGCGATCATCACTCGTGGTGCGGCTGATGTGATGCTCGCAGGAGGAGCCGACGCTGCCATCACGCGGTTCGGCATGGGCGGCTTCGCTCAGGCAAGGGCTCTGAGCACCCGCAACGACGACCCGCAGGGCGCCAGCCGGCCGTTTGACGCGAGCCGGGATGGCTTCGTCATGTCCGAAGGGGCCGCGGCCCTCGTTCTCGAAGAACGCGAGCGCGCTCTCGAGCGTGGAGCGACCATCTATGCCGAATTCGTCGGATACGGCATGTCGGCCGACGGTTACCACGTGACGCTTCCCCGCCCCGGGGGTGCCGGTGCAGCCAGAGCGATGCAGAGTGCACTCGCCGATGCAGGGATCGTTGCCGAGCAAGTCTCCTACATCAATGCGCATGGCACGTCGACCGCGGCCAATGACGTCACCGAGACCATCGCCATCAAGTCCGTGTTCGGAGACACCGCCTACCGGCTGCCAATCTCGTCGACGAAATCGATGACGGGGCACCTGCTCGGCGGTGCAGGAGCCATCGAGGCTGTTGCCAGCGTGCTCTCAATCAGAGACGGCATCGTCGCTCCGACGATCAACCTGACGGATCCGGACGCCGAGTGCGACCTCGACTACGTTCCCGGGGTCGCACGGAACGTCGAAGTGGAGTACGCCATGAGTAACTCGTTCGGTTTCGGTGGGCACAACGTGGTGCTCTTGTTCCGTGCCCCCTGACGGGAGGGAATGGACGCCGCCGCCGGGCTGGCTTCGACCGGGGAACCCCACGCCCGGGGAACGTCTATCCGCTGATGTTCTGAGTACCGACTACCGACAACCGTCGCTGACGGCGGTGTGGCGGAGCGTGCAATCAGTGCGATGACGGAGCCGAAGGCGATGGGGGAGTCACCGGTTCCTGGTCAGGGACCCACGAGCCCTGTTCGACCCAGGGCCGGGATGTCATGGCGACCAGTTCGATGGCTTCGGCGTGCATGGGCTTGTTCTCGTGGAGAGTGGCAAGCGAACGGCCGGTGAGAAGCAGACGTGCCGCTTGGATCGGGTCTTGGTGCGAGACGAAGATCAGCGGTCCATGCGACACATCACGGTGCGTGCGGATCGCTGCCCCAACCCGGTCGGCGAGTTCGACGAGTGACTCGGGGGAGAACGGCAGATCCTCGGGATGCTCGAGATACGCCTTCAGCTCGCCTGGAAACGACACGTCCAACAGTTCCCATACATGGCCCGCCCACCGCGATCCGAGTGCCCATTCGGTCAAAGCGTCGTCCACCGCTACACGGCCGTCGGTGCCGCTTGCGATGATCTGCCCGGTCTCGACGGCGCGATCGAGGGGCGAGGTCACCACGGTTGCACCGTGGGGGAGGAGGCTCGCCACTTCCGCCGCTTGACGTCGTCCGGTGGCTGAGAGTGGAAAACCGGGCAGGTCGGCGTAGACCACGTGATCAGGATTGTGGACCTCGCCGTGGCGAATGAGGAAGATGCCGGCGCCCTGGGCGTTCATCTCGTTGAGCGTACAAGTACCGTGGGGACATGACAGAGTTCGCCGAGCCAATCCTCCACGTCGACATGGATTCGTTCTTCGTCGAGGTCGAACGGCTCGACGACCCGGATCTGATCGGGAAGCCGGTCGCGGTTGGAGGTACCGGAGCCCGCGGGGTCGTAGCGTCGGCCAGTTACGAAGCGCGCGGCTTTGGGGTTCGCTCTGCGATGCCGGTCGGAGAGGCCCGTCGCCGGTGCCCGGATCTCATGATCGTCAACACCTCGCATGGCCGGTATGGCGCCGTGTCCGCCGACATCTTCGACATCATGCGCTCATTCACACCGCTCGTCGAAGGGATATCCATCGATGAGGCGTTCCTGGACGTCTCGGGTCTCAGACTCCATTACCCGTCAGCCGAAGCGGTCGGTGCACTGATCAGGGCGACCATCAAGGATCAGATCGGCATCCCGTCATCGGTCGGGATCGCAGCGAACAAGTTCGTCGCCAAACTCGCATCGAAGCACGCCAAGCCGAACGGAATGCTGCGCATCGAGAAGGGTGCCGAACTTGACTTTCTTCGCCCGCTCGACGTCGGTGAGTTGTGGGGCGTGGGGGAAGCGACGGATCGGATGCTCGGCGATCTGGGCATTCGGACCATCGGCGACCTGGCGGACGCACCACCGTCTCTCCTCGAACATCGGATCGGCAAGTCAGCCGCACAGCATCTCAGCGCGCTGGCTCATGCCCGGGATCCTCGCGGCGTCGAAGCCGGGGCCCCGGTGCGGTCGATCTCGTCGGAGGGAACGTTCGCTCGCGATCTCCGGGATAGAGACGTGATCGAGCGCGAGACGCTCCGGATGTGCGACCAGGTGGCGGCCCGACTGGCGAAGGCGCGAGTAGCCGGACACACGATCACACTCAAGGTGCGATTCTCCGACTTCACTACGATTAGCCGATCATCGCGGCACCCGGAGCCCGTCTCCTCGACAGCCGACATTTGGGCGACGACTCGGATGCTCATCGATCGTGCGACGATAGGCACACGATCCGTCCGCCTGCTCGGAGTAGCAGTGAGCGACCTCGTTGACGTGGAGGGCATCAGACAGATGGTCCTCGGCCGCGAACGTGCCGACGCCGCCGCCGACGCGGTGGACGGGGTGAGGGAGCGGTTCGGTGCGGGTGCGGTAATGCCTGCGAGAGTCGTACCACGGCCACGAGACCCGAATCGCAGCGGTCACAACGAGATCTAAGACTCTCGTTACGCGAAAGCGCAGTACCGGTATACTACAAGTGCGAGAAGGTTCGAACCGGAGGCTTGCCGGATGGCGCTGGACGATCGAGAACAGAAGATCCTCGAAGAGATCGAGCGCAACCTCTATGCAGAGGATCCCAAGCTCGCACAGACCGTCGCCAGAGCCGATCTGTCCGTACGTACAAAGCGGCGCCGACTCCTCGCCGGAGTTGGCTTCTTCGTCGGACTGGCAATCATGCTGGGAACGTTCACCCGTTTCTCATACCTCGCCGGTTTGGGATTCATCGCCATGGTCGCATCTGCTGCGGTTGTCGCCGCAACGATGCGTGGCGTGCGGGCCGAGAAGACCGCTTCGTTCTCCGTCTCAGACTGGATGGAAGACGTCAGGGAACGTTGGCGCCGAGAGCGCTAAGGTTGTCTCGCCCGCGAGGGGCACAAGGATTTGCGAGCCGGCCGGGCGGTCGGAGAATTATGGGAAGAAAGCGTGGACGGATTCACCGCTCAGCAAGCGACTCGTCTGACGGGCTGCACGCCTCATCAACTTCGCTACTGGGACAAGGTGGCTCTGGTACAGCCCTCTCTCCAGCAGACCGGTGGCCGACCGGGTCGGCGCCGCCTCTACTCGTTCCGCGACCTTGTGGCGCTGAGGGTCGTGAGGAGCCTGCTCGATAACGGAATGTCGATCCAGCGGGTCCGCCGTGCATGGGACTACCTCCGCCGCACGGGCGACATGGAGAACCACCTCTCCGAGATTCGGCTTGTCACCGACGGGGATTCGATCTTCGCCGTCGCCATCGATGAGGATGAGATCCTCGACGCTCTGCGACAAGGACAGTTGGCCTTCTTCGTGGCGATCAACGACATCACCCAGTCCGTTGAAGAGGATGTATCCCGGTTCGAACTCGATCGGTCGCAGTTCCTAGAGATGCTTCGGTTCGTTGAAGACGATGTCCTCTCGGAGGTCGACGAAGCGAACGGCTGATTCGATTGCGGGTAGGCGGTACCTGCACTCAGGGACGGAACCGTCTGCGGAGCGAACCCAATCGGTACAACGATCGCGTCCGTTCCATGCGGGAGTATCGAATGATGAAACGTTCGCCCGTCAATTCCATCGATCGCCGGGCAGTCTCGACTTGTTCATCCGAAGCAGTATCGCTCCCGCCGTAGACCGACCGGGTGTAGACGCTGGCAAGGGGCACCATCGCCGCGTCGACCCGCACCGCCAACTCATCCGGCGTCGATGCGGGATCCGGCTCCTCGGACAGATCAGTGAGTCGTACGACGATCTCCTCCCATGCCGCAGAGACATCGCCCTCGGCGAGGCGTCGCATGCGGTTGCGGTGCCGGATCCACTTGATCAACGGCACGGCGACGGCAACGAGAACCAGGAGCGCAGCGACGAAGCCGACGATCGCTAACCAGCGGGAGGTCGTCGACGATGTCGTCGTCTCACCGCCGGTGCCGATGAAGCCGGGCTCGGGACGGTTGGCGTCCGGTGCGAAGATGCCCCCCGGCAGGTTGCCGTCGGATTGGACGACGGGGCGAACGGGTTCGGGAATCTGATCGAGATAGACGGCGACGTCGTAGCCGAGGGCATCCTCCATCGCCCGGTAGCTAGTCGCCGGGTTGGCACCGTCACTGCGCGGTGTCGGGTCGAAGCTCACCCACCCCTGATTCGGGATCCACAACTCAATCCACGAGTGGGCATTGTCATCTCGGACGACCACCTCATTCAGGCCGATGCGGTCGCCGGGTGTGAAACCCAGGACGACCCTCGTCGGGATTCCGATCGTACGGGTCATGACAGCCATCGACGTCGCAAACTGCTCGCAGTATCCCCTGCGATATCCGATGTTCTCAGGACCGTCGTCGAACAGCCAATCGGCGAGGACGTCGTCGCCGTGCTGCCCCGGATCGTTGACGTCGAGGTCGTAGACGAAACCTCCGGTCTCCCGGAACCAATGTTCGATCGCGAGTCCCTTTTCGAACGGTGTTATGAGCCGCGCTGTCAGGTCGATCGCTTGGGTCCGGATCCGTGGGTCGATGCCCGGCGGCAGCTCGGTGTAGATGTCGGCGTCGGGGAGCACCCTGGGCTCTGTCGCGACAGGATTCGGTGGTGTCTTGCCACCGACGGCCGCCGCGGTGAACAAGGGGGAGAGCCCTCCGCCGGGGACACCGGCGACTGCGTCCGGATCGACCAATGGAATTTCGGAGATGACCTGGTACTGCATTCCCCGGTATGTCCGATCACCTCGGAAGAGCAGTGACGTATCTGCGCGACGAATCCGAAACGCATCGACATCTTCGCCGTCGGCGCCTCGGACGGCATAAGGGGTGGGCAGCCAACCCTGGCTGAGTGCGTCGATCTCGATGCTGGCCGTGACACTGTTCGTGGGGCCGGCGTACTCGTAGCCCGCCTCTTCGAGGGGATCTTCGCTCAGTTCATAGACCTTTGACCGGCTGGCCGACCATCGACCGTTGTTGTAGGTGTCCATCGTCAGGAGCCGGAAGTACACGTCGCTCGGAGATGCGTCACCTTCGATCGTCGCACGGAACAGAGGTACCCCCTCCTGGGACACAAGTCCTTCGTGGATGCTTACGTACGGGTTGTAGGAGATGCTGCTCCCGTAGAACCCACCCCCCAATCCAGGAGTACGCCACGCCAGAACACCGTCGGCGGGGAGCTTCGGTCCGAGCATTCCCGCTCCGAACACTGCGACGGCGACGGTCGCGCCGACGAGTAGTACAGCCGTTGGTGATGGCGCGTCGGAAGGAGGGCGCTGTCGATCACCGGCCATCCGGCCGGCACCTCGATCTCTCTCGTCGAGGGCGACGGCGAGGATCGCTCCCGCGACCAGCACGATGAAGACGCCGAGGACGATGAGGCCGTCGGTGCGGCGGTTGAGCGTCGCGAACTGGAGCGCGACAACGAGCGGGGGAAGGAGTGCAACGAACGGATGGTCCTTCGAGAGCCCCCATGCAAGGAGGGCTCCCAGCAGCCAAAACAGAGCGGTCAGAATCACGACGATGCCGGCTCCCGAACGGACGGGTTCGATGTTGTACCGGATGACGTCGAAGGCGCGTGCGAGATCCGACCAGAGGACGCCGACCCCAGGCAGGGTCGGGATGATCAGGATGGACTCCGAAGGTGCCGAGAACCGTGTCGCTGCCACGAAGAGCGCAATGACATTGATCGATATGATCCAAATCGTCCGCAATCGATACGTGATCGCCGTCCAGGTGACGATGAGGCCGATGGCGAATCCGGACAGTACGACGAGTTGCCACTTCGCTCCCGATTCCGTGGGCAGCAGCAGTCGGGTCAGTTCCCAGAAGGCGAAACCGATCGATGCCAGGCCGGCTAGCCAGCTGTAGCGGTAGACCACGTCCGCTCCATTCCTTGCTTCCACGCCGATGCCCATCGCTCCGGTGACCGCGACGAAACGGTCGTTGCTCCGGCGCGAGCGAACTGCACGAGCTCATCACCGGACTCTGATCCGGCTGACATCACGATCGTTCGGTAGAAGTCCTTCCCGAGCGTTCGATACATTCCGAGCGCGGGGTCATCCGGCACGCCGGTGACCAGGACGAGGACGCCCCCGGCAACTCCCGTGCGGCGGATGCGCGCGAGCGCCGTCCTCAGGTCGAGGACCGGGGACCACTGCACGGCTGCGAGCTCTTCCATGGCGATCCCGTAGCTCTCACTGTTGCCGACGGCGGTCCCCGACCCAGCGCCGACCCACAGTGTGGGCGTGTACCCGTTCCTGAATAGATGGCGGAAAGCAGACGCGGCGCCGCGAACGGCATGTTCGAACGCCTCCGAATCCGGGTACGCCGATTGGCGCGGATCGAGGAGTACCAGCGCCCTGGACTGCCACGGCATCTCGAGTTGGCGGATCATGAGTTCGCCGCGTTTGGCCGACGACGGCCAATGGATCCTCCTGAGGTCATCCCCCTGCTGGTACTCCCGAAGCGTGAAGAAGTCCTCCCCACCGGTCTGGGAGAAGTTCGCTCGAGAGGTGTTGACGGTCGGATCGTATCCGCGACCGAGCGGGAGGCCGTCGAGATCTTCCACGGCGGGGTACACCACGAGACGATCGATCTTGCCGGCCGTGCCCCCGGCTTCCGACAAGGCGAGCGGATCCCGAACTTGAACGATGGCAGGCCCGACCGTGTAGACGCCGCGGGGGCGACACAACACCTCGTAGCGGGCAACCATGGGATGGTGGGGTTCGACGCGATCAGCCACGAAACGCGCCGTGCCCAGACCGGAGACCTCGTCGAGGACGACGGCCTGAGGGATCCGGCGGCTGGTCGAGAGCGTCACCTCCACGATCGCCCGGTCCCCATCGTGTACCTGGAATGGGGTGATGTGGCGCACCACCCCGACGCTCGGAACGGTCGATCGCACATACGCGACACCGCCGACGATCGCCACGACGAGGAAGAGGCCGACGCCGAGCATCAAGCGTTCGCCGAACACGACCCACAGAACGATCAAAGCAACACCGGCCCCGAGGGCTGCCCATCCGCGGGTCGTAGGCATCAGCGACCCACCTTCATCCCGCGGCGACGCGCGTCCCGGGAACCGGCACGGTCCCGGTCACTCCTTCGAGGATCGTGTCGATGGTGACGCCTCTCATCTGCGCCTCGGGCCGCATGATCAACCGATGATTGAGCACCGGATACAGCACACCCTTGACATCGTCAGGCGCCACGTAGTCGCGACCGGCGATGGCGGCGGTTGTACGCGCGACCCGCTGAAGGAAGAGCGAAGCCCGTGGCGAAGCACCGAGAAGGAGATCGGGTTGTTCTCTCGTCGCTTCGGCGATGTCGATGATGTATCCCTTGACGACGTCTGCAACGTGGACGTGGCGGGCTATCTCGGCCATTCGAACGACATCCTCGGCGTGAATGACAGGACGCAGGTCTTCAAACGTCGATCGGTCGCCGTGCGTGTCGAGCATCTCGAGTTCCTTGGAACGGGCCGGATACCCCATCGTGAGGCGCATCATGAAACGATCGAGCTGAGCCTCCGGGAGGGGATAGGTGCCCTCGTGCTCGATCGGATTCTGTGTAGCGACCACGATGAACGGTGGTCCGAGAGTGCGGGTCACCCCGTCAACCGTCACCTGCAGCTCCTCCATGGCTTCGAGCAGTGCCGCCTGCGTCTTTGGGCTTGCGCGGTTGATCTCATCTCCCAGGACGACGTTCGAGAAGATGGGGCCGGCACGGAAGATGAACTCTCCCGCTTCTCGATCCCAGACGGAGACTCCCGTGACGTCGGAAGGCAGGAGGTCAGGGGTGAACTGGATCCGCTGGAATGAACAGTCGATCGATCGTGCAAGCGACTTGGCCAGGAGGGTCTTTCCGACACCGGGAACGTCCTCGATGAGGACGTGTCCGCCCGAGACCAGGCAGGCGGTGATGAGTTCGACGGTCTCGCGTTTCCCCTGTATGACACGTTCGATGTTGTCGGCGACGGTGGTGAACCGTTCGCCGAACCAGGCCAATTCGTCCGGGGTCACTTGCATTGGGGAAGCCTCCGATTGGTGTCGACACTGATGAGACTAGATGGAGTGGAGCGATTCGGGGACGCGAAGCTACAGGCCACAGGCCTCGAGCCCCAAGAAGGGCTCGACCCGGCATGATCTCGCAGCTCGCAGCTCACAGCTCCTCCTCCCGCGACTACCGTCGGCAATACACATGATCACCCGTTCAACCACGCTCGCCCTTCTCAGACGGCCCGCGATCTGGCCGACCGCGGTCGGTGCGGTCTTCGCGTTTGCCCGTCCCGGATGGTGGCGTCGGATCCCATTTCTGCCCATTCCCGATGACGAGCTCATGCGATGGCGTACCACCACCGCCTACGGAAGTGACGACGTCGAGCTTGTCACGGAGGACGTCGTGGCGTATCTTGAGTGGCGGCAACGATTCACCCAGGGGCAGACGAGGGGAGGTTGATGTGGCCGTTGGAGTGCTGCGCGATGATCTACTGAGTGTTCCAGGCGTCGCGAGTGCACAACTCGACGGGGATGCGATGACTCCGACCGGTGTTCAGGTGCAACTCTCTCCAGGTGCCGACGCCACTGTGGCGGGCGAAGAAGTTCAGCGGGTGCTCTCGCTCCACGGTCTTCGGTCGGAGGTGAGTGAAGGGGCCACGGATCTCGGTCCGATCGAGCCGCCGATTGTTCGAGCGACATCTGCGGAGGCGACGCTTTCGTCCGTCCGGGTTGCTGAGGGCAGAGATGGAGTCGTTGTGGAAGCTCTCGCAGATGACGTCGCTGTGTCGGTTCGCGCCGCCGGGGCCTCGGGCCCTGCCCTCGACCAGGCGGTCGTTTCGGCGGTTGCCAAACTGGCCGGGGCGGCTTCCAACCCGCTTGTTCGGTCGGTCGACGTCCGTGACATCGGCGGGACCTCAGTCGTGACGGTCGTCATCGATGAGGACGGAGACCGACTGGTCGGTTCCGCGATCGTGGAAGGCGGACGTGCCTACGCGGTTGGTCGAGCGGTGTGGACCGCGCTCTTCACCCGCTGAGTGGCCGGCGACATCAGTTGAACGATGACATCGGCGTCGGTCGGGTCGAGAGGCTCTGCGACGCTCTCCGGGAACTCCCTGCGGAACTCGTCCACTTTGGCGATGACATCGCGCACGACGAGTCGGGTGTGGTCATCCGGGACTTCGAGCAACTCGTTGTGATCAGGTTCGTTGGTCGAGACGATCGTGAGTCCCAGATTCCGCAGGTAATCGAGCATGATCTCTTGGACGACTTTGTCCGACGAGAGGACCGAGAGATCAGAAACGACGAGTGCGTCGGCGTTCCCAGATCGTGCGATGTCGAGGACGGCACGGAAGCCGTCCCTCCCCAAGGGCTGTGTCGGATCGCGGCCGTCCTGGCAGGTCGCGACGAGGTGGTGACCCGAATCGGCCGTCCACCGACGTACCCGCTCACTCTGAGCGAATGCGGTCTCACCCTCGGTCAGACTCGTTGCCTCTCGTACATACCCGACGACGCGCACATCTTCTCCCGCGCTCTCGATGTTGTTGCCCACCGTGAGTATGCCATGTACACGGTGAGTGGTCAACAACTGTCGCTGAGTGGTTTCGTCTCCGCTGGACGCAGTTGACGTCGCTGGTACGATTTCGGCGTGACCCGAGCCCTCGTTCTGAACGCAAGTCTTGAACCGCTGTCGGTGGTTCCCGTCAAGCGCGCTCTGGTGCTCGTCCTGCGTGATCGCGCCGACGTGTTGGTCACGAACGGCGCACTCTGGCGGTCAGAGGCGGTAGCGATGACGTCTCCATCGGTGGTGCGGCTCAAGCGATACGTGCGCGTGCCCTACGAGCGGAGGGTCCCGGTGAATCGAAGAACGATCTTCGAACGGGACGGCCATCGATGTCAATACTGCGGGCGTAAGGCCGAGAATCTTGACCATGTCGTTCCGCGCTCCCAGGGAGGCGAACACTCCTGGACGAACGTCGTCGCCGCGTGTCGACGCTGCAATACGAGAAAGGGTGGTCGCACACCTGTTGAGGCCGGACTCAAACTCGCATCCGCACCGTACCAGCCGCGTTCGGACACCTGGGTGGTAGCAGCGATCGGCGGTTCGTTCGATCCGGACTGGGCGCCCTATGTCAGGACGTCGATGACCGGATAAGCAGAACCGGCCTTGTGCATCGACGAACGATCTTCGTACCGGTGGAACCGAGCAACCCCTGGAAGAGTCCCTGACCGTGTGATCCGATAACGACCGCGTCGGCACCGAGTGCCTTGACCTGCTCGAGGATCGTGTTGGTCACGTTCTCGCTCTCCACCACGCTGGCTTTCGCACCAATGCCGGCGCTTCGAAGGGCCGCGACGATCGGAGCCGTGTGCTGTTCAAGCTTGCCCGACAGGTAACGCTCGATCATCGCATCATCGCCGGGCCAACCCCTGGGTGCCTCCTGGGGTACGGCGGGCGTGGCGACGAACGCATCGTCGGCGATCAAACCTGCGCCGTTCGCAGCTCCCCACTGGCCCTTCATCTCGTGAAGGAACGCTCGCGGCACTTCGACAACGGTAAGCACGGTTACCCGGCCGTCCGGTCCGGAGAGACTCGCGGCGAAGGTCGAAGCGGTCTCGGCGTCGAGCTTTCCGTCGGTGGCGATCAGTACGTGCACGGTTCCTCCTCGGGGTGTCAGTCTCAGACTATACGCGGAGGCCGACCTCGCGCCCAACCTTCATCAAAGTTGGGATCTCAATCCCGGCTGAACGACCGTGATCGATCGCACGTTCAAGTCGTCGAGGAGCGCTGCGACCCGTTGTACCGTGACCGGGGTCTCCTTCAATCGCACGGACCATGCCCTCGATGGCGCGATCCGGGTCAACGGGTGCGCCGACGAGCCACTCCTGGATCTGGAGAATCTCTGAGACAACGGCGCTGGCGAGCGAGCGATGGTCATTCCACAGCTCTGAGACGGTTCCACCGGTTCGCAGACCGGCGATGTTCGCGGTGAGGATGTAGAGGTTCTTCGCGACCAGTTCATCGACGAGGTCGTCATCCGGTATTGGTTCGGCCGGGATACCGATCGAGTCCAAGGCATCGACGAGGAGGACCGCTCGCGGTCCCGCGATCGGCGTTGGGATGAGGACCTTCGTTCCACGTCCCTGCTTCTTCTCGAACCAGACGACGGCCACGGTCGGTGAGGCGATCTCGTGGCGCTGCCAATCGCGGGGGAGGAGCTCGTTCTGTATGAGCCCCGCCCGAGAGCGCCACTCCTTCGGCAACTGATCGAGCGATTCGTGGAGATCATCCTCTCCGACCGTAACAAGGGCGAGCGTTGGTTCGGGGATCAGGCGGACCGCTTCCGCCACGGCTGTCGATCGCAGAATCGGGAACACGGGATGTCCCGAGCGGAGCAGGGCGTGCGAGAACACGGCCCCCATCTCGCCGACACCGATCAGGGCGATGGGTTGCTTCATGAACCGCAGGCTACCGGACCCGAAGTGGAGAGACGGGGGAACGTTCGGGGGCGAAAGAGTTGACACGTGGCGCGAAGTGGGCCATAGTGGGGCTTCGTGGAAGAAAGTGACCGCAGCGTAACGGAGGCGCGGAAGCGTGTTTCTTGGTGAATACAGCCACTCGCTTGACGAGAAGGGCCGGGTCGTGATGCCCAGCAAGTTCCGTATGGGGCTTGCCGGCGGGTGCGTCGTGACCAAGGGCCAGGAGCGCTGCGTCTACGTCTTCCCGATGGATCGTTGGGAAGAGGAATCGAGCAAGGTCCTCAAACTGCCGCGAACTGATCGGCGGGCCAGGAACTTCTCGCGGTCCTTCTTCGCCTCGGCGGCGGATCAGGCACTCGATCGGCAGGGACGAGTGCAGATTCCAGAATCACTGCGCCGATACGCCGGGCTGGGGAAGGACCTGACGGTGGCCGGTATCGCCGATCACATCGAGATCTGGGACACCGAGACCTGGAACCAGGTCGCAGCTGAGGCCGATGAGTACTACGCCGAGATCGAGGAGGCACTGTCGGAGGACGGAATATGACGGTGACACACGAGCGCCGGGACACCAAACCGGTGCTCGAAGCTACGAAATGGTCTGGCCTGTGGTCAGTCCCCCGGATGCCAATTGGAAGGCCCCTTACTCCGCCCGCTTCCATGTTGGCGCCAGCGTTCCGGGGGGCTGACCATGGATCAGACCATGAACAGCTATCACGATCCCGTGCTTGCGGGCGAGTGCGTTCAGATGCTCGCAACGGCAGCGTTCGGCATCGTCGTAGATGGCACGTTCGGTGGCGGCGGTCACACACGGCGCCTGCTCGATGCCTATCCGCAGATGCGGATCATCGGTATCGATCGCGATCCCGATGCGATAGCCAACACGCCGGACGATCCTCGGGTGCGCGTCGTGCTCGGCAACTTCGCAGAGATCGAACGGATCGTGGCGGATGAGTTGGACCCACAACGTGACGGCCATGGGGCCGTTGACGGGATTCTTCTGGACCTGGGCATCTCATCGCATCAAGTCGAT
>CAXMQQ010000075.1:0-15715 GCA_964195545.1 uncultured Acidimicrobiia bacterium | reverse complement strand
TATGTGCGGCTGTTCGCTCTCGTTCACCAGCATCACGCGGAGCGACTGGGCAAGCCGCGTTGGGGGGATCAGCTGGGCTCTGTGGAGCATGTGGCGGGACCGATCCTGAGGGAGCTACCCGAAGCCAAGATGATCCACATGGTCCGGGACCCGCGCGTTCTCCTGGTCGCCGAGGCGTCGAGCCGTCGTTCGCCGGAGAGACTCGGTTGGAACACCGCGCGGTGGGTGGCGTCGGCGGACGTCGCACGCACCAATCAGGAACGGTTCCCGGAACAGTACCTCGTCCTGCGGTACGAAGATCTGTGGTTCCGGCCGGAGGAGGCCATGCAGCGAGTTTGTCGGTTCCTGGAAGAACCGTATTCGCCCGAGATGGCTGCCGGATTCAGCGACGGGCACCGGGATCACAAAGACGAGACTGCTCCGGTCACCGGTCGGTCGGCGCTGGGGATGGCACTCGTCGAGCGGTACGCTACAACTCAAGTCGTGGCGCTCGGCTATCCGGAGAGCATGGTCCGGCTGCCGGGGCGAGACCGCCCCATGTTCCATCTGGTCGTACAACCCAGAGGACTTGCCGGGATGACTGCATGGCGCATCGCGAGAGGAGGGAGACGGCGATGGGAGGCGTAGCACCCGTAGGTCCCGTGTTCGTCGCCGGACTTGAGCGGACGGGGACGAGTCTGATGTTCGCTCTCCTCGCGTCACATCCGCGAATCGCCATGACCCGTCGGACGAACCTCTGGCCGTACTTCTACGAGAGGTACGGGGATCTGAGAGATCCCGAGAACTTCGAACGATGTTTGAGCGTGATGATGCGGTACAAACGGCTCATTCCTCTCGATCCCGATGCCGACCGACTCCGACGCGAGTTCACGAACGGCGAAACGTCATACGGGCGCTTGTTCGCCCTCATCGAGTCACACTACGCCGCGAGCCTCGGAAAACCCCGATGGGGCGACAAGTCATTGCATACGGAGAGATACGCTGCGCCGATCTTCGAGGCGTATCCGGGTGCCCGGATACTGCACATGATGCGGGATCCCAGAGATCGGTATGCCTCGGTACTTGCCCGCTGGAAGAAGCGCCGCGGAGGTGTCGGTGCAGGCACCGCGGAGTGGCTGAGTTCATTTCGGCTGGCGAGGCGGAACCTGGAGAGATATCCGGATCGCTACCGCATCGTGCGGTACGAGACTCTCGTCGCGGACCCTGAGGCGACCCTCAGAGAGATCTGTGCGTTCATTGATGAAGAGTACGCTCCCGAGATGCTCACCTTGTCCGGTGCGGAGAAGTTCCGAGACGAAGGAAGCAACAGCTCGTACGGGCGTCGCCCTCCGGGCGAAATCTCGACCGACTCGATCGGTCGGTACGGCCGGGTGCTGCCACCCGCACAAGTCGCGTTCATCCAGATGATGGCGGAAGCGGAGATGCGTGCACTGGACTACCCCGTCGATGACGTTCACTTCTCAGCGCGCGAGCGACTCCGGTTCTTGTTCGCCGGCTACCCGTTCGATCTCGCCCGCCTCGCTGCCTGGCGCAGTCGTGACGCGTTCCAGAACCGCGTGGGTCGGGATGTCCCTTCCTACCGTCTCGTGGAGACCGAATCGTGAAAACCGCACCGGCGTCACGGCTCCGGTTGACCCCCGTAGGCGCCATGTCGTCTCGAATGGCCTCCTTCCTCACCATCACGTTCGCGGCGGTCGGAGCCCTCACGATCGCATATCTCGTGGCGGGGGGCCGCTGGTATCTGGCGACCGGTCTGCTGCTGGTCGTGCCCGTGACCGTCCTCGTGTATCGCTTCCCACTGTCGGTGATCGTTCTCTGGTTGCTGGTGCAGCCGTTTGTGGTGGACATCACCTCCGGAGGAGGCCTGCGGAAGCTCTTCTGGGTGGTCCACAGGGCACTGCCGCCGCTCGCGGTCGCCCTCATCCTGATCACCGCAGCCATGGGACTGCGGCGACGACCGCTGCCCAAACTCGGATGGGCCGAGGTCATGATGGGTGGGTACATCATCGCCACCCTCGTTTCCATTGTCTACACCAGCGACACGGTGCTCGCTTCGATGTATCACCTCTACGATCGGGCTTTCGTTCCGATGTGCCTCTACTTGATCATCCGGTTGATCGATCCGGACGAAGAGATTCTTCGGGTGCTCGTTCCGGCGCTTGTCTTCCTCGTGATTTCGCAAGCGGTGTTCGGAATGCTCTCGTGGTACAACCCCGAAGCGCTTCCGGACGAGTGGCTTGGTCGGGCGGGAGATCGTACGACGGGGTCGCTGAGGTCCGTAAGCGCGTACACGACGACCCTCATCTTCGGCGCCGTGTTCCTCGTGCACCGGGCGATGGGAGCGGAGCGAAGACGCGTCGTGCGGGTCGGATTGGTCGCCGTCGCCGCCGTCGGCGCGTACATGGTGTTTCTCTCCTTCTCCCGAGGGAGCTGGCTGGCGGCGTTCGTCGTGGCCATAGGGCTGCTGTTCGTGTACCCGAGACTCGTGCTCAAGGTTGCGGTCGTGGCCGTTCCGGTGCTGTTGATCGTGCTATCCGCTGGCGTGATCCAGGATCAGCTTACCTTCGCCGAAGATCGCGTTACTTCCGAGGCCGCCGATGAATCGGCTTTGAGTCGGCTACCGGTGGTGCTCGCGTCGGTGCGCATGTTCGAGGAAAGACCGGTTACCGGGTTCGGGTTCGGGAACTTCGATCGCTTCGATCGGGAGTTCCAGGGCCCGGTCGGAGACCTCGTCATCCCCGAAAAGGACCACGCTTCGCACAATCTCTACTTGACCTTGCTCGCTGAACAGGGATTGATAGGGTTCGCGCTGTTCATTGGTCCGGTGTTCTGGTGGCTTGTGAGGCTCCCTAGCGCAGCGCGCAACCTCCCGCGAACAGGATTCCGGAGCAGACAGTTTCTCTTCTTGCTGTGGCTGGTGATCGCCGCCCACATCATCGTCAACAACTTCTCCAACATGCGCAACACCTTCGGACTCGGGATGTGGTGGATTACATTGGGCCTCATCGCCGTCATGACTATTCAGGGCCTCACTCCTGGAGGCGGTTTCCCCGTCGCCGGAGAGGTACACGATGAGGGCGAACTGCAGCCCGGTCCTCGCGGTCGGAAGTAGCGAGCCATGGCACGACACCGGACGACGGGTAGAGCGGAGAAACTCTGGGTATCTGTGATCGACTCGGCCCGATGGCGGGGGTTCGTCAAACGAGGACCCGTCGCGCGGTTGTTGCAGAGCGAGACATTCCGGAATCTGGATGAGGCGCGAAGGTCGACACTCACACGGTGGGCGGATCGGCGGCGTCCGGATCTGTTCCGGGACGTGCGGACGTTCTTGATGTTCATCGGCCAGACGAAGAGCGGCGGCACCCTGATCGGGTCGATGCTCGACGCCCACCCGAACGCCGCCGTCGCCGACGAGGTCGACGCGGTGCGGATCATTGAGGCCGGCTTCAGTCGGAATCAGGTCTTCCATTTGATGCTCAAGGGTGCACGGAGAGAGGCCATAAAGGGTCGCGTCACGGGGCGTCGACTGGGCGGCTACTCCTTCTCCGTACCCGATCAGTGGCAGGGTCGATTCGAGAACCTGGTCCTGGTCGGAGAGAGCCGAGCGGGACCTTCGACTCGGCGGCTTGGCGCCGATCGAGACCTTCTCGGACGGGTCTCACAGGAAATGGGGGATGTCGATCTCAAGTTCATCCAGATCGTCCGGAACCCTTTCGAACCGATCAGCGCGATGATGCTGAGAAGCGGGCGAACCTTCGACAATGCCATCGACGACTACTTCAGTCAGTGTGTGATGCTCGAGGACCTCAGGTCGCGAATTGCGCCTGCGGACCTTCTCGTCGTGAGACACGAGGACATGGTGTGTGATCCCCAGGACCAGCTCGCTCGGATCTGCCGCTACCTGGGGCTTGCGACCGAACCCGGGTATCTGGCCGCGTGCGCTGCGATGCTCGACGACACGCCGAGAGTGCATCGTTGCGATGTCGACTGGGATTCTGGTCGGATTGCCGAGGTGGAGAGCCGAATGGCCGCATTCGCGTTCCTGAGCGGCTACGGGTACGACTCATGACGGGTGCTGCTGCTTCCACGCTCCGTCATTGGTGTGGTGGCCGATGATCGTGATCGAACTCCTGGGCAGTCCCGGCTCCGGCAAGACCACGCTGGTGCCGCCGATCATCGAGGGGCTCCGGGCGCAGGGGTGGGAGGCCTACCGGATGGTCGACGCGGCACGACGCTTCGCTGCGCGGTCGCTCTTGGGTAGGATCTCTACGCCGTTCGTACCGCCCCCGTTGCGTGATCCGTGGCTGTGGAGGGTGTTCGCGATCCTGAGCACGTTCCATGCGCTCGCCTTCTTCATCGGGCATCCCAGCCTCGCCCGGCAAGCGCTCTGGGTGCAGCGGTTCAGGCCTGCGGCTGCTTTCGTGCGGCAGCGTCGAGTCGTGAGTTGGTTCTTCCGTACCGCCGGCAGGTACGCGTTCCTGTCGGCGCATGCCAGATCCGGCGAGGTGCTGGTCCTCGATGAGGGGTTCGTCCATCGGGTCGTCCAGTTGTTCGCGTCGCCGGCGGAGGTGCCGAGGTCCTCCCGGCTCGCCGCCTACCTCTCCGAGATCCCGCGCCCGGACCTTGTTGTGCATGTCTGTACCCCTGCACCGGTGTGCGAGGAGAGGATCCGAGTTCGAGGCGTGTGGGCGAGGTTTCAGGACGAGGACGCCGCTGAGTTGGAGGCGTTCGTGCGGAATGCGCACCGGACGGTTGAGATGACCGCGGGACAGATTCGGCGCGAGAGATGGGCAGTTGTCGACATCGACAACGGCGGACCGGAACCCGGTGCGGCGGTCGAGGAGGTGCGACGAGCCGTCTCGACCGCTCTCGGATCACGGCCCGACCCGAGCCCCGCCCTCGGAGCGACGCCGGTACGGCGGCGCGGTCCTCTCATGCCCAAGCCGGGACGGATTCTCGACGTGGCGAGATCCCGAGTCCATCCCGCCGCTATCGATGCCGAGACGGTCTCTCGTGTGCTGGAGCGATACGGTCTCGAACCGACTCGCTCACCGCAGAACCCGGCCACCGGGTGGAGGAACCGCATCGTTGTTGTGAACACTTCGGGCGGCAGGAAGGTCCTCAAACAGTTCCGCTCCGACCGAGAGCTGCCATCCGTCATCTGGGAGCATTCGATCATCGACCACCTCGAACGATTGGAGTTCCCTTCGGTACGGCTGACGACGACCTCATCCGATACGAAACTGGTCGAGGAAGACGGGGAGCGCTTCGCCCTGTTCGACTTCGTCGAGGGGAGGAATCTCGCCGGATTCGTGATGCCACAACTCCTCCGATCGGCGCTCGTTCGGACTGCCGGTGAGACGCTCGCGGCGTTCCATCGCGCTGTGGACGGCTTCGACCCGGAGGGAGAGCACGCCCTCGGCTATCGCACCTACGCGAGCGCGCGCACCCGGGACGTCGACTGGCATCTCTCGACGCTCGATGAACTGGTTTGCGCTACGGACTCCCTGACCTCTCCGGAGGAGCGATCACGATCCGAATGGTTGTGCTCGCGTGCACCGTTGATCGCAGCGCGAGTGTCCGAGTTGGGCGAGAGGCTCGAGGGCGCGGACCTTCCGAGGCGGGTGATCCACGGCGACTTTGGCATGCACAATCTGCTGTTCAGGAGCGACGGAACGGCGGTAGTGCACGATTTCGAGCTCGCTCGCATCGAATGGCGCCTGATCGATCTGATCATCGTTCTGTCCCGGCTCGGCGAGGACCGCGGGCGTGATTTCCTGACTGCATACCGGGCGACGTCCGAGCTCACCCAGGCCGAGGAACGCCATCTGGGCGACGTCTGGCAGTACTACCGCCTGCGGGGAGCGGTCCAATCCTGGAACAGCTTCTTCGAGCTCGGCGGGGTTCGCCGTCTGGAAACGGCGCAGCGGCGCGTCGAAGAGGCGGATGCTCGTGCCGGACGTCCGGTGAGACTGTGAGCCTCGCTTCCGAACGAAAGGCCGGGCGGCCGCGGGTGGTCATGGTCGTTCGCCTCTTCCACCCGTGGGTCGGAGGAACCGAGCGTCAGGCCCACACGCTTGCACGGGCACTTGCAAAGAGTGAGGTCGGGATCGAGATCGTGACCGGACGGTGGTTTCGGGGAACCCGGCGTCGGGAGACGCTCGACGGGATCCCCGTGTTCCGCAATCAGACTCTCTGGGAATTCGGGGGTATCAAGGGCCTGAGGAAGTTCGGTGGCTACCTCTACATCGCGTCCCTGCTCTGGTACTTGGGCCGGCGCAGGAAGCACTACGACATCATTCACGTCCACGGGCTCAGCTACCACACGTTCGCTGCAGTGCTCGCCGCGCGATGGTTCGACAAGACGACCATAACCAAGCCTGCAAACAGTGGGAGTGCGAGCGACGTCGAGAAGATGCGGCAGGATCGCCAACTGGCCGGCGCCCGGTTCATGCTTGCCACCGCCCTGCGTTGTGATCGCTTCGTGGCCCTCAATCAGACGATCGTGGAGGAACTCGTGGCAGCAGGTGTGCCGCGGTCGCGGATCGTACGGGTCTCCAACGGCGTCGATCTCGACGACGTCGAGCCGCAATACAGGACGACCGTGCATCGACCCCCACGCGTGATCTTCGTCGGTCGACTCCACCCTCAGAAGGGTCTCGAAACGTTGCTTCGGGCCTTGAGGATCCTCCTGGACTCCCGCGATGTGGACGGGGTCCGACTAGTGGTCGTCGGTGACGGACCGGAGCGGGGGACGTTGGAGCAGCTCTCGCGGAGCCTCGCCATCGACGAGATCATTGACTTCGTCGGGATCTCCGACGACGTAGCTCCGTACCTGAGGGACGCGGACGTCTTCGTCCTTCCCTCACACGCCGAAGGTCTATCGAACGCGCTGCTCGAGGCGATGGCGGTCGGACTCCCAGTGATCGTCTCCGATGTGCCGGGCAACGCCGACGTGGTCGAACACGGGCGCACCGGTCTCGTGTTCGAGGCGGGCAACGCTTCGGAGCTTGCAGCGAGCCTGGCACGTGTGCTTCACGATGATGATCTCCGGAACCGACTGGGGATGGCAGCCCGGAGGAGCGTGGAGGATTCGTATAGTCTCCACGCAGTGGCGGGGCGATACATCGAGCTTTACGACGAGCTACTCGACCTCGGGCGAGGGGACTGAGCTGATATGGAAGCGAGGGGGAGACTACGGATGAGCATGGGGACGCCCCGGACCACGAAGCGATCGGGGGGGATCAGTTCGATTGGGCAGATGGAGCCGGGCACGATCTCGATCCGTTCGATCGGGCGTTTCCGTACCAGCCTCAATCCAGAGGAGATCGCCTACATCCAGATGTCGTGCGGCCGATACATGAAAAGGTACGGCTACGGGTCTGAATCGACCGGTCTGTCGAGTCGCGAGCGCCCAACGTTCTTGGTGAAGGACACGCCGCTCACATTCATCCGTGTTGCCGGGTGGATCACCGTCGATAGAGTGAGAGAACTGAGGGGCAGGACGGTGCCCGACCGGCGCCTGGCGAACGCCAGCCCGTGATGGATCGGAGGTCTGAAGAGATGGAATTGAAGGAAACACGCCGAACCAGATGGACATGGTGGCTCGTGATCTTCATCGTCACCTTCGTAGCGATCGCCCTGCCGATGGGGGCTCTGGGAGCCATGCACGCACCGGCGGCGGCGTCGTCGCTCGGTTCCCTCGCTTCCGATGGATGCCGATTCTGGGTGGCGCCTCCGCCGACCGGGAGCGACGCAAACGACGGATCGGCCTTGCGGCCATGGGCAACGCTCAAGCATGCCGCGGAGACGGTACCGGACGACTCCTGCTCCGTGTTGTTCCGCGACGGGGTGTACACCGGGTCGGAGGAAATCGAGCGGCGGTTCACGACCGTCACGACGTTCCGAGCCGAGCATCCGTATCGGGCCGTGTTCGAACACTCCAGCACCATCCTCGACATCGACGGGGCGCGTTCAATCGTATTGGAAGGCTTTGAGTTCCGACACTCGGGGTCCGGGGCGAAAGGTTTCCTAGTCCTCGTCAGCCGCAGCGGCGACGATTGGTCCGAATGGATCACCTTCCGGAACAACATCTTCCACGATTCGTATGACGACGACTTGCTGAAGATCCATGACGGCTCGCGTTTCGTGACCGTCGAAGGCAACGTCTTCTACAACCAGGGCGACTCGGAGGAGCACATGGATGTCAACAGCGTCACCGATGTCGTCATCCAGGACAATCTCTTCTTCAACGACTTCTCCCGAAGCGGGCGGAGCGCGGAAGGCGAGACGAAGCACTACATCATCGTCAAGGACAGTAACGAAGGTAGCGATGGGCTTCTGGGCAGCCGCCGTATCACGATCCGACGGAATGTCTTCATGAACTGGCAGGGCGGGGTCGAGATGTTCGTCAAGATCGGGAATGACGGCAAGCCGTACTTCGAGGCGCAGGACGTGCGCGTTGAGAACAACCTAATGATCGGGAACTCGCTCGTGAAGATCCGTGCGCCATTTGGTGTTGCAGGGGCGAAGAACGTGGACTTCATCAATAATACGATCGTTGGGGATCTCCCGTCGGGCTCATACGGGTTCCGGGCCGAACGCAAGGGCTCGAACCCCCGCAACGAGAACATTCGGCTGGTGAACAACATCTGGCACGATCCGACTGGGACGATGAGCTCCAACTTCTCAAGAGGCGACCCCAGCGAAACCGTCGGTCTCGCTCTGGAGAACAACCTGTACTGGAACGGAGGTGCCGCGATCCCTGCGGGAGATGCGGTGAGCCCGCTGAAGGATGATCCACGGCGCATCGTCACCGATCCCGGGATCAACCCCGACCAGAGGACTGTCGTCGTGCCGTACTGGAACGGATCGTCCTTCATGAGCGGGGCGAGTTCGATCCGCCAAGAGTTCGAGCGTCTCGTGGCGGAGTACGGGCGGATCCCGCAGGGAAGCCCGGCCGCTGACCGAGGCGATCACGCCTTGGCTCCCGTCGACGATATCCTTGGGCTGCGGCGCGACGACCGGGCCGATATCGGTGCCATCGAGGCCGGCGCACACGTCCGCCTGCCTGGTGCGTTCATCGACGTCGCGGGCAACGTCCACGAGGGGTTCATCTACGCGCTCGCTGCCGAGGCCATCACCCTGGGATGCAACCCGCCGTATGGCGATCGCTACTGCCCAGGTGACCCCGTCACGCGGGGCCAGATGGCCGCGTTCCTGAACCGAGCACTTGCGCTCCTCGCTTCGATCCGGGACCTCTTCTCCGACGACGACAACTCGATCTTCGAGGACGACATCAACCGGCTCGGCGCTGCCGGCATCACAAAGGGCTGCAACCCCCCGACGAATACCTGGTTCTGCCCGGATGATCCCGTGAGCCGTGGGCAGATGGCAGCGTTCCTCGTCCGGGCCTACGGCTACGGACCCTCCGGTGACCCGGACCGCTTCTCCGACGACGATGGGTCGATCTTCGAGGACGAGATCAACCGTCTTGCCGCGGCGGGGATCACGAAGGGCTGCAACCCGCCGGCGAACACCCGATTCTGCCCCGACAGCCCGGTCCAGCGTGACCAGATGGCCAGCTTCCTCGGACGGGCAGAGGCACTGACTCCTGCGACTCGACCCGAATGACAGACTCCGACCGCCTCGAAGTGCCCGCTCTGCCAGTGCTCGTCTACGTGATTGGAACGTACCCGATGCTCACCACGACGTTCATCGACCGGGAGATCGAGCTGCTGCGCCGGAAGGGTGTCGCGATCCACGTTATCTCGCTCCGGCGGCCGACCGGGTTGCTCTCGCCCGATCAGGAGGCATTCCAGGCCGACGTAGCGTACGTATTGCCGGTGAACGTGGGCCGGCTCGTGGTGAACCACCTTCGTTTTGCGATCCGTCGGCCGGTGGTGTTCTGGGGGACTCTCTTCGGTCTCCTCGCCAAGCCACACCCCTCGTGGAGGGCGCGGGCAAAGACGCTCCTCCACTTCGGCGAGGGTGTCGAAGTGGCTGCTCTCATCCAGCGTAGATACCCCGAGAGCAACCAGATTCACGCCCACTTCGTCGACCGTGCCGCGATCGCCGCACTCGTCGCCGGTGATATCCTCGGTCTTCCGTACAGCGCCACCGCACACGCGGTCGACATCTACGTCGAACCCGTGCTCCTGGGCGAGAAGATATCTCGGGCATCGTTCGTCGCGACCTGCACCGGGTACAACGCCGCGCATCTCGCTCGCGTGACGGGCGACGGCAAAGACGTGACCTGCATCTACCACGGGTTGGACGCGCAGCAGTACCGGCCGGATGCGACCAAACAGATCTCTGGGTTGCAGTTCGTTGGCGTCGGTCAGTTAACGGAGAGGAAGGGCTTCGCGTACCTCATCGAGGCATGTCGAATCCTGCGGGAGAACGGGTGCGACTTCTCGTGTGAGATCATCGGAGAGGGGCCGCTGCGCCCGGAGTTGGAGGCGCAAATCCGCGAGTGCTCCCTGGAAGGGACCGTCACACTGCGCGGTGCGCTGGCGCACCATGAGGTCATAACGGCCTATCGCGAGGCAGCCATTTTCGTGCTCCCGTGTGTTACCCCTAAGGATGGGGGCATTGATGGAATCCCCAACGTCATCCTGGAGGCGATGGCCATGGAGGTCCCCGTCGTGTCGACCCGTCACTCGGGGATCCCGGAGGCCGTCGAGGACGGCGCAACCGGCCTGCTCGTGGCGCCGGGCGACGCGGCGGCGCTAGCGGCGGCGATGGAGCGTCTCGCTAGTGATGCCGAATACCGGGCCCGTCTCGGTCGGGAGGGACGCCGCAGGGTGATCGAGGTGTTCGACGTCGAGGCAAACGTGAATCGACTGCTAGACCGGTTCGTAGGATGAACCCTTCCGAGCTCTTCGCTCCGTATCGGGATAGGTCGCTATTCCTCGTCTGGGGACCGCCCAGCCACGGACCGAGGAGCAAGATATTCGCCCGGGAGTTGGGCATCGACGTACGTTTCGTGTATTCCACGACCGGTCGCGGCTACCGCGTCGCCCTCCGCAAGTACAGCTACCAAGCAGTGAGCACGCTCCGACTCCTGTTCCGAGAGCGTCCCGAGATCGTGTTCGTGCAGAGCCCGCCCAGCTTCGCGGTGCTGTTCGTGTACCTGTACTGCGTCACGACCCGGAACCGGTTCTTGGTCGACGCCCACAGCGACGCCTTGCAGTCTGCGCACTGGACGCGGCCACGGTGGCTACACCGCTTTCTGGCCCGCAAAGCGGTCACGACAATCGTGACGAATCAGTATCACGTGAAGCTGATCCGCGCCATGGGGGGCTCCGCTCTCATCCTGCCTGACATACCGACCGACTACCCCGACGAGGGTCCCTTTCCCGTCGAGGGCGAATTCACAGTGGTCGTGATCAGCACCTTCGCACCCGACGAGCCGCTTCGCGAGGTGCTCGCTGCGGCGAGCGACCTCAAGGGAGTGACATTCTACGTGACAGGTGACACGAAACGGGCGGGGAGCTCCCTGCCGGCGACCGCTCCGGAGAATGTGCACTTCACGGAGTATCTGCCGGAGGGCTCGTACTACTCTCTCCTCAGGACAGCAGGGGCGGTCATGTGCTTGACCACCCGCGACAATACGATGCAGGGGGGTGCATGCGAGGCGCTAACGCTGGGGAAACCGATCATCACATCGAGATGGCCGCTGCTCGAGGAGTACTTCAGTAAAGGGACGGTCCATGTCGACAACACGTCGGAGGGCATCCGGTCGGGAGTCGCCGAGATGGTGGCTCACCACGAGCGGTACCGGGAGGAGATCGTGGAGCTCCGGAGAGATCAGCAACGCCAATGGGAGGTCGCGCTGTCATCGCTCCTTTCCATGTTGGCCGGAGGGGCACCGAAGCAGGGCGGAGCCTGACTAGCAGGTGGAGGGGGTAGCGGCCATAGCGAGGATCGGGGTCTTTGGACTCGGCTACGTGGGGGCGGTCTCGATGACGGTCCTCGCGGACGGCGGCCACGAACTCGTCGGCGTGGACCTGAACCCGACGAAGGTCGAGTTGATCAACACCGGGATGAGTCCGTTGCTGCTCGAGTCGATCCTGCCCAGCAACCGGCGCCAGATCGATCGAGCATTCGAGCTGGTCGCAGCGATGGGACGGAAACGGGTTGGTGTCCTCGGTCTCAGCTTCAAGGCGGGAACCGACGATCTGCGTGAGAGTCCGATGGTGGAGTTGATCGAGCAACTAGTCGAAAAGGGGTACGACGTGCGGGTGTACGACCGCAACGTCTCCCTGGCCAACCTCAGGGGAGCCATTTTCGCCTACATCGAGCGGGAAATCCCGCATATTGCCTCCCTCATGGTCGAGTCGATCGACGAGGTGCTGGCCTCCAGCGAGGTGATCGTGATCGGAAACGACGCGCCGGAGTTCGCCCGGGTCCTCGAGGATGCCACGCCTGAGCGACACACCTTCCGACCTGGTGCGCATCGGGGTGCCCGCGACCGTCGATGCCACCCACACGGGAATCTGCTGGTAGGGAGGCGGGGACGATGAGCGGAAGGCGAAGGCCGCGGCACTGCATGGTGGTCCACGCGTACTATCCGGTCGGCGAGACGCGGGTGCAGCGGGAAGCCCTGGCGCTCATCGACCGAGGCTACGAGGTCCATGTTCTATGTCTCCGAGATGAGGCGGAGCCCGGCAAAGAGACGTTCGAGGACGTCCGGATCCACCGGTTGCCGGTAGCGCGGCACCGCGGAGCGGGGCTCCTCGGACAGCTCCTCGAATACCTCACGTTCTTCGTTCTCGCGTTCGTGAAGCTGACGGTCCTGCACGCTCGTCACCGGTTCCGGACCATCCAGGTGCACAACCTCCCCGACTTCCTGGTCTTTTGTGCGTTGGTACCCAAGCTCAGCGGCGCGCCCGTCATCCTCGACTTGCACGATCTCATGCCGGAGCTGTTCGCTGCGCGGGCCGGTGTCGGCATGCACCACCGGCTCGTTCGGGCGGTGGCCTGGCAGGAGCGGGTCTCGTGCCGGTTCGCAGATCACGTTATCACCGTCACCGACGGCTGGCGAGAAACGCTCATCCAACGCGGCGTGCCTCCGCACGACGTGTCGGTGGTCATGAATGTTGCAGACTCACGGCTGTTTCGCCCGGGTTCCCAGGCGACCGCTGCGCGCAGCGGCGAAGGGTTCCATTTGATCTACCACGGCACGTTCACGCACCGCTACGGCGTTGATCTGATCATTCACGCGGTCGACCGGGTTCGGGAGGACATCCCGGGGATCCAGCTCACGCTGCTCGGCGCCGGCGAGACTCGCGAGGCGCTCATTGAGCTCACAAGAAGCCGGGAACTGGAGGAACAGGTCCGGTTCAGCGAGGACATGGTCGAAGCCGATCGACTCCCGACCGCCATTCGGAGCGCGGACATCGGCATCGTGCCCAATCGGAGCAACGTGTTCACCGACGGGATCCTCCCGACCAAGCTGATGGAGTACGTCGCGATGGGAGTGCCGGTCATCGCCGCGAGGACGCCGACCGTTGCGGCGTACTTCGACGACTCGATGATCGAATTCTTCGAGCCCGGAGACCCCGACGACCTCGCAGCCCACATCCGGCTCCTGTACCAGGACACCGGACGGTTCGAGGACCTGTGCCGGAATTCGGCCAAGTTCAATCGGAGGTACAGCTGGGAATCGATCGCGAGCCTATACTGTGATCTAGTCGATCGACTCGGCACCGACCCCGGCCGCCGCGAGAGCGTTACATGACTGGTGACGACACGGTGGGACCGCGGACTGCGGGTTGCAGACCAGTGCATCAGGTGCGCTCGAGGCCACGCGTGGGACTCCTTCCTGTCGAGAACGCGCGGAGGAACCGTTTCCAGGATTGCCCTTGGGCGCGGGTGAAGCTGTCTCTCGGTTTCCGATCCCTAGGGGTCGTTGTGACGAAGATGGATGAGATCATGACCGCGGGCGAGGATGTTGACCCGAATTCGAATGCTCGGCGCCGGTATGTACGTGTGGCCGGCTCGGCGTTCGTTCGCGAGGATCCAACGCTCACGTTGTTGGTCCCCGATGAGGGGTATCCGCGGTGAGGTCGCTGCGTGTCCGTCACGTGGGTCTCCGTTCACCGGATTGTGGGGATCCCATTGCACGGGATTGGTCGCGCACCTCTTCTCCGAGAGTACGACTCTTCGGGCGCCTTCGATTGCGTCTGCTACCCGGTGATCATGTGGAAGCACATGGTGATCTATCGCAGGACGAGGGGCCGTCGGGCCGCGAAACGGCTCTGGTCTCTGGGGGGTGGAAGCTGCGCTCTGCGTTGGAGCTGTCGCAACTGTTCGACGGGGCACTCTGCGCGGTGTTCACTGGGGTAGGTCGGGTCGAGACGTGGTATCGCCGGCAGGTAGGTGAGTCGAACCGGTCGATTAGGCGTCGGTTCGGGTGGCAAGGGAGTCGATCCAGGTCCTGGTTGAGTCAACGAGTGGCGCTTGGGTCGGCGTGGAGGTCAGACCGGAAACGAGGTATTGCTCCGGTGGACGCGGTGCGAGGCCGATGGGGTTGAAGATGAGGAATCAGCCATCTGGTCGCATACACAGAGGACACACTGCAGTCGTGATCGGCGCACAGGCACCTGGTCTGGCTGTGGTCCGCTCGCACGGTCGGCGCGGCCTCAAAGTGCTTGTCGCGACTCACAACGCCGGCGAGCCGCAGGCATGCTCCCGCTGCGCCGCAAGTGCCTTGACAACACTGGATCCAGCCATCGACCCGGCTGGCTTCGCAGCCGCCCTCCGAGGCCAGATCCGACTGGGAGATCGGTCGATCATCATCCCGTCCAGCGATAGTGCGGTGTCGGCGGTTGCCTGGAACCCTGATCGCCTCGCCGAGGCCATGGATCGCCGATGTCCGTGAAACCGACACACCAGATCGTGGTCAGGTATCCGCTCGACGATACCTCTCAACCCGGAGTCGCGCTCCGCTGGGACCGCTTCGTTGCGGCCACACCGGGCGGCCAACACGTCCAGAGCCACCGGTGGGCCTCGTTGAAGGCGACCGAAGGCTGGAAGGCCATCACCATCGAACTGATCGACGACGAAACGATCCTGGGGGGCGCCCAGATGCTCGTTCGGAACGTTCCGGTACTTGGGGCGGTCGGCTACGTCCCAAAGGGTCCTGTCTTTCGAGCGGAGTCGGTGGCGCGCGAGGTGCTGGATCGGATCGAGACCGTCGCAGCGGAGGAGGGTATCCGACATCTTACTGTGCAGCCGGCCGCTGGCGGAGAGAGGGTCGAGGCACTCCTAGCGGAGCGCGGCTTCAGCGCGAGCCCGACTCCGGTCGCCCCGAGCGCCACCCTGATCATCGATCTCGAGGTCGCCGAGGAAGTGCTGCTGGCCGCCATGGCACCCAGAACCCGCTACAACGTCCGGCTGGGAGAACGACGGGGTCTCACGTGCCGGGTTGCGGGCGAGGTCGAATTGCCCACCTACCATGCCATGTTGGCGGCGACCGCCGAACGACAGGGCTTCTCGCCCCATTCCATTGGATACCTGGAGGCCATGTGGGCAGCCTTCGCTCCCGACGGGCACCTCGTGCTCCTCCTCGTCGAGCGAGAGGGCAAGACTCTGGCCGGGATGCTGGGCATCGGCTTTGGTGACACGTTCACCAACAAGCTGTCTGTCTGGTCGGGGGAATTCGGTTCCGATCGACCGAACGAAACGCTGCAATGGTGTGCCATCAAAT
>CAXMQQ010000074.1:0-47760 GCA_964195545.1 uncultured Acidimicrobiia bacterium | reverse complement strand
CCCGACGCGTGGAGGTTCCCGCCGAGGAATCGGATCATCGCGGGGCTCTCCGCTGCCGTCGTTGTCGTTGAGGCGGCCAAGACCGGCGGAGCGTTGATCACTGCGGTGAAAGCGGCCGAATATGGGATCCCCGTATTCGCGATGCCGGGCGACGTTGACCGTCGGACATCCGAGGGGACGAACCGGTTGATTCGTGACGGGGCCTTTCCGGTCTTGGATCCCGACGACCTCATCGAGGAGCTCGACCTCGTGTACGGACTCTCCCACGCCCAACGCAAGGACGGATCGGTCATCGAGGCGGATCACCCACGATCCTCCACACCCGCATCGTCGGGTCGTTGACCTTCTCCCGCGATGGCACCAGCATGGCGGGATGCGCAATGGGGGCATCGACACCGCAGTCAACGACTACCTGGAACGTCTCGACACTGAGCGAGGGCTGTCCAGGCACACGGTCGATGCATATCGACGTGACCTCAGCCAGTTCACGACGATGTGTCATCGGCTTGGTGTTGAGCGCCTCGACGGTGTCGAACGGCGCACCGTTCGACGGTTCCTCTCTCAGCTCACAACGCTGCACTACTCCCGAAGGTCGGTGGCGAGGAAAGCCTCCGCCGTTCGGGCATTCCTCGAAGATGCGGCGCGTCGTGGAGCAATCCCAGCAAATCCAGCAAGAGGAGTCGCGCAACCGAAGCGGCCGGGAACGCTTCCAAAGTCGATTCCGGCGCCGACGCTCGAACGGTTCCTCGACGACCTCGACGGATCCGATCCGGTCGACGTTCGAGATCGCGCGCTTCTCGAAGTCCTATACGGAACCGGCATGAGAGTCTCGGAGCTCGCAGCAATGACGGTGAGTGACATCGGAGATGGAGCGTTCATCACCGTTCATGGGAAGGGCAACAAGGAACGCGCTGTGCCGATCGGTGGCCAGGCGCGGCGAACGACGGAGGCCTACCTCGCCGAGGGACGCCCAGATCTCGCCGGGCCCAGCAGCGGAGACGCACTCTGGGTGGGCGTCCGGGGGGGGCCACTCGATTCGAGAGGCATCCGACGAGTCGTCAAAAATCGCTTCGGTACATTCCCCCACGCCCTCCGTCACTCGTACGCAACCCACCTCCTCGAAGGAGGCGCAGATCTGCGAAGTGTCCAAGATCTTCTCGGACACTCGGAACTGGCAACGACGCAGATATACACTGCCGTCACCCGAGAGCACCTCAAGAAGACGTATGAGCGGAGCCACCCACGTGCATGAACGCCGAACCGACGAACTCGTAGACCTTTGGGAGTCGTTCAAGACCACCGGCGACCAGCGCGCCAGGGAAGGCTTGATTCTCCACTTCTCGCCGCTCGTGAAGTTCGTCGCGGGCCGGCTCGGTTCCGGGCTTCCACGCAACGTCGATCCTTCTGATCTCGTGTCCTACGGAACGTTCGGTCTGATCGATGCGATCGACAAATTCGAACCCGAGCGCGGATACAAGTTCGAGACGTACGCCGTGAACCGGATCAAAGGAGCGATCCTCGACGAACTGCGTGCCCTCGACTGGGTGCCGCGATCTGTCCGAGCGAGGGCCCGCGAGATCCAACGCTCGATGGCAGAACTCGAACACGGCCTCCAACGCACACCCACGGAGGAAGAGTTGGCCGATCACATGGATCTCCCCGTCGACTCCCTGCGTGATCAACTCGGGGAATTGTCGACGCTGGGATTCGTAGCCCTGGACGAACTCCTCAACCCGGACGAGCGCGACTCCTCGTCGGTCCGCGACGTCGTTCCCGACTCAGGTGCGCTCGATCCGAGCGGGTCCTTCGAGAAGGAAGAGACCCGCTACCTCCTCGCAGACTCGATCAACCGGCTTCCCGAGCGCGATCGACTGGTTGTCACGCTCTACTACTTCGAGGGTCTCACCCTTGCCGAGATCGGTTCGGTGCTCAACGTCACCGAGTCCCGCATCTGCCAGATCCACACGAAGGCAGTCTTGAGCCTGAGGAACCGATTCATCGACGCGTAGGCCCGGCTTTGCCGGGCGTGCTCACTGCTCAATAGTCGGTGCTCAGTACGGACTACCGGACCGCAGGTCCTACACTTCAAGCAAATTCGCACGTTCACTACAAACCCCTGAGGTCGGATCGCCGTTGCGTTCTGTGGGGTGTTACGGGTGGGCGGAGGCGTTAACCCGAACACAGGAGGAACCACATGTCCGTGGTGAGTATGCGTCAGCTACTCGAGGCCGGAATGCATTTCGGCCACCAGACCCGTCGTTGGAATCCGAAGATGCGTCCGTACATCTTCACGGAGCGCAACGGGATCCACATCATCGATCTTCGCCAGACCCTCGAACAGGTCGAGAAGTCGTACAACCTCGTCCATGACGCTGTTGCAGACGGCGGAACTGTGCTGTTCGTTGGTACGAAGAAGCAGGCCCAGGGTGCAGTTGAAGAGGCGGCCAACAAGGCCGGCATGCCGTACGTCAACCATCGTTGGCTCGGCGGCATGCTCACCAACTTCCAGACGATCCACAAGCGGATCCTCTACATGCTCGAACTCGAGCAGATGGAGACTTCCGGAGAGATGGAGTCGCTTCCGAAGAAGGAACGCCTCCGCCTCCGTCGCGAACTCGAGAAGCTCCACACCGTGCTCGGTGGCGTGCGCGACATGAAGCGTCCACCGGACGCCGTCTTCGTGATCGACGTGATCACGGAGCACATCGCCGTCGCCGAAGCCAAGCGTCTCGGGATTCCGCTCATCGCGATCGTCGATACGAACTGCGATCCCGATTCCGTCGATATCGTGATTCCCGGCAACGATGATGCGATCCGCACCATCCTGCTCATCAGCGACGTCATCGCTGAAGCGGCGAAGAACGGCCGTGAGATCCGTGAGGCGGGCGGGAAGGATGCTCCTGCCAAGGATGCTCCTGCCAAGAAGAAGGCCGCTTCGAAGCCGGTGCCGCCAACCGAGACCGTGGTCGTTGAAGAGGTCGTCGTGGTGCTCGACGAGATTCAGGCAGAGAGTGCATCTGCAGCAAGCGCCGGCACCGAAGACACCGTGCCCCCGGAGGAAGCATCGTGAGCGGCTTCAGCGCCACGGATGTACAGGCCCTTCGCCAAACCACCGGCGCCGGGATGATGGACGCGAAGCGTGCCCTCACCGAGGCCGGCGGAGACATGGATCGTGCCAAGGATCTGCTCCGCGAGCAGGGACTTGCCGACGCGGCCAAGCGTGCCGACCGGAGCCAGTCAGAGGGGGCCATCGGCTCGTACCTGCATAGCCAGGCCAACCGTCCCGTGGTGGGGGTTCTGATCGAGCTCGCATCGGAGACAGACTTCGTTGCGAAGAGCGATGAGTTCCAGCAAATCGCGAATGATATCGCCATGCACATCGCGGCGGCCCAACCGAAGTGGATCACTCGCGACGACGTTCCAGAGGATGCCATCGCAGATGAGAGGCGACTCATCGCCGCCCAGGCGGTCAACGAGGGCAAACCCGAGCACATTGTTGAGAAGATCGTCGAGGGGCGTCTCAATAGCTTCTACGCCGACAACGTGCTCTACGACCAGGAGTTCGTCAAGAGCGACACGTTCGACGGAACCGTGGGCGAACTTGTCAAACAGCTCGCATCGAAGATGGGCGAGAACATCAGTGTGTCGAAGATGGCTCGATTGGCCATCGGCGAGGGGAGCTGATGCGCCGGGTCGTTCTCAAGCTATCTGGAGAAGCGTTCGCTGATCCTGAGATGCAGTATGGGATCGACCCGACGATCGTGGCTCGCGTCGCTGCGGAAATCTCTGGCGTACACAGCGAGGGATACGAGATCGGGATCGTCGTGGGCGGCGGCAACATCTTCCGCGGCGTCTCTGCGGCTGCGGGGGAGATGGACCGTGCGAATGCCGACTACATGGGCATGCTCGCCACGGTGATCAACGCCCTCGCGCTGCGTGACGCTCTCGAACGGGCCGGCTCGCCAGCTCGGGTCCAGACTGCGATCTCGATCCAGCAGGTGGCCGAGCCCTACATTCGCCTGAGGGCGATCCGACACCTCGAAAAGGGGCGGGTCGTCATCTTTGCCGGGGGCACGGGCAACCCGTTCTTCACGACTGATACGACAGCTGCGCTGCGCGGAGCCGAGATCGGGGCCGCTGCGATCCTCAAGGCCACCAAGGTCGATGGTGTGTACGACGCCGATCCTGCGACCACGCCGGATGCCCGTCTCCTCAGTGATGTCACCTACATGGAGGCCATCCAACGCCAGCTTGGTGTGATGGATGCTACGGCGATTACGATGTGCATGGAGAATGATCTTCCGATCCGCGTGTTCAACATGAATAGGTCCGGCGAGATTGCAGGAGCTGTGCGCGGCGAGGACGTTGGAACCCTGGTCCACTGAGGAGGCCCTGTGATCAACGACCTGTTGAAAGAAGCCGACCACAAGATGGATCAAGCCGTCGAGCACACGACGCAGGAATTCGGTGGAATCCGGACGGGTCGTGCGAATCCCGGACTTCTGAGCCGGATCACCGTCGACTACTACGGCACCCAGACTCCACTCCAACAGATCGCAGGATTCACCGTTCCAGAAGCCCGGCTTCTGGTCATCCAGGCGTACGACAAGACCGCAATTCCCGCGATCGAGCGGGCGATCCAAGAGGCCGATCTGGGCCTCAACCCTTCCAACGATGGAAATGTGATTCGCCTCGCGTTCCCATCGCTCACGGAGGAACGTCGCAACGAACTCATTCGCGTTGTTCGCAACTTCGCCGAAGAGGGGCGGATCTCGATCAGGAACGTGCGGCGCCACTGTAAGGACCGTCTCGAATCGGAGGATGTGTCCGAGGATGACATCCGACGGGCAGAGAAGGTTCTCCAGGCCAAGACGGATGAACACGTCGAGCGTCTCGACCAGATCCTTGCGACGAAAGAGGAAGAACTCCTCGAGGTATAGGGGAGTCCTGAGCGATGTCCACCGAAGACGACCGCACACCGGAAGACGACACGTCGCCTGAAGACACCGCGACATCGTCCGACGGCCATGCCGCCGTTGTGGGCTTCGAACCGACAGATGCGCCGCTCGGGCCGTTCGGGGAAGTACTCTCAGGGGTCATGGAGCCACACGACCCCGACGCAACCGGTGAACTCGACCTGCCCGGCGTGAACGAGAACTTGATTCCGCATCCAGCCGACGCCGATCCGGGTTTCGATGGATGGCTCGACGACGACGATGGCTCAGCGAAGGACGACGACCCGTACGCCGCGTTGTCAGAAGCCGATGAGCAAGACGACGACGCCTCGGAGATCGCGGACTGGATGGCGTTCACCAGCACCGCCGCCGATGAATCGTCGGCTGTCGACGAAGTCGAGGTCGTTGTCGACGTCACTGACGGCGAGGGCGCTGCGGGAGAGGACAATGCGGAGGAAGACCTTCCGGTCGTCCGGATCGCAGACACCGATGGCGACGATCCCCACGAGGACAGCGTTGAACTCGTCTTCGGGGAGACAGATGGGGAGCAGCAGGCCAACGTCGAGGACGACGAAGGCGACCCTGAGAGACTCGCGGTGTTGCCCATCGTGCCGATCGCTGTCACAGCGGCAGCGGACGATGATGCTCCCCAGACCCACGTCCACACCAACACCGATACCGATGCCAACCAAGCACCCGATTCCGACGATGACACGGGTGAGATCCCGATCATCGGGTTGGTAGAGCCCGACGCCGAGTCAAAAGGCGACGCCACCATCTTCGATGGCGAGGACTTCACCGAAGAGCACTATCTGGACGCGGCGACCCGTGAACATCACGATCTCGCCGCAGCGATCGCCGTGGCGGAGTCACAGGACACCGAGCAGGTAGCTATCTCCGCAGCGATCCCTGGTCTCGACTCCGGCGTCGTTGGATTCGACGATGTTGTCGATGCTCATAGCGACGGGACGTCGGCGCCGGTTGCCCCACCGAAATCGTCGGATCTCGTTCTTCGAGTCGGGACCGGTGTGGCGCTGATTTCCGCCTTCCTTCTGTCTCTGCTCTGGCGACCGGCGATCATCGTGCTCGCGCTCGCAATCTTCGTGATCGCAGCCGGGGAATTCTACAGCGTCCTGATGCACCGAAAATACAAGCCGGTGGCGATCTTCGGATTCCTCGGAATCGCCGGAGCGGGTCTCGGTGCGGTGGTGTGGGGAGTTGTTGCGATTCCGCTCGCGTTCGCTCTGATGATCACGGTCATCCTCCTTTTCGATGCAGTCAGCCAACGTCGGCAGGGTGCCGTCAGCGGATTCTCGCTCACCATCCTCGTGGCGGTCTGGATCGGCGGACTCGGAGCCTTCGCGTTCCCAATCATCGCAGCCGACAACTACCAGGCTCTCGTGCTGACCGTCGTGGGAATGGTTGCCCTTGTCGACATCGCCGCGTACTTCGTCGGCAGGACGATCGGACATCGATCGTTCGCCCCACAGATCTCTCCCAAGAAGACAATCGAAGGCTTCATCGGTGGAACACTCATGGCCCTCCTCGCCGGAGCCGCTGCCAGCTTCTTCGTCGAAGCCATCGACCTCCCCGCGGGACTCGTCCTCGGTGTCGTCGTTGCCGTCTTCGCTCCGCTTGGAGATCTCTCCGTATCGGTGATCAAACGATCACTCGACATCAAAGACATGGGCTCGATCCTGCCCGGTCACGGCGGCCTCCTCGACCGGATCGATGCCATCATCGCCGTCGTCCCGGCAGCCTGGGCAACATTCGTGTGGCTCGGCCTGCTCTGACCCCGATCGTCGTTCTGGGTGCAACCGGCTCGATCGGCCGGCAGACGCTCGACGTTGCCGGTCGCCTCGATCGATCCGTCGTCGGACTCGCCACGGGATCGCTGTCAGAAGAGATCATCGACCTCGCCGGCCAATACCCTGACGCACGGGTCGCCGTAGCCCATGTGCCGGACCGTCCAATCGAAGCGGCGCTGGAGCAGCGGATCGATTTCGGATCAGAGGCAGTTGCGTCGCTTGCTGCGATGCCTGAGACCGTCGTGGTCAACGGCATCGTCGGCGCTGCCGGACTCGAGCCATCGCTCGCCGCCTTGGAGAGCGGGAACAGGCTCGCCCTCGCCAACAAGGAGAGTCTGCTTACGGGTGGCTCTCTCGTCCTCTCTGCGCTCGAGTCGGGTGGAGGAGAACTCCTCCCGGTGGACAGCGAGCACTCGGCCATCTCCCAATGCATCGAAGGCGAATCCGTGGACGCGATCCGTCGGGTGATCCTCACCGCTTCGGGCGGCCCATTTCACGCGCGCCCCGATCTTGACCTCGAACAGGTGTCGGTTGCCGATGCACTGGCACACCCGACATGGGACATGGGGAAGAGGATCTCGATCGACTCGGCGACGCTCATGAACAAGGCGTTCGAGGTCATCGAGGCGCATTTCCTGTTCTCACTCGACTACGACCAGATCGACGTTGTGATCCACCCGGGGAGCTTTGTGCACTCACTCGTGGAATTCATCGACGGTGTTGTGAAGGCTGAGCTCGGTCCGCCCGACATGCGCAAACCGATTCAGCACGCACTGACGTGGCCCGGTCGGTTGCCTGCGCCGACGGAGCCGATCGACCTTCTGGGAACTGCGCTGACCTTCTCCGCCCCCGATCGGGAGCGGTTTCCGGCCCTCGATCTCGGCTACGAGGCGGGCCGACGCGGCGGGAACGGGCCGGCGGTCCTCAACGCGGCCGACGAGGTCGCCGTCGCCGCCTTCCTAGAGCACCGGATCCGATTCACGGAGATCGTCGAAGTGGTGGCGAGCGCCCTGGGCGCCGTACCGGCGGCACCGATCTCACGACTGGCTGATGCCCTCGAAGCAGACGCTGCCGGACGTGCCGCGGCCGCAGAAGCAATCGCGTTTCGGACCTCCCGGTTGTTGGGCACGACGGGTACCGTTGATCGCATGACACCGACCCCGGGCACCAACTGATGGGAACCGCCGTGATGCTGATCGGCATCGTGCTGATGATCGTCATCCACGAAGGTGCCCACTTCGTCGCGGCGAAGGCGTTCGGGCTGAAAGCAACGGAGGCGTTCTTCGGTTTCGGCCCTCGCCTCTGGTCGATCACTCGCGGCGAGACGGAGTACGGCGTCAAAGCCATTCCACTCGGCGGATACGTGCGCATCATCGGGATGAACCCACTCGAGGAGATCGATCCCGAGGATGAGGACCGGACCTACCGGAGTGCACCCTTCTGGCAGAAGTCCACCGTGGTGCTTGCCGGCATCTTCAGCCACTTCGTCATAGCGACGCTGCTTCTGATCATGGTGTTCGCGGTATGGGGAGGTGTGGCGACGGACGAAAAGGGGGCTCGGATCCCGACGTTGACCCTCTCCGTCGTCGCTCCCACGACGCCAGCGGGGGACGTCTCGCCTGCGACGACGGCAGAATTCGAGGAAGGGGACGTGCTCCTGGCGTACGAGGGGACCCAGATCACGTCTTGGGGCTATTTCGTCGAACGAGTGAGAGCCGACGGTGGGGAGTCGGTTCTGATCGGCTTCGATCGCGACGGTGTGGCCGGTGAATCCCTCACGAAGCTAGCGCTCGCAGACATGCCGGTCATCGTCGATGGTGCGATCGTCAAAGATGAGAACGGCAAAATCGTCACCGAACTGGTGGGCTACTTCGGAGCGGCCCCCGAGATTCTTCGGGAGCAGTTGGGCATCTTCGGTCTTCTGGGCGCCGCTTTCCGCGGCGTCGGCGAAGCCATCGTGCAGAGCGTTCAGGGCCTCTGGCAGCTGATCATTGGATTCCCGAAACTCTTCATGTCGGTCTTCGGCGGGAACGAGGAAGTTCTCGATGAGGTCCGACCGATCAGCCCGATCGGACTTGCCAGATTGGCCGGACCGATGGAGAGCACGTTGATGATGTTGGCTCTGGTGAACGTCTTCGTAGGGGTCTTGAACTTCATCCCCCTCTACCCACTCGATGGCGGACACTTCGCCGTTGCCCTGTACGAGAAGATCAGGGGGCGCGCACCGGACGTCACCAAATTGATGCCGGTCGCCGCCGTTGTGATCATCTTCCTGATCTCGATCGGTCTGATGGGCGTGTACCTGGACATCTTCAAGCCCCTAGAGCTGTAGCCGGCCTCTGGCTGGCGGCGCTGAGGTGAGTACTGACTACTCAGTACAACCGCAGGTTCTACTATTCCCCCCATGGCGATTGAACGGCGGGGCTCGCGGCAATTGATGGTGGGAAACGTTGCTGTCGGGGGCGGCGCCCCGGTCACTGTTCAGTCGATGACCACTACCAAGACCGCCGACGTCGACGGCACCCTCGCCCAGGTCTATGCCCTGAGCGGCGCCGGAGCGGACATCGTGCGGATCACGTGCAACGACGTCGAAGCGGCACAGGGCCTGGCGGAGATCGTGCCGCGCTCACCGGTTCCCATCATCGCGGACATCCACTTCCAGTACCGGCTCGCGCTTGCCGCGCTCGAAGCCGGCGTGGCAGGGTTGAGGCTCAATCCAGGAAACATCCGAAACGAAGAGCACATCAAGACGGTTGCTCGCGCCGCGGCCGGCGCCGGGGTCTCGATCAGAGTCGGAGTCAACGCCGGTTCGCTCGACAAGAACCTGCTTGAGGAGTTCGGCGCTCCCGTCCCCGAGGCACTCATTCGGTCAGCACTCGCGGAGATCCGGTACCTCGAAGACGTTGGATTCCACGACATCAAGATCTCCGTCAAGCATTCGAACGTTCCGCTCATGGTGGAGTCATATCGCCTCCTCGCTGAGAGGATCGAGTATCCCCTCCATCTCGGTGTGACAGAGGCCGGACCACCGCCCGGTGGCCTCATCAAGTCGGTTGCAGGGATCGCCACGCTGCTCCTCGAGGGCATCGGCGACACGATTCGATTCTCGCTCACGGCCGATCCCGTCGAAGAAGCGAAGGCCGGCCGGCAGCTCCTCGAATACCTCGGCCTACGGGAACGCACCGGCCTCGACCTGATCGCATGCCCATCGTGTGGACGCGCCGAGGTCGATGTCATCCAGGTCGCTGCAGACGCGACCGCCGCGCTTGAAGCCGCGAAGCTGCCGATCCAGGTCGCGATCATGGGGTGCATTGTGAACGGCCCCGGAGAAGCTCGCGAGGCAGACATCGGCATCGCTGCCGGTCGCGGAAAGGGTCACCTCTTCATCAAAGGCCAGGTCGTGCGCGTCGTACCGGAGGCCGAGATGGTTGCTGCACTGCTCGACGAAGCACACAAGCTTGTCGATGAGGGGGTCGAGGCAAGACTCGCCGCCGCGGACGTCTCAGCGGCCGATCTGGCGTTCGAGGAGCGAGTCGAACTCGTTGAACTCCAGGGTGACGCGAATCGCACGGCCGAGCGTCGCTCCGCCGTCGCGGACGTCGTTGCCGGAAACGAGGGATGACCTTGATCCGTGCCGGTATCGCGATCGTGGGACTCACCGTCTTCGCCGCCGCCTGCACATCGTCGGCCGCACCCGCCGAGACAACGATCACGGCATCATCCGATGTCACTGCAGCGCTGAGTCCCTCACAACTCACCACGGCCGAGCGCGTCTATGAGTCGGTCGCCCCCTCGATCGCTGCGATCACCACGGAAATCGCCGGGGGAAGCGGTGTCCTCATCGACGGTGAGACCGTCCTTACCGCGGCCCACGTCGTCTGGCCATACCGGGTCGTCCGAGTCGTATTCCCGAACGGCGAAGAGATCCAAGATGCACCGGTCGCCGGTTGGGACCCGTTCGGAGACCTAGCGATCATCGATGTGTCGGGTGCGGCAAACCTCCCTTCACCGGCCGAGATCGGTGATGGGGAGGACATCCCGCTCGGTCGACCCGTGTACCTCGTCGGGTACCCTGGCGAGTCGGAGGAGTATCCACAACCAACGATCACCGAAGGCATCCTCTCTCGCACTCGTGAGTGGGAGGCCGAGCAGTGGACGTTCCTCCAGTCCGACGCGACCGTCGCCGGAGGACAGAGCGGAGGAGCACTCGTCGACGAAGACGGAACGGTGATCGGCATCACGAACTTCAGCTTCCTCGAAGAGTTCGGGCTCTCCGGGTCCCTCGCCGACGGTGCGAGCAAGGTTGAGCGGATGCGGGCCGGGGAAGACGTTGGCGGCCTCGGGGATCGGCTGCCGCCGCAGGGGCCCGGCACGGACGTACAGACGGTCTCGTTCGAGAACGTCTGGCAGGATCATGTGTTCGCTTTCGAGGCCCCCCTCTACTCGGAGGCTTGGTTCGAAGCATCGAGCGATGCCGATGTGTCTCTGATGCTCACCACCATCGACGGATTGGAGATCGCCTCGGCTGACGAAGGCGTAGAGGGTGAGGAAACGATCGAGGAACTGATCACCTTCCGGGGGCTGCATCTGCTCCGGATCGAGAACTTCTCAGGTTCCGATGATGCGCGCCTCCGATCGAGTGTCGATCTGGTGGAGTGGCTCGATCCCGATGACAGCCGACTGCTCACGAGAGAAACCACGATCACCGGCAATGCCGACTATCCGGGGGACTTCGACTGGTATCTGGTCGACCTCGGGAAGGGGCAATCGATAACCATCGACGTGGACGCGATCGCCTTCGACGCCGTGCTCATGGTGGACGGCCCCGAAGGACTCGGCTATGTGCGCGCCGTCGACGATGACAGCGGCGGGGGACTGTTCGGCACGAACCCCAGGATCGTCTTCACGGCCACCGAGACCGGGACGTTCTTCGTTATCGTCGCAGACAGCGGCTCGACCGGCCCCGGCGCGTACCGGCTCACTGTGGACTGAGGCCGCCTTCGGCGGCGTAGTCCGTAGTACGTATGACGTAGTACGTACTACTGCCTGCTCTCTCGGGTATCCTCGCCGTTCCCAATACCACTGGAGTCAAACTGTGCGTTGGTCACAGGCGTTCATCCCAACCCTTCGAGACGATCCGGCCGATGCCGAGGCGGCGAGCCATCGGTTGCTCGTCAGAGCCGGCTACATCCGGCAACTGATGTCCGGCGTGTACTCGCTGCTGCCGCTCGGCCATCGGGTCCGCAGCAAGATTATCGAGATCATTCGCGAGGAGCTCAACGACATCGGAGGGCAGGAGCTTCTCCTCCCTGCACTGCATCCTCGCGAGATCTGGGAGAAGACCGGCCGAACCGAGGCGATGGCCGACATCCTGTTCACATTGAGCGATCTCCGGGGTGGCGACGCCATCCTCGGGCCAACACACGAAGAGATCTTCGCCACTGTCGCCACTGAACTCACGTCCTACAAGCAGCTTCCGCAGCTCTGGTATCAGATCCAGACGAAGTTCCGTGACGAAGCCCGGCCAAAGTCGGGTCTGCTTCGGGTGCGTGAGTTCACGATGAAGGACTCCTACAGCTTCGACGTCGACACGGCCGGTCTCGACGTGCAGTTCGATCGACATTTCGCGGCCTACAGCCGCATCTTCGAGAGGCTCGGCGTCACCGCGGTGGCCGTCGAAGCATCGTCGGGTGCGATGGGAGGCTCCGATTCGATCGAGTTCATCGTTCCCTCCCCGGCCGGTGAGGATGACATCGCTCATTGCCCGGCGTGTGGATACGCCGCCAACGTCGAGCGAGCCTCCTCCACGATTCCGTCGATCCACGACGAACCCGGGCCGAACCAGCCCGAACGGTTCCCGACACCCGGCGTTCGGACCATTCTTGATCTCGTCGAATTCGATGGTGGTGCTACGGCGGAGCGTCAGATCAAGACGTTGGGCTACGTGCTCGACGGAGAGCCGACACTCGTGCTGTTGCGTGGCGATCATGACGTCCACGAACAGAAACTCCAGGACGGCACGGGTGCGATCGACATCCGACCCGGTCAGGCCGATGAGATCCGAGAGTTGCTCGGAGCCGATCCGGGAAGCCTCGGGGCCGTCGGGGTGGAGGGCCCCAAGATCCTCGCCGATCTGCAATTGGCGGATCGCGCGAATATGGTCACCGGAGCCAACCTCGACGATCATCACATTCGCGGTGTCGATGTCGCGAGGGACATCGCCGTCACCGAGTGGCTGGATCTGCGTGCCGTCGTGGCGGGGGAGGGATGTCCCGAGTGCGGAGAAGCGCTCGAGGTGTTCCGCGGCATCGAGGCCGGGCACATCTTCAAGCTAGGCACGAAGTTCTCCGAAGCGCTCGGAGCAACGGTTCTGAACACCAACGGTGTGTCGGTCCCTCTTGTGATGGGATCGTATGGGATAGGGGTCGAGCGGAACATGGCGGCTGTCGTGGAGATGAACCACGATGACGATGGGATCGTCTGGCCGGTCTCGATCGCACCATACGAAGTTGTGATCACGGCCGTCAAGATCGACGACGAAGCCACGATGACCGTCGCCAACCGGCTCTACTACGATCTGACCCATGCCGGTGTCGAAGTTCTCTTCGACGACCGGGATGAGCGCCCGGGCGTCAAATTCAACGACGCCGAGCTGATCGGTATCCCGTATCGCGTCACGGTCGGCCCCCGCGGACTGGTGAACGACGTCGTGGAACTGTCCGAGCGCCGATCGGGTGAGAAATCAGAAGTCACGATCGAAACCGCGGTGGATCACGTCACCGCCCTCGTCAACGGCGGCAAGTAGCAGGTACCAGACGAGGAGCATGAGACGTGAGACTTCTGGCATCTTGTCCGCGTCTCAAATCTCACGTCTTGTATCTGTTCTGACCTTCGCGTCACACGCGACGCTTGCCTATACTTGTGCCCGCAACCGGATTTACGCGTCGAGGTGGGCCTGGCCCGCCTCGTTGTGTGATGTGCGCATTGAGGAGCACCGAGCGTGACTGATGTCGCCGAACAGATCTGGGGCCTGGTTGGCCCGTATGTTGCTGCTGAGGGCATTGAACTCGACGACGTCGAGGTCCTGGGTGGCGGCAAGCTTCTGCGCGTCGTCGTGGAGGGCGATGGTCCGATGGAACTCGACCGAATCGCCGATCTTTCGCGTGGTATCGCCCGGCTGATCGAAGAAGACGATCCGTTCCCCGGTGCATACACGCTCGAGGTTTCGTCCCCCGGGCTGGAGAGAAAGCTCCGCAGGCCGGCCCAGTTCCACAAAGCTATCGGGAGCGCAGTTCACGTCAAGACATTCAAGAAGATCGCGGATGAGAAGCATCACCGCGGTCAGCTCACTGAGGCAGACGACGATGCGATCGTGGTATCCATCGATGGCGACGAGCGTCGCATCGAGATGGCGGAGGTCGCATCGGCGCGTACCGTGTTCGTTTGGGAAAAGGGCGCAAAGCCCGGCAAGAAGGCGTAGGAAGAGGCAGCGATGGACTACAACCTGTTGGACGCGTTGGAACTCCTGGAGCGGGAGAAGGGTGTCCCCGCGGACACGATTCTCGACGCGCTCGCGAATGCACTCGTCTCGGCCTACAAGCGCACCCCCGGTGCCGCTGAGGAAGCGCGCGTCACGATCGATCCGGATACCGGAGAGATCCTTGTCTACGGACAGGAACTCGATGAGGACGGCAACGTCGTCGAGGAGTGGGCGGACACACCGGACGACTTCGGGCGCATCGCGGCTCAGACCGCAAAGCAAGTCATCATGCAACGTCTTCGGGATGCGAAGCGCGAACAGGTCTTCGACATCTACGAAGGCCGTGAAGGTGACCTGATCACCGGCATCGTGCAGCAGTCGGATCATCGATACGCGATCCTCGAACTGGGCGACGCCGAGGCGATCATGCCGTCCTCCGAGCGGATCCCGTACGAGCGGCTTGAGCGAGGCAATCGCGTTAAGGCATACATTCTCGAAGTGCGCGGTGAAGGAAAGGGCCCGCAAATCGTCGTTTCGAGGAGCCACCCGGAGTTCATCAGATCTCTGTTCGAACTCGAGGTGCCTGAACTGGTCGATGGCGACGTGGAGATCCGGGTGATCGCCAGAGAGCCGGGTCACCGTACGAAGATCGCCGTTGCTTCGAACGACCCGAATGTGGACCCCGTAGGGGCATGCGTCGGAGCGAGAGGCTCTCGCGTCCGGCAGGTCGTGAACGAGCTCCGTGGGGAGAAGGTGGACATCGTCGAGTGGCGTGACGATACGGAAGGATTCATCGCTGAAGCGTTGAGCCCAGCTCGCGTCAAAGAGGTCCGCCTCGACGAAGATGAGCGGACTGCCGAAGTCGTGGTCCCCGACCATCAGCTGTCCCTGGCCATCGGCAAGGAGGGACAGAATGCCCGACTCGCCGCCCGACTTTCTGGCTACCGGATCGACATCCGATCAGAGAGCCAGGACCTCGGACTCGACCTCGAAGAAGAAGAAGAGGGCGGCACCCCTGCTACGGATGCGCCTGCTGAAGAAACCGTTGTGGATGAGGGCGGAGCGGATGCGGCCGACGTGACAGCCGACCCACCAGATGACACTGACACCGCGGCGGACCCCGAAACCGATATTGAAGAAGTACCCGCGCCGGCCGAGGAGGACGAGACCGTCCCTGTGACCGCCGTTGAGGACGAGAACGAGGAGAACTGAGTGGCGAAGCAACGGGTCTACGAGCTCGCGCGAGAACTTGGACTCGAGTCCAAGGACGTGCTTGAGCGCGCCCAGGAACTTGGACTTGAGGTGAAGACTGCTTCGTCCGGCCTGGATGAACACTCGGTCGCGCTCGTCCGACTGTCGTACGAAGACGCTGACGTCCCAAAGGCCGAACCCGAAGCGGAACAGGCAAGCGACCCACAGTCGGTTGACAGTCCCGCCGTCGAGGCCGAGCCTGCGGTTGAAGAAGAGCCCGAAGAAGAGGGTGAACCCGAGGACTCGAGCGAACTCGGGACCGCGGATGACAAGGTGCTGCTGGTCGAGGCGGGTCTTACGACTCACGAATTCGCCCGCATGATCCAGACCAGGACGGTGGTCATCGTTCAGGCGCTCATGGAGATGGGCGAAATGATCCCGGCAGATGGGACGATCCCGACCGACTCGATCGAAGCCCTCGGCCGCAAATTCGGATACGACCTCCTCGTCGCGGAGAGCGACGAAGTGGCAGTCGAGGAAGAACAGGGCCCCACTTATCACATCGTCGAGTACGAGGACGACCCGGCAAGCCTGAAACCGAGGCCCGCCATCGTGACCGTCATGGGCCACGTGGACCACGGAAAGACCCAACTCCTCGACACGATCCGAAACGCAAGCGTCGTCGAGGGAGAAGCCGGCGGTATCACACAGCACATCGGCGCCTACCAGGCGCACAGCGGCCACAACGCGATCACCTTCATCGACACCCCCGGACACGAGGCGTTCACAGCGCTTCGCGCACGCGGAGCGAACGTCACTGATCTCGTCATCCTCGTCGTCGCGGCGAACGACGGCGTCATGCCCCAGACCGTCGAAGCCATCGATCATGCCCAAGCAGCCGAGGTTCCGATCATCGTTGCCATCAACAAGATGGACCTCGAGACTGCAGACCCGTATGCGGTGCGGGGTGCGCTCACTCAGCACGGTATCGTCGTCGAGGACCTCGGCGGTGATGTTCCTGCCGTTGAAGTGTCGGCGCTGAAAGGCACCGGCGTCGAAGATCTCCTGGAGATCGTCGGACTCGTCGCAGAGGTAGAAGAGCTCTCAGCGAATCCCAACGCACCGGCCGTCGGAACCGTGATCGAGGCGCAACTCGAAGTCGGGCGTGGACCGTTGGCCACCGTTATTGTGCAAAGGGGCACCCTGAAGAAGGGTGATGCCGTCGCATGCGGAACCGTTGCCGGACGTGTCCGGGCCATGTTCGACGAGCGAGGCAACCAGCTGAAGAGCGCCGGCCCGAGCACTCCTGTGCTCGTATCCGGGTGGAGCGACCTTCCCCTTGCCGGCGACATGTTCCAGGTCGTCAAGAACGAGCGCTCGGCCCGCAAGATGGCCGAGGCGGAAGTCGCCAGGAAGCGGTCGGAGGAACTCTTCGTGCCTTCCGCCACAGAGCGACTCACCCAACTCCTCGAGTCACTGAGAACCGCCGATCATGCCGAGTTGCGGATCATCGTCAAGGCAGATGCCCACGGCTCGCTCGAAGCCATTCGTGAAGCCGTCGGCAAGATCTCTCGAGAAGACGCTTCGGTCTCGGTCGTCCACGGCGCCGTCGGTGGTATCACGGCGAACAACGTCATGCTTGCTGAGGCCTCCGAAGCGGTGATCTACGGATTCAACGCCCGACCGGACGCTTCGGCGCGAGCGGCAGCGAAGGAAGCCGGCATCGAGGTCCGGACGTTCGCGATCATCTACGAGCTCCTCGACGACATCGAATCGATGATGGTCGGCGAGCTCTCACCGGACGAGGTCGAGACGTTCCTCGGTGTCGCCGAGGTGCGGGCGACGTTCCGTGCCCCGCGCTACGGATTGATCGCCGGCTGTTACGTCACCGAAGGATCCATCAACCGGAACGCCCGCGCACGCGTCGTTCGCGACGGCGTGGTCGTCCATGACGGGAGGATCTCCTCGCTGCGTCGATTCAAGGAAGACGCCCAGCAGGTGCAGGTCGGCTACGAGTGCGGTATTGGCATTGTGAACTTCCGAGATGTGAAGGAAGGCGACACAATCGAGTCCTACGAGGTCAAGGAGATCGCGAGGACCTGACCTTGTCGGCACCGATCCAGGAGGCCCAGGATGCACGTCGGAGCTTCGAGGATCGAGTTGCGGGTTCGCGACATTCGATCCCTCAAGGAGAAGCGCAAGGTGGTGAAGAGCATCATCGCCGACATCGGACGGGCATACCCGGTCGCCGTCGCCGAGGTTGATCACCAGGATCTCTGGCAGCGTGCCGACCTCGGAGTAGCGGTCGTATCCGGTTCGCCCGGCCACGTCGATCGGATGTTGACCGCCGTTGAGATCGACCTCGACCGTCGCACCGAGATCGAGATGCTCGGCACCAACCGCTCGTACCTCGAGGAGGAAGAACGATGAGCCGCCCCGACAGTCCGCGGATGCGCAAAGTCAACGAACTGCTCAAAGAAGTCATCGCCGACGCGGTGACAGACCTCAAGGATCCCGGCATCGGATTCCTGACGATCACGGGGGTCAACGCGTCCCCCGATCTCCGGAACGCCTTCGTGTTCTACTCCGTTCTCGGCTCCACCGAGGAGATCGAGGCAACCGGAGAAGCCCTCACCCGGGCCGCACCACATCTCCAGGGTGTCGTGGGGCGTCAGGTCCACATGAAGTACACCCCGAAGCTGACGTTCCGGATCGACCCGTCAATCGGCGAGGGACTCAAGATCGACCGCCTGCTCCATGACCTCGAGAACGACGATGAGGACACCGATGGCTCCGACTGAACAGACATGGCAACAGGCGGTCGAGGAGATCATCCGGGCACAGCGGATCGGTGTCGTGGGCCACGTGCGGCCTGACGGTGACGCTCTCGGGTCCATGATCGCCATCGCACTGGCCGCACGCAGCGCAGGGAAGAACGCGGTCGCTTCATTCGGAGAGCCGTTCGTCCTCGGAGATGAGTTCCGCTTCCTCGACCAAACCGTGCTCGTCCCACCGTCGGAGTTCCCCGATGATCTGGACCTCGCGATCATCTGCGACACCGGAGTTCTCGATCGGGTCGGAACCGTCGGACGCTCGATCGAGGGAGCCGACAGAGTCCTGGTGATCGACCACCACGTCACGCCGGGGACGATCGGCGACGTTCGGGTCGTGGACTCCGACGCCGCTGCGACCACGCAACTCGTTTTCGAACTGCTCCACCGCCTCGACTGGGAGATCAGCCGGCCGGTCGCCGAAGCGCTTTACGCAGGTCTAGTTACCGACACCGGCCGATTCCAGTACTCATCCACCACTCCCGCCGTGCATCGGATGGCCGCGGATCTCATCGCTGCCGGTGTCGAGCCGGCACCGATCGGCCAGCAACTGTACGAAGAAGCGCCGTTCGGCTATTTCGCCGTCGTCTCGCGCGTGCTCGGTCGCGCCCGTCTCGAAGCTGAAGTGGGGCTCGTCTGGACGACGCTGCTCCGCGAAGACCTTCGAGAGGCAGGGATTCCATGGGAGTCCGTCGAAGCCTTGATCGACTTGGTCCGACTGCCGATGGAAGCCGGCGTCGCTTGTCTCCTGAAGGAGACGAAGCCGGGAGTCCTGAAGGGGAGCCTTCGCTCACGCGGGGTCGTGGACGTTGCCGCGATCTCGGCGACGTTCGGAGGCGGCGGACATCGGAACGCCGCGGGATTCACCACCGAACTCGGAGTCGACGAGACGATCAGCCGGATCGTCGGGCTTCTGACGTGAGGAAGCCCGGTATCGGGGACGGGTTCTTCCTGATCGACAAGGAGCAGGGCTGGACCAGCCATGACGTCGTCGCGAAGGTGCGCGGTCTCGTCGGCGGCAAAGTGGGCCACGCCGGGACGCTCGATCCAATGGCAACCGGGCTCCTTGTGCTCGGACTCGGTCGAAGCACCCGCCTGCTGAGGTTCGTTCAGGGATTCGAGAAGGAGTATCAGGCGACCGCTCTCTTCGGTGTCGCGACCGACTCGCTCGACGCAGATGGCGCCATCATCGACCGCTCCCCGCTCCCGGTGGATGCCGCCGAACTGGAAGCAGTGGCACAGAGATTCTGCGGCTCGATTCTCCAGATTCCTCCGATGGTCTCGGCGAGGAAGGTCGAGGGGAAACGGCTCTACGAACTGGCACGAGCCGGTGAGGTTGTGGAGCGTGAGGCTCGACCGGTCACCATCTACTCGCTCGTTGTCACCGATCTTGCACCGTCCGACTATCCGGAGGTGTCGTTCGACGTGGTCTGCAGCACCGGAACGTACGTGCGGACGCTTGCGGATGACATGGCGAGGGCACTCGGTGGCCGCGGGCATCTCACGCAGCTCCGTCGGGTCAGAAACGGAAGGCTCAACGTCGCCGACGCTGTGAGTGTCGATCAGGTCGAAGCAGCCCTGGCCGACGAAACGATCTCGTCCCTGATCGTCGATCCTGCGGAGGCACTTGCAGACATTCCGGGCATCGAGGTCGAGGCGTCCTACATCCCGGGGATTCGCAACGGTGTGGCGATGCCCGCAGCCTTGCTCACGAACGACAGTGACGGTACGGATCAGGGCCTTGTCCGCCTCCTTGCCGATGGAACGCTGCTCGGCGTCTACCGCATCGACGGACCGGCAGCCAAGCCGGAGGTCATCACCGCATGATCATGTACCAGGGCAACCCGTCGGATTGGGACACACCAGAGTACGGATCGGCAGTCGCGATCGGAGTGTTCGATGGCGTGCATCTCGGGCACCGACGCGTCCTCGACTCCCTGGGCGGCGGAGATGCGAACCTTGTCAGGGTCGCCATGACGTTCGGGACGCATCCCGCCAGCCTGCTGTCGCCCGACGGTGCGCCCCCACGACTGAGCACACTCAAGCGTCGTTTCGGTCTCTTCGCGGATGCCGGCATCGACCGTGTCGCCGTGCTCAGTTTCGACGAAGAGATGCGAGCCATGCCTCCGGAGGACTTCGTCCGCCGGTTCCTCATCGAAGGTCTGAACGCGAAGGTCGTGGCAGTCGGTGTCGGGTTTCGTTTTGGTCGAGGAGCGGCGGGTACGACCGACACGCTCACCGAGTTAGGCCATCGCTACGGATTTCAGGTCCGGGTCGTCGACATCGCCTGTGACGATGGCACGGAGATCCGCTCGACCGCTATCAGAGAGGCGCTCTATGAAGGGGGTGTCGATCGGGCAGCAGCAATGCTCGGACGGCCATACGACCTCGAGGGAATCGTTGTTCCCGGCGACGGTCGGGGGCGACAGATCGGGGTCCCGACCGCGAACGTATCGTTCCCCGCCACACTGACGATCCCTCGCCGCGGCGTCTACGCGGTAACTGCGAACATCGATGGCGTTGCCCACCCGGCCGTCGCCAACCTGGGCACCCGACCCACATTCGGTGGGGAAGAGGAAGTCCTCGAGGTTCACGTTCCCGGACTCGATCGAGACCTCTACGGCAAGCACCTCAGCGTCGAGTTCCTCGGGCGAATTCGCGACGAACGCCGGTTCGAGTCGGTCGATGATCTCCTGGTCCAGATCCACACCGACATCGCAACCGCCATCGAAATGTTGGCAGAACGCCCCTCTTGACGACGGGTCCTGGTCCGTGCATCGTGGTGAGGTCGCCCGCGCTCCCCGGGATCGGATTCCATCGTGCCGGGTCTCCTCGTCGCCGTCAGTGTTGTCGCTGCATCGTTGCTCACCACCGCCTCGACCCACACGGTCTGCTCCGGATCGCTCGTACCGACGACCGTCGACGCGATCAGCGAAACGGCATCGCCGGGCGACGGACTTGGACTCGCGCCGTCTCCTGCTTCTCGCTCGGGTCGACCGTATGAGCGATCTCCGTTCGCCCCGATCGGTGGCGCCGGCCTCGGGGGAGTGGTGCTGGCAGGTTCGCTCCTCGTCCGCCGCCGCGGTGGGGGCTCTCGTCGTAACGAGGGGCCCCTCTTCGTGTACGTGCCGGGACATGGAGGGGACCCCGATGGTTTCGACGACCTCGCCAGCCGGATAGGGGTCGATCCGACGGATGTGAGAGTCTTCGACTACCGCTGGGCCTGGGCATCGAGCGATCCGATCGAAGCGTCCCGCCGGGCTCCGACCGGCGATGCGGCCGACGCTCTGGGTGCATACCTTGCTGCTCTCGGCACAGACGGAAGGCCGATCTACCTCGTCGGGCACAGCAAGGGAGGAGCGGTGATCACGGAGGTCGTCGGCAGATGGGACGCTCGTCCGGATACCGGCGTCGACACGGTGGTCGGTGCAACGATCCTCGATCCGCCGATCGCCACCGGTCCCCTGGGGTTGCTCCAGAGCATCGGATGGCTCCACGGTGGTACGGCGGACGATGGTCTCTTCAACCCGCTTCGGTGCGACTGGAGCGGTTGTGTGGACATCAGAAACGGTCTTGGAGAGCGGTCGGGCGTCGAGGTGGTGATCGTCAGGAACCCGGACGCCGGGTTCACGAACTTCTGGGGTCGACCGGACGATGTCCGGGTCTACGACCTCGATGACGGTGGTGGCAGCATGTTCGGACGCTTTCCCAATGTGTTCGGCATGTGGCAGCGCATGGGGGAGGCCCACAACTCCGTACTGCACAGCGACACGGTGGCCGAGTGCATCGCTTCGGAGGCCAGGGTCGGTGGGTCGTGCGAGTGGCCGGAACCGCGGAGTGTCGGAGCTCTGTGGGGGAGAGGACGAACCGGTGCGGGGCGCCTCGTTCGCTAATGGAACCTCGTCCGGGGCACCGCTCAACCACGCCGTTCAAACAATTCAGAGCGGTGCGCTGTTAGGCCACGGCGTTGCTATCATCCTGTTTCGGGCGATCGCCCGCGTATTCTGTCGCGAAGGAAAGAATCCTCGTGAACGACACACAAACCGTCGTAGATGATTTTGGAACGCACGCTACTGACACCGGTTCGCCGGAAGTCCAGGTAGCGCTGCTGACTGAACGCATCAACCATCTGACCGAGCATCTCAAGGTCAATACAAAAGACCACCACAGCCGTAGAGGGCTGTTGATGATGGTCGGTAAGCGCAGGCGACTCCTCCGGTACCTCAACGACAAAGATGTTGAGCGCTACCGGTCGCTTATCGCGAAACTGGGATTGCGCCGATAGCGCAGACGGGGGCGGCTTTCGGGCCGCCTTCGGCGTATTCGGCGTTCCCACGCATGCAAGCGCGGAAGTTCCAGTTGTCAGTGGATGGGCCTCGGCTCCGTCGAGACCCGCCCACTGTCAATTGGTCTCCGCATCAACGAAGGAGAGATCCAATTGGCTGAGACCGCCATCCGAGGGCTCATCGGTGACGTGGAAGTTGAATTCCGCGCCGGTGAACTAGCCCAACTCGCCGACGGCGCCGTTACGGTGCGCGTTGGAGACACTGAAGTCCTCGTCACCGCTACCGCATCGACGCGGTTGCGCGAAGGCGCCGACTTCTTCCCCCTGACCGTGGATGTCGAAGAGCGTATGTACGCCGTCGGCAAGATCCCCGGCTCGTTCTTCCGTCGTGAAGGACGCGCTACGGAGAAGGCCATCCTGACGTGCCGCCTCATCGACCGTCCATTGCGTCCCAATTTCCCGGACGGCTATCGCAACGACACGCACGTCGTCGCGACCGTGCTGTCGGCAGACCTGATCAACGCCTACGACCTCCCGGCCCTCAACGGTGCCTCGGGTGCGTTGACGTTGAGCTCGTTGCCGTTCGACGGCCCGATCGGTGCCGTTCGCCTCGCACTCATCGACGGAACATGGGTTCCGTTCCCCACCTACGAGCAGCTCGAGGGCGCCGTCTTCGACCTCGTGGTTGCAGGGAAGCGCAACGAGGCCGGCGAAGTCGATATCGCCATGGTCGAGGCCGGAGCTACCGAAGACGGGTATCGCCTCGTCAAGGACGGCCAGCAGGCCAGCGATGAGGAGACGGTTGCCCGTGGTCTCGAAGAGGCAAAGGGCTACATCGGCACACTCATCGATCTGCAGCTCCAGCTGCTTGAGCAGGTCGGTTCTGCTGATCCGGTCGAGTGGCCGGTCAACGAGGCCTTCTCTGGCGAGATGTATGAGCGTGTCGAGGCGATCGCCAAGCCCAAGCTCGAAGCACTCGGCACGATCTCCGACAAGACAGAGCGTCTCGCTGCGGAGGCTTCCACGAAGGAAGACACCCTCGCCGAGCTCGGTCTCGAAGAGGATGACGCAGCCGGCGAGAAGGCCGCCAAGGCAGCCTTCCGTAAGGTCCAGAAGAACGTCATGCGTTCACGCGTTGTCGCCGAAGGCGTACGCCTCGATGGTCGCGGCCTCACGGACATCCGTGAGATCGACGTCAAGGTCGGAATGATCCCAGAGGCCCACGGCTCCGGACTCTTCCGCCGCGGCGAAACGCAGGTGCTGAACGTCACCACGCTCGGCATGCTCAAGATGGAGCAAATGCTCGACACGATCTCCATCGAAGACTCCAAGCGGTACATGCACCACTACAACATGCCACCGTTCGCGACCGGCGAAGCCGGCTTCATGCGTGGCCCGAAGCGTCGCGAAATCGGACATGGTGCGCTCGCTGAGAAGGCACTCCTGCCCGTCATCCCTGATGACGAGGAGTTCCCATACGCATTCCGCCTCGTTTCCGAGGTTCTGATGTCGAACGGTTCTTCGTCGATGGCGTCGGTCTGTGGATCGTCGCTTTCGTTGATGGACGCCGGTGTTCCGATCTCGGCTCCCGTCGCAGGAATCGCCATGGGTCTCATCTACCACGACGATCAGTTCGTCACACTGACCGACATCCTCGGTGCAGAGGATGCGCTCGGTGACATGGACTTCAAGGTCGCAGGTACCGAGGACATGATCACGGCACTGCAGCTCGGCACCAAGATCGAGTCGCTCCCGGCCCAGGTGCTCATCGATGCGATGGGCCAGGCGAAGGATGCCCGGTTGTTCATCCTCGGCAAGATGGCTGAAGTGCTCCCCGAGCCTCGCCCGGAGCTTGCCGCGACGGCACCGAAGATCGAGGCGATCATGGTCCCGAAGGACAAGATCGGTGAGGTCATCGGACCGAAGGGGAAGACGATCAGGGAGCTCGAGGAGGAGACCGGCGCCAAGATCGAGATCGAAGACGACGGAACCATCCGCGTCGGCGCTCCCGACACGACGTCACTCGAACTCGCCAAGGAGCGGATCCTGGCCATCGGCTATCCGCCCGAGGCGAACGTCGGTGAGACGTATGAGGGCGAAGTCGTGAACATCACGAAGTTCGGCGCATTCGTCAACATCCTTCCCGGACGAGACGGCCTGCTGCACATCTCGAAGATCGGCGGCGGCAAGCGTATCGACAAGGTCGAGGACGTGCTCGCTCTCGGTGACAAGGTCGACGTCGTGGTCCGTGAGATCGACGATCGCGGCAAGGTCAGCCTCGACCTCGCCGGCACACCGGCACCATCTGATGGTGGCGACTCCGAGCCGAAGCGCGACGAAGGTCGTTCCGACCGGAACGAGGGACGTCGCGATGGCAACCGTGATCGCAATCGTGATCGTGGCGGTCGTGACCGCGGCGGACGCAATCGCGGCAATGATCGCGGGAACGATCGTGCGAGCGACAGTGGCGGAGAGGCCAAGCCCGGCCGCACCGTCGTGTCGTTCGAAGACGACTTCGAGGATGGGGCTTCCTAGAAGCAGCGAAGACGAACGAACAGAAGCCCCGGACGTCCGTCCGGGGCTTCTGTCGTTGCAGGACAGGTGGGAGTGGAACACACCGTACGACCCACAGAGGAGAGTCGATACGGTCGGCCCTCAGGGGCGGATCGGTGCCGACGTGGGTGGGTGTCTGATCTGGGATCTACTGTCGTTCGTAGCACCCGTAGAGGAAGTGTTGAACCTTCCCCTGGGGTGTTGTATGCGCCTCGCGGACAAATCGCAGAGGTCGGAATTGTGCGCCGAGCAACGTGTTGAGCGTCTCTTCGCTGTAGCGCTGAACCGGTAGTCCGCTGCACTGTTCTGGCCCATCCGGTGCGAACGTGGCGATGATCGCGAGGCCACCAACCCGCAACCCGGTAAGCACCTGATCGACATATCGCTCTTGCCCGTCCGAATCTGTCAGGAAATGGAATGCAGCACGGTCGTGCCAGACCTCATAGGTACGCGTAAACGAGTATCGAGTGACGTCCGCCTCGATCCACTCCACGGCGTCACCTGAGGCGCTCAATCGCCTCTTCGCGACCGCTAGAGCCTCCTCGGAGATGTCCAACACGGTCAGATCCTTGTGTCCGGCATCGAGCAGATGATCTACCAGCAGCGAACTTCCTCCGCCAACGTCGATCACCGGAGAATCCAGACCAGCCTCGAAGCTGTGGATGAGTTCGATAGAGATCGCCGGAGAAGCCTGATACCACGAGAACGAGCCAGGGTCGCCGGTCCCATGAACCGTCTCCCAGTGCGCTCTCCCGTGAATTCCCGACGATTGGCGCTCCATGCCCACGATGGTAAGCGTCAGCGCCGCGAACATGGCAGTCGACCAGCCATCCGGGCGCCCATACGTCAGGAAATGTGCGGACGGGTGCCGTCGCAATCGTCCCACTTGATGGCTGAAGGTCCACCAGAAGTGCAGCATTCATAGAGGTCGCGTTGAAGTCAGATGATGGCGACCTGCTCCTCAGCGAAGCAGCAGCGACCAGGGACGCTCTTGAACGGCTAGAACAACCCCTCCTGGCGGAAGCACCAGCGAACGAACAGGAGCCCCGAGCATCAGCCCGGAGTTTCTGTTCGTTGTGAATCGAGTCGGACGCTCAGTCTTCGAGCACGAACGTCAACTTCATGTCGACCCGGAAGTGTTTGATCGTTCCGTCTTCAGCGAGGATGACCTTCTGCTCTGAGATCCAGGCTCCTCGAACGTTGTCGATGGTCTTCTGCGCCTTGGAGATGCCCTTCCGGATAGCGTCTTCGAAGCTACCCGGGGATGTGGAGGTGATCTCAACTACCTTCGCGATCGACACGTACGTGCTCCTCTCGTTGCTGCTTCCGGGTAGTTTACCTCACTTGATAATCGAACATATGTTCGATAGTGTGACCTGCCCCGAAAAGCGACACGAGACACGAGACATGAGACACGAACAGGCCCCAGTGCTCAGTACGGACTACGGACTACCTGCCGTGGGTCCCGGCCAGGTCGCTGTGCTCGCCGGTGAGCCGGGGCTCGGGATGACCCGGCTGGGACTTGTCATGCTCTCCGGATACACCGGAGGGACGGTCGCATATCTCGACGTACGCGGATGGTTGAGCCCCGTCGCGGCATGGGAAGTCGGGATCGAGCCCGACCGTTTGGTGATCGCACGCTGCCGTGAGGTCGTCCGATGGGGGCGGGCCGCCGCAGCACTCCTCGACGGTGCAACGGCAGTGCTTGCCGAGGTCCCCGCCGGGGCGAAGGATGCATCAATCAGGAAACTCGCTGCGCTTGCCAGGAGTCGGGGGACACCCCTCTTGCTTCGCCCCATCGACCGCTCGGTGCCAACCGGTGTTGGTCATCTGGTGCTCGAGGCTCGCGAGACCACGTGGACGGGGACCGTGGATGGGCACGGTCGAATCGAGCAGAGGAAGACCCGGATCATCGCTTCTGGAAAAACCATGAAGGGGATGACCCGGACGATCGAGATGGAGGACGATGGCTCGAACGCTCTGCGTGTGGTATCCGGAGTGGCCGCTGCGGAGACCAGGAGCGCTGCAGGATGAACCCGGCCAGGCGGTAGGAACCGACGGTCGGGTCGAGGCGGTGAACGCTGCGGCGTACGCTGCTGGGATCAGCCGCGGGATGCGAAGGGGGGAGGCAGAGGCGATCTGTCCCCAGGTCGTGACGATCGAACGAGATCATTCGGCAGAGATGGTCGCATTCGAACGGGTCGTTGCCGAGATCGAGGTTCTCATCCCGAGGGTCGAGGTCGTCGAACCCGGGTTGGTCTTCGTCCCTGTGGCCGGAGCCGTCGGCTACTACGGCGGTGAGAGGCCACTTGTCGAGCGCGTCGTGAATGAGATCGATCGGATGGCCGGAGACGGATACCGGGTTGGTCTTGCCGACGGTCCATTCGCGGCGAAGCATGCCGCTGCCGCAGCCACTGGGGATGCTCCGGTGTTCATCGTTGAGGACGATGCGTCGTTCCTCGCGTCGCTCGACATCTCGGCGATCGGTCGCGAGGAGGTGGTAGCGACGTTCCGCTGGCTCGGGATCACGACGCTCGGTGAACTCGCCCGCCTTCCCGGCAGCGCCATCGCCTCCCGCTTCGGCGCTGTGGGGATCGATGCGCATCGTCTGGCGTCCGGCAGGGATCGTCTCCCATATCCACGAGACCTCCCCGTCGATCTAGCTGTTGTCGAGCGGTTCTCACCTCCGATCGAAGATCTCGAGCAGGCATCGTTTGTCGCGCGTGCGATGGCAAGCCGACTGATTGAGGCTCTCGCATCCGTTGGATCGGCGCCGTTCCGGATCATGATCGAAGCGGAGGCTGTGGATGGCACGATCCGGTCGAGAACGTGGAGAAGTGCGGATCCGCTCGATGATCTGGCGATCGCCGAGCGGGTGAGATGGCAACTTCGCGCGTGGGTCGATGGTGTCGGGGCGGGTATCCGTGGTGGTCTTGCAGTGCTGAGGATCGAACCGACCGATCTTTCGGGGATGGGCCGGCAACTCGCCCTGGGAGAGGATGCACGCGCTGCCTCCGAGACACATCGTGCACTTGTTGAGGCCCAGGCGATCGTGGGTCTGGACGGGTTGCTTCAGGCTCATCCACAAGGAGGGCGCGAACCGGCCGATCGGGTCGCGTGGCATCGGTGGGGGGAGTCGCCGGTGCGGACACGGGATCCGGAGGCGCCGTGGCCTGGACGGGTTCCGGGGCCATCGCCGGCGCTCGTGCCGCCGGATCCGCAACCGTTCCATATCGAGTGGGACGGGGGGATGCCGGTGCGGGTTCGGCTCGGAAGCCGGTGGGTGACGGTCCGGTCCTGGGCCGGTCCGTGGCGTCGCGTTGGGCGCTGGTGGAAGGGAGAAGATCCGGGTGACCAGTACCAGATTGTCACGTCAGCCGGCGCATTCCTCTGCGAGATCAAGAACGGCCAGACCTGGTTGGTGGGGATCTATGACTGACCTTCGGTGCATCGAGTAGTGAGCACCGAGTATTGAGTACTCACTGCTCAATACTCAGTACCGCGAAGCTCTTCGTACACCTCGCCCATGTCTGCTCTCAACTGGCTTGTCACCTTGCGAATGTCACCCGGCACTATGTCGGCGCTTGGGACCGGAGGGAGGATTCTGACCCGGACGCGACCTGGGTAGATCAGTCTCGACCCCGGGGGGTTGATATCGAACGATCCGGAGACGACGACCGGCAGAAGGTCCGCCTCGTTGTTGCGAGCGATTCTCACCGCACCGGTGTGGAAGTCGGCCATGTCCCCGGTCCGGCTCCGCGTTCCCTCGGCGAAGACCATGAGCGAGTAGCCGCGACGATACGTCTCGCGGGCCGCTGTATTGATCGCCTCTCGGGTCGATCGGGCCCCTCCACGGTCAACCTTGACGATGCCGGCCGTATCCATGCCTGGCCCGAGGAGCGGGATCTTGTACAGTTCCTTCTTTGCGAGAAATCGGATCGGGGTTGGGACCGAGCGAAAGAGCACGGGGATGTCGAAGTTCGAGATGTGGTTCGAAACGACGACGTACCGCTGATCCGGATCAACGTGTTCGCTGCCTTCCACGTCGATCACGACGGGTGGAATCCGAAGGAACTTCCGGGCCCACGTCTGGATTGTCTGTTCGATCTTCGGCGAATCCCGGTTCCGTTTCCCAACCCAGGCCACGTATGCGGCCACTGCGATGGTGTAGACGAAGAAGAGAGGGACGAGCACGATCGTGCGGACTGCGGCGTTGAGTGTTCGAACCATGGCGGGGTAGCGTAGCGCTCGCGAAGGAGCGATCACGATGAAGACACGAACGTTGACGAACGATCAGGCACGCAGGATCGCGCTCCGTGCTCAGGGCTTCGGTGTGCCTCGTCCCACCGGTCGCGTCGATGTGCGCCATTTTCGCGGTGTGATGGGTCGGGTCGGGTTGCTGCAACTCGATTCGGTGAACGTTCTGGAGCGATCTCACTATCTCCCCATGTTCTCCCGACTCGGTCCATACGATCGAGCCGCCTTCGATCGATGGACCGTCTCGTCCGGTGAGCTCTTCGAGTACTGGGGCCACGAAGCGTCCCTGATTCCCGTCGACCGGTATCCGACGTTCCGGTTCCGCATGGGCGAGATGAAGCCGTGGGGGAGTGTCCGAAGACTCCTCGACGAGCGACCGGCCTACATCGATGACGTTCTGGACCAGGTAACGGACCGGGGGCCACTCACGGCGGCAGATCTCGAAGATGCCGGGGAACGCGGCGGGCCCTGGTGGGGATATGCACCCGGCAAACACGCGCTCGAGTGGCTCTTCGCCTCCGGCCGAATCACCGCGTACCGATCGCCAACGTTCGGGCGCCGGTACGACCTGCCGGATCGCGTGGTCCCGGCTTCGGTCTTCGAGAGACCGTCACCTGACCGGACCGAGGCCTATCGAACCCTCCTGGTCGACGCCGCTCGACACCACGGAATCGGCACCGCGTCAGACCTCGCCGACTACCACCGGCTTCACAAGCCCACCGCCCGACCGATCCTCGAGGATCTTGCGGCAGAGGGATCGGTGACCGTGGTTGCTGTGGATGGGTGGCGACATCCTGCCTATCTCCATCCATCCGCTGCGACGCCTCGTCGAGCGGCGGGAACGGCTCTCCTGAGTCCGTTCGATTCGCTGGTCTGGAACCGTGATCGGATCGAGAGGCTGTTCGGATTCCGCTACCGGATCGAGATCTACGTGCCGAAGGAGCAACGGCAGTACGGGTACTACGTGTTGCCGTTCCTGCTCGATGGTGAGCTTGTGGCGAGGGTGGATCTCAAGGCCGATCGGAACGGACGAAGGCTGCTCGTACAGGCATCTCATGTCGAGTCCGGACAGGAAGCCTCACGGGTCGCACCACCGTTGGCGATCGAGATCCAGGTGATGGCATCGTGGCTGGGGTTGGACGACGTCATCGTTGTGGACCGGGGCGATCTTGCGGGTCCTCTCGCTGCTGCGATCACATAGCCCTCTGCATGCCGGATATTTCGCCCCCGGTCGGCGTGCCGGTGACGCAGTCCGGCTGAATCTTTTAGGCTCGTGCTACGAGACTCCTAGAACCATGTGCTTTGGCCCAGTTCTAGGGGGCTACCTCCACAGCACGTACCCACCGAAGCGGAAAGACTGAAGATCATGACAAATAGGATCGAGAGCAGGGTCACCTCATCGTGAGCACCGCTATCCAGATCGAGGGCCTCACGAAGGAGTTCGGGGCGTTGAGAGCGGTCGACGGCCTCACCGTTGAAGTGAAACAAGGAGGCGTCATCGGATTGTTGGGTCCGAATGGCGCCGGCAAGAGCACGACGATCGGGATGCTCCTTGGATTGATACGCCCGACGTCTGGCACGGCAACCGTTCTGGGCGAATCGATCGAACACCCCAGCGGGTACATCGAACACGTCGGTGCGCTGATCGAAACTCCGGCGTTCTACCCCAAGTTGTCCGGAGACGCGAACATGCGAACGCTTGCGACGCTCGGCGGGCAGCCCGCGTCTCGCATCGATGAAGTCCTAGAGACTGTCAAGCTCACCAGCCGTCGCGCAGACCGGGTGTCCGAATACTCGCTCGGCATGAAGCAACGCCTTGGCATAGCGGCGGCCCTGTTGCGAGACCCGGACATCCTGATCCTCGACGAGCCCATGAATGGTCTTGATCCGGCGGGAATCGTCGAGACCCGGAACCTGCTGAAGGATCTCTCGCTACACGGCAAGACCATCCTTGTCTCGAGTCATCTCCTTTCCGAAGTACAAGCGATCGCCGATCAGGTGGTCATCATTGACAAAGGACGGTTGCTCTTCGAAGGCGATCTTGCCGCGTTGCTCGAGGAAGCTGCCCACGAAGTTGTCGTTGTGCCAGAGAAGATGGACGAGCTCGCCACACTGGCGGAGATCCTCGAACGAGCCGGCTACACGTTGACGGTCGATGAGGGAGCGATACATGTCGCCGGTGCAGTCGACGCGCCTGCTCAGTTGAATCGCCTGGCGTTCGACCGGGGGATCACGTTGGCCGAGTTGCGGGTTCGTGACGAAGATCTCGAGGCTGTGTTTCTCCGCTTGACCAATCGGGAGATGGGCCTGTGATCCGTTCGTTCAAGTCGGAGTGGATCAGATTCCACAAGACAGCTCGAGTCGGCAACATGGTGATGATCGGATTCGTCGTCCTCATCAGCTTCATGCTGTTCTTCGGCGGCGATGACATGGGCCCGGGAGGCGGCGGACACGGTGGGCCGTTCGGCGGAGCTGCAGACCTCGCTGCCGACGATGGCGCTGTTGCCGCCCTGAGTACGGCGGCCAACCTGATCGGCGTCGTTGCGATCGCTCTGTTCGCTTTGAGCGTGGCCAGGGATTTCGAATGGGGAACAATTCGCAACCTGTTGGTGGGCCAGCCTCGAAGAGGCATCTTGCTATCCGGGAAACTCCTGGCCGTGGCGAGCTATGTCGTCATCGGTGTTGTTGCGTCGGGCACCGTCGCGGCTCTTCTGGCGGTGGTTCTAGCTCCAGGCCAGGACATCTCGACGGATGCGTGGACCGTCGCCGGATCGCTCGGTACCGTCGGAACGACCGCGATCGCGACCGTTCTCTATGGACTCGTCGGTGCCGTGTTGGCGATGGTCACGCGATCGGCAGCAATCTCGATCACAGCCGGAGTTGCCTATCTCCTCCTCATCGAGAATCTGCTCGGCCTCATCTGGGACGGTGCAGGGGAGTGGCTCCCGGCCGGCATTCTTTCGGCCCTCGCAGTGGGTGGCACGGCTTCGGTCTCGTTCGAGAAGGCTCTCGTTCTGGCCGCCGGCTACGCGATCCTCGGATTTGGTGTGATGTACCTCACGTTCTTCAGACGAGACGTCACGGACTAGCACTGCGACGAGTACCGACCCCCGAATCCCGGACGCCGGTATCGGGTCGGCGATCCGTCCAGGGCGGTATTGGTGCTGTGCCGGTGCTCCCGGGGCTAGGTCGTGCTGCCTCAGAGGTCGACTGCGGCGAAATCGCCTGTCAGACCGGACAGCCGGTAGTGGGCCCCGGTGCGCCAGTTGACGAAGATCAACTCGCCCGAATCAACGTCCTGCATCGCGAGATGGGTTCCGTCGGCGACGAAACCGATCGGGTGAGCGACCGAATCGATCCGCACGGTTCGGAGTGTGTCCACAGAGCGGTCGCGAATCGTGACCGATGTGCCACCGGTGTTGGTGAACGTGGAGTCCGCTATCTGCAAACCGTCGGGGGAGATGGTCACGTTCAACGTGCGGGCGTCGGCGCCAGGGAAGAGGTAGATCGGTTCGAACATACGATCGAAGATCCCTACGGAGGACTCAGGTACGACGACCAGCGGTGCGAGAAGGCCCGGCTCTCCGGTTCCGGCGAGTGGCTCTCCCGTGGCATCGACGAAGATGGCATCCCCGCCTGCCGAATACGCGACGCCGGACATGATCCGCTCGGCACGACCATCGGAGTCGAGGATGATGATTGCTGGAGCCTCGGCGTCGTCGAGAGAGACCGCATAGCCCCAGTCGCCCCACGTCAGCAGATGTGCGGTCTCAGAGAGCGTCGCGACCGACTCCGGTTCGAGGTCGTCGAGATCGCCCGGTGCCACGTGCACGCGATAGAGACCGGTCGAATCCGATCCTGTCAGTGGCGCGGTGTAGGCAAGTTCAGCGGCATCGGTCGGATGGAACCGCGCTCCGGAAACCATGACTTCGACCTGGGGTGCGGAATCGCCGGGCACCGGACCGGCGAACAGCGTCGACTGCGGATCGAGGTAGGCGATCGATTCTCCGATTGCGTCGAACGAGGCCCACTGGGGATCGGTCTGTAGCCGATAGGTCCGACCGAATCGCTCGGAGGGGAGCCACAGCACCGTTCGAGGGTCGCCGGAACGGGAGATGGTCGCCAACCGGTCTGTCTCGACGGGAACCATGTCTGAGAGGCGCACCGGGAGCGTGGAGTTGGTGACCTCAACAGCGGCAGCATCGACGGCGATCAGGCTCCGTCCTGGATCCGGCTCAATGACGTCGCCGCCACCACCCGCTCCGAACACGACGAACACCAGCGCCAGAACGACCGCGCCTGCTGCGACCGCTTTTGATGCGCCGGGCGTGCGCCGAGCGGACGCGCTTGGCTGATCAGAGGCGTCGTCGTCCGGCGGCAGCGGACGCACTCGTGATGGTTGATCCCGCCGTGGCACGTGCCGAGGCTAGCGCTGCGCTCCGGCTCATGGGGGTCGTCGTTCAGGGTGGCTATCGTCTGAGGAACACGATCGGTAAGGAGCAGTCACCATGATCGACTTCCAGGACCGGGTCGCGGTCGTCACTGGGGCAGGCGGTGGCCTCGGCCGTGTCTATGCGCTCCTTCTCGCAGCGAGAGGTGCGTCCGTTGTCGTGAACGATCTCGGCGGGTCATTGCACGGCGACGGTTCCAGCACCAGCGCGGCAGATTCGGTCGTCGAGGAGATCATGAACACAGGAGGCGTCGCCGTCGCCGACTACAACTCCGTGGCCGAACCCGAGGGGGGCGCCGCGATCATCGAACACGCTGTCGATGCCTATGGGCGAGCTGACATCTTGATATCGAACGCAGGCATTATTCGGGACAGGACGCTCCTGAATATGGAGGCCGATGATCTGCGTTCAGTGCTCTCCGTCCACCTCGAAGGCGCGTTCTATGTCACCAAGCCGGCCTTCCGGGTGATGAAGGAGCAACAGTACGGCCGCATCGTCTTCACCTCATCTGGTTCCGGAATCTTCGGGAACTTTGGTCAGACCAACTACGCGGCTGCGAAAGCCGGACTTGTCGGACTCATGAACGCGTTGAAACTCGAAGGAGCCAAGTACGACGTCCTTGTCAACACGGTCGCCCCGATCGCTCACACGCGCATGACTGAAGAGATCCTCGGGGAGATGGCCGACAAGTTCGATCCAGAGTCGGTTGCTCCGGCGGTTGCGTATCTGGTATCGGAAGAGAACCAACGTACCGGTGAACTCTGGTCGGTCGGTGGCGGATCGGTGAGCAGGGTGTTCACAGCGCTCTCTGAGGGCTACTTCAAGCACCCGGACCGCGAAGGTCCGCTCACGGTCGAAGACGTTGCGGAGCACATCGACGACGTGCGCATCGAGGACGCCTACATCGTGCCCTTCTCCTCCCGTGACGAGTTCGCGAAGCTCGGTCCGAGGCTCTTCTCGTGAAGGATTGGAAGAACAGCACAGCACTGGTAGTCGTCGATGTCCAGAAGGGGTTCGACGACAGTCGGTGGGGCGACCGGAACAATCCTGACTGTGAGAAGAACGTCGGTAGGTTGATCGATGCCTGGCGCGATCACGGATGGCCTGTGGTCTTCGTCCGTCACGACTCTTTGAGCATCGAGTCACCGCTTGCTCCGGGAACGAAGGGCAACGAGTTCAAAGACGTGGTCAAGGGGAAGCCTGATCTTCTCGTCACCAAATCCGTGCATTCGGCATTCCACGGTTCTCCCGATCTCGGTGCATGGTTGAGAGAGAACGACATCGCTGGTATCGCCGTCTGCGGAATCCAGACGAATATGTGTTGCGAGACAACGGCGCGAGTCGGCAGCGATCTCGGATTCGACCTGATGTTCGTGCTCGACGCCACCCACACGTTCGACATCGTCGGTCCGAATCGCCATGTCTACCGGGCACGCGAGATCGCCCGATATACGGCGATCACCCTCGATGCCGATTTCGGTCGGGTCGTATCGACAAGCGATCTCGTCGACTAGGAGTGTGCTGAGCAATGCCGTTGTCCAGATCGGCGGCCAGGCGCGCCAGGCGCAAGGATGAGGTTTCGCCACTCCTTGTGTCGGAATGGCGGAGCCGAAGCCACAGCGCGTGGCGATGCCTGGTCGTCGAGATGGGTGACATGCATTGCTCAGCGCGCTCCTAGTCCTCGAACCACGTGATTCGGGTCGTGTCGATTCCGAAACGGACGGGTGTCCCGGTTTCGTGACCGGTCGATGACCATGTGACGAGCGTGGAGCCCGCACCCAGACCGAGTTCGATCCGATATGCCCCGCCGCGAAAGTGGGAGCCAGCCACGGTGGCAACATGTGCACCGGCGGGGGAGAGGGCGATCGCCTCGGGTGGGATCACACCCGTTGTCGTCACTTCGGATGGCGGGTGAACACCGAGTTCGACGAGTCTGGACGACGTACAGAGATTCTCGAGACCGATGAACCGTGCGGTCCATCCATCTGGTGGTCGGCGCCAGAGACCTTCGGGCGTGTCGTCGGCGACGATCCTTCCGTCGCGGATGATTGCGACGCGGTCGGCGATCGTAAACGCCTCCTCGCGGTCGTGGGTCACGTAGAGAACGGTCGCATCGACTTGGTTGAAGATCGATCGCATCTCGACGAGGAGGTGCTCACGCAGGGATCGATCGAGGGCCCCGAGGGGTTCGTCGAGGAGCACCAGCCGCGGCTCCGGCGCCAGTGTCCGTGCCAGGGCGACCCGCTGTCGCTCGCCTCCCGAGAGCGTTCCGACGCTGCGATCGCCGTGCCCGGGGAGGCCGACGAGCTCAAGGAATTGTTCGACCCGTTTGCCGATGACGGCAGATTCCACCCCCTGCATCCGTAAGCCGAACGCGACATTCCCCGCAACATTGCGATGGGGGAACAGGGCGTAGTCCTGGAACATCAGACCGAAGCCCCGCTTGTGCACGGGCACGCCCAGCACGGATCGACCATTCCAGGCGATCTCGCCCTCGTCGGGATGCTCAAGACCGGCGATCGCTCGGAGCATCGTCGACTTGCCCGAGCCGGATGGTCCCATCAAGACGTGGATCGACCGATCCTCAACGGTGAGATCGGCGCCGTCGAGTGCTGGTGCGCCGTCGAACCGGATGGTGACATCGGAGACCTTGAGCATCACACACCGCCAGAGCGGGATCCACGCGTCGATTCGATCCCCATAGCGGCGATGCCGGTGATGGCCATGAGAATGACCGCCATGGCCATGGCTTCACCGAACGTTCCCGGTCGGCCGAGTAGTCGGAAGATCGCTACCGGGATCGTCGATGTTGCAGGTCGGGCAATGAACGATGTTGCGCCGAACTCTCCGATCGATATCGCGAAGGCAAACAACGCGCCCACGGCCAAGGCGCGTGAGACGAGCGGGAAGTCGACCTCGCGCCACGCCTGCCTTGGCGATGCTCCGAGGACGGCCGCCGCCTCGCGGAGGCGACGTTGGACGGACTCCATCACGGGAACCGTGCTGCGGATGACGAACGGGATCGCGACCAGCGCGTGAGCGATGGGAATCAGCATGGCGGAAGCCCGCAGGTCGACCGGCTTGTCGAGGGCTACGAGGAATCCAAATCCGATGGTCACGGCCGACGTCCCCAGCGGCAGCATCAGCACCGTGTCGAAGATCCGGCCGCTGCGCCCCCTGGCCGACACGATGACGACGGCTGCCATGAGCCCGATCCCGGCGGCGATCATGACCGCGGGGATAGCGAAGCGGAGCGAGTTCCCGATGGCATCGACCGGCGATACGAAGATGGCAGAGCCTCGGGGCGGATCGAAGAGGTTCACGTAGTGCACCAACGACGGACCCGTCGGCGTGCTGAAAGACCGGGCAATCAACACGGCGATGGGTGTGACGACAAGCAGGCCGAGCATGCCGAGCGTCGCTGCGATGAACGCTCGCTCACCGGCGGTTCGTGGACGACGCGCGACCTCGGCAGATGGTCGAAGCGGCAGTTCCTCGGCGGCTCGTCGACCGGCTCTGCCGTAGATCAGGAGGATCACGGTGACGCCGACGAGTTGAAGAACAGCAAGGGCCGACGCGAGGTCGAGGCGCAGGAATGCGGTTGCCTGACGCCAGATCTCGACCTCGAGCGTCGAATGATTGAGGTCTCCGAGGACGAGGATCACGCCGAACGATGTGAACGAGAAGAGGAATACCAGAGCGGCGCTCGAGAGAATCGCTGGTCGCAGCAATGGGAGCGTGACCTCACGGAAGACCCGCCACCGACCGGCGCCAAGCGAACGGGCTGCGTCCTCCAGGTGAGGATCGATCTGCTCCCAGAGAACGCCGACACCTCGGATCACGATGGCGAGATTGTAGAAGACATGCGCGATGAGGATCGCCCAGATCGTGCCGCGCAGGTCGATACCGAGTGGACTCCCCGGGCCGAGAACGGCGAGAAAGGCGACGCCGACGACGAGGGTCGGTAGAACGAATGGGACCAGTGTCAAGGACCGGAACAGTGATCGGCCCGGGAATCGGTAGCGAGCGAAGACGTAGGCGGCGGGGAGTCCGAGAGCGACGGTGAATACCGTCGACAGGAACGCCTGCCAGAGTGTGAACCATGCAACGGATCGCATGGTCGGGTCCGTGATGACGTCAACGAATGCCGAGGTAGCGAACCGACCGTCCGAGACGAGGCCGGTATACAGGATCGTGACTAGCGGGTAGACGAAGAAGTACGCCAGGAACAGTGCCGGGACCACCCCGAGCAGCAGAATCCAGGGTCTCGTCCTCATCGGACCACGGCGGCCCACTCGGCGAGCCAGCGCTCCCGGTTCTCGTCGATCAGTACGGGATCCATCACTCGCGAATCAGTCGGGATGACGGCGTGGTCGACGAATACGTCGGGGAGGGCAGTGTCGCTATTCGCGGGAAACACGAACATGTTCAAGGGCATGTCCTGTTGGAAGGTGATCTCGAGGAGGAAGTCGACGAGTTGCTTCGCAGCCTTCTCCGCTCTCGTTCCGTTGAGAACCCCGGCGTATTCGACCTGGCGGAAGCAGCCATCTTCGACAATGGTGGTGGGCGCGGTAGCGAGATCACCGAAGTAGACCTCGGCCACCGGTGAGGTGGCGTACGAGACGACGATGGGGCGATCCCCTTCGCCGGAGCCGCCGGAGAACTCGCCGTAGTACGCCTGATCCCATCCCGGAACAATCCGCACGTCGTTGGCAACGAGGTCTCGCCAGTATGCCTGCCAGGGGTACTCGCCGTCTTCTCCGAATGTGGCGATCGTGGCGAGGAGGAAGGACAGGCCCGGTGATGACGTCGTAGGATTCTCGACAACAAGAGTTCCCCGGTATGCGGCGTCGGCCAGATCGACGAGTCGGTCTGGGGATTCGAGACCGAGACCCGAGAGACCACCCGGATCGGTGTTGAGACAAACGTCGCCGAAGTCGATCGGTGTTACCTGATAGCCCGGAACCCTCAGGTCCAGCGGCACAGTGTCGATTGCCGCGGCCTCGTATGGCACGAACAGATCCTCGTCGATCGCCCGGGAGAGGAACGTGTTGTCGATTCCGTACAGGACATCGGACACCGGATTGTCTTTCGTGAGAATCGCCTGGCTCACCATGGCTCCCGCGTCAGCGGACTGGAGCACACTCACAGCGACGCCGGTCTCTTCTGTGAACGCTTCGAGCACCCCGTCGGAGACTGCGAAAGAGGCGTGCGTCATCAACACGACCTCAGTGGTCTCCGCGTCATCGGTGCTGCAACTCGCTGCGGCGAGAACGACCACCGCGAACAGGACTCCGCGAAGGATGCGGTTCATCGTCGACTCCATTCGTGAACGGCGAGAAGTGTGCCCGACTCGACCGACACGGATGCCGGCGACGATTCGATCACGTTGCTGATGCCCCGCGTTGATCCGGCCGGCAGCGTGTCATCGCGAAGCCCCCATCTCAGGCCGACGGTGTTGATTCCCGATACGTCCAACGACGCAGGAACCAGGGAGAGGCCGTCTCCGGCTCGACCGTGGAAGATCGCGGGGTGTCCGGGCACGCAACCGAAGATCTCCGTCAGGCCGTCGGTCCACGTAATCTCGTCGACGAGCAGCGCGGTGGCCGCGAAGAGCCCCATGGCGCCGAGGAGATGGTCGAGACGACCCGTGTGGGCCCCGACGATCAGAAGCTTCCTGGCTCCGAGCGCGAGGGCGGTGTCGATCGCGAGTTCGAGGTCTGTGTGGTCCTTGTTCGTCGGATGTCTCTCCGTACGTGCACCATGGTCGACCGCCTCGGCGAGGATCGCTGGGTCGACCGAGTCCATGTCCCCGATGACGAGATCAACGGTGATGGTGAGGTCGGTGGCGTGATGCAGCCCACTGTCGGCCGCGATGACGTAGGCATCGTCGGGGAGGACGATCTCGCGATCGGTCGCGAGCGGCTCTCCTCCCGAGAGGATGATCACCTGGTTTGCGAGCTGTTCCACGAGCTTCCTCCGCTGGCATGATCCAGATCAGGTTCCGCGGGTCAGCGACATTCGCAGCGATGCTGCACCGGCCGCCCTCTCAGTTCGGCGTACCCGAACTCCCCGGAGTGGTGACCCGATGATAGCCAGTGCCTGAACAGTTGGTCGAGAGGGGTGTTGACAACGAGACAGCGATGTGACATCATAGTGCTGTCATTACGACGACAGAGAGACATCGAGAGGAGTACCGATGTTCTGGTACAACAGCCCAGCGGCCATCAAGGTCATGGAAGAAACATACGTGGGACCGAAAACTGGTGGGGACCGTAGATCGCGGTTGCGTCTCATCGGTCGCACCGGCAAGCACTGAGCAAGGAAGCGAACATGGACGCAAACATCGTGACGACCGAGATCGAACGGGCCCTGGATGCTCAGCTGCGGCTCGCCGGCGAGGAATCGGTGGTCGCCGATGCTGCCGCGGCGATCCTGATCGCTCTGGAGCCGGCTGTCGAACGTGCCGTGATGCGCCTGGCCGAGCAGGCAGCCGGCGAGGCCGAGGCGCAACTCCCTGGCCGAACTGTCGGCGTCGAACTGCGCGAGGGTGTACCCGTACTCGTGATTCGAGAAGTGGAGTCCTCGGCGGGGATCGACACCAATGACCTCGAAGCGAGGATCACGCTTCGTCTCTCTGAGAAACTCAAAGGTGCGCTCGAAGACGCGGCGGGCGAATCGGGGGACTCGATGAACGCATTCGTCGTCAAGACACTCACCAGCAAGGCGAGAGAGCGTGGCAGAGGACGGCGCTACACAGGAACGATCGAGACATGAGTGGCATCACGAGGGAGTTCGCCGTTGGGGATCACCCGGAGATCGTGGTTGCCGTCTTCTCTACCGACGTCGGTGTTGTCGAAGGCAGTGACGGATCGATCAGAGTCGAGATCGACGGACCCGAACGAGAACTCGAACTCTTCGAGATCATCCATGCCGGGGACACCGTGACGGTCAGATCGCGCAAGGGAGGGCGTTGGCGACCCGGGCGGGGAGCTTCCATTCGACTGACCGTTCCGGCGTTGACGTCGGTTACTGCCAGGACGGCGTCCGGGGATCTCAGATCTTCGGTCCCGATCTCGGTTGCGGAAATCGACGTCTCCTCCGGCGATATCCACCTGGCGTCGCTGAGCGGTCGCGGCAGGATCAAGGCTGCCAGCGGCGACGTCACCATCGGCGACATTACGGACGGGATTCGAATCTCGACCGCGTCGGGTGACGTTCGGATTGATGAGCTCGATGGAGACGCATCGATCAGTACCGCATCGGGTGACGTCAAACTGGGGACCTGTTGCGGTTCGGTTGAAGTCAGGACCGCGAGTGGGGATATCACGATCCGGCGGTTCTCCGGTGAGTTGCTCGAAGGGGGAGCGATGTCGGGCGACCTCGATATCGGCCTCGTACCGGGGATGTCGATCGAAGCGGACATTCAGACCCGCTCGGGACGCTTCAGGAACCTCGCCACGTCTCCATCGGTTAGGCGCCAGACGTCACTCAACGCAACAATGAGACTCCGGACGATGTCCGGTGACGTGACACTCCGCTGACAAGGCGTGGTTGTGGGTTTGCTACCGAACGAAACCCGGGGAGAGGGCCACCGGTAGGCGTGAGATACCGCAAAGTCGCGGGACATCGGCTTAAGCTCGCCTGCGTCTGTGCCGATTAAGAGCGTACGCCGACCAACGGAGGGTCTATGGGATCCCGCAGCGTTCAGGAATTGCCCGCTCCCATCTTGACGGACGAGGAGCTGATCGGAGAGTACGATCGGACGTTCACGTCGGAGGACGCTCAACGACCGCACAACGGGTCGGCACTGCGATTCGACCAAGTAACGATCCGGCGGAACTCTGCGGTCATGGGGGAGCTCTTGCGGCGCGGCTACACGTCCGACGCTCCCGTTTGGATGAAATCCGGCGGTTCTTGAGTCGCCTTCGGATGCGTGTCCCGTACTCAGTTGTGGGGTGGCAACGAGTGAGCGGATCGCTGCTCGACAACCAGCGTCGGATCACGGCTCGGTCGATCTCGTCCTCTCGCTGCCGCTGAGGGTGATCGCCGCGGTTGCGGGAACGTAGAGATACGTTGGTGGTCCTAGGATTGGGAGCCATGACGTTCGACCTCGAGACCCACTTCGGGCACGCTGCTGCTTGGCCGCACGGCGAGGACCACGATCATCCCCTGACGATTGCGATCGCCGGCGGCACAGGATCAGGGAAGACAACGATTGCCCAGAGTGTCGTAGACATCGTGGGCTCCGAGGTCGTAGCCCGCCTCCCGCACGACGCCTACTACCGGCGACAGGAACACCTCTCGTACGAAGAACGCACCAAGATCAACTACGACCATCCGGATTCACTCGAGAACGAATTGTTCGTCGAGCACATCGAAACCCTCCGTTCTCGGCGAGCGATCGAGCGTCCCGTGTACGACTTCTCCAACCACACACGGGCATCGGAGACGGTGCACGTCGAATCTCAACCGGTGATCCTCGTCGAAGGGATCCTCGTGCTCTCTGAGCCCGAGATCCGAGAACGAATGGACCTGCGGATCTATATCGACACCGACTCCGATCTCCGACTGATGAGACGCCTCCAACGCGACATCGTCGAGCGGGGGAGAACCGTTGACTCTGTGCTCGAGCAGTACGAGGACACCGTGCGGCCGATGCATCTCCAGTTCGTTGAACCGTCGAAGCGGTACGCCGACATCATCGTCCCGGAGGGCTACAACCCGGGCGTGGTCGGCACGGTTACGGCGATGATTCGCCACTTCCTGACGGAGCGAAGCTCTACCGTCTGAGCGCTTCTTCGACGAGAGGGATCGCTGCGTCCGCGTACAGAGCATGTCCTTCTGCCGAGGCGTGGAAGAGGTCCCCGGCCCAGATGGCGGGATCGGACTCGAACGGCTCGAACTCGGGACCCCATGCCCTGGTCTTCGGAACTCCATAACGATCTGCGACACGGCCGATGGCGTGATCAACGGCGCGTGCCCGTACGCGAGCGATTCCCCTGGCCATCGCGGGGAGTCGAGGAATTGTCCCGAGGTCGCCGACACCGCATACGGCAACGGCCGGGAACGCTGTGACGAGGGGACGGAGCATGTCGTCGTACGCGCTCTCGAAACGACTGATCGGCGTTCCTCGCAGGGCGTCGTTGCCGCCGACGCACACGACGGCGACGTCGCCACCGCCGACGATCGCCTGATGGATCTGTTCGTCGCGAACATCCGAGATCTTCGACCCACCGACCGCGACGGAGATGAGTTCGACGCGATAGCGATCCGAGAAGTAGAGGGCCGTTCGCCGGGTCCAACAGGCATCGAGGGGCTCCACTCCGGGAGCGGTGATGGTGCTGTCGCCGAGGACGATCATGCGAAGCGACGGCTTGTCAGGGTCGCCGAAAACCCCCGACGGGTCTTGGTCCGTGAAACTCTCGAGGTCCGGTCGTTGGATCGACTGAATCATCTGTGCGGTGAGTACTCCGCCGACCGCCAACGGTCGTTTCGCAACGCTCCAAAGGGTGTTTGCCATGGGCACAGAATACTGCTGGCGATTGTGCTTTCGACGAGAGACGCACCCGCTGACGTGGTAACGGCGAGAGTTGTGGTCTCGCTGGAGTTGCGGCCTACGGGTGCGCCGGGCACCAACGCTACATCCTCGAGCACTATCAGTGCAAGCCGATTGCGGCCGTGTTCGCGATCGAGCCCACATCTCAAGCCGAAGACGTGGGGGTTCGTGCGTTGCCGGCGGCGATTGATTGAAGGGCCCGCAGTCCGCCCTACTGGGAGGATCGCGGGCCCTTCGCTGTCGTACCCCGCTCTTCCGAACCTTTTCGTTGGGGAGGGCCGGTTGGCAGGACACGCACACCCGTGGAAGTGGATCATCCCCACGAGCATGAACACCTGGGGTCATACTGAGCCACAGGGCCCGATACGTAAAGAACGGTTCTCAACGCGGCGACCGAACTAGTTAGTCCGGCGCGGATGGTCTGTGGCGTGGCGCAAGGATGCCGTTCGTGTCGCGAATTCCGGGTGCCGACCATGAACTCGTGGGGTAGGGTCACGGCATGCCGATTTACATGGACGTTCACGGAGACCTTGGCGATGTCACGGAGCAGGACATCAAGAACGCCCATGAACGAGATCTCGCTGTCCAAGACAAATACGGGGTCCAGTTCCTCACGTTCTGGTTCAACAGCCCGGATGGGGAGGCGTTCTGTTTGGTTGACGCTCCTTCTGAAGAGGCGGCAATCGCCGTCCACAAGGAGTCCCATGGGCTCGTGCCGCACAACATCGTGGAGGTTGACAGGCCGAGTGTGAGCCTCTTCATGGGCGATTGGGAGAAGAGCAGTCCGGACATCGCCCGCCATGACGACGCTCAACTCGACTTCGGCTTGCGCGCGATCATGTTCACCGATCTCGTCGGATCAACACAGATCAGCAGCCGTGAAGGTGACGGAGCGGCACTCGCCCTCCTTGAACGCCACGATCGAATCGTGAGAGGAGCTCTCGCGTCCCACGGTGGCCGAGAGGTCAAACACACCGGCGACGGAATCTTCGCGTCATTCAGTCATGTCAGCACCGCAGTCCGTTGCGCTCTACAGATCCAGCGCGACTTCGGGGAGCCCTTGGACGCAGAGTTGGACGATGGTCGCTTGCGCATCGGAATCAGCGCAGGGGAGCCGGTGACTCAGCACGAGGATCTCTTCGGTGCCGTTGTGAATCTCGCATCGCGCATCTGCGGACATGCGAGCGCAGGACAGATCCTCGTTTCGAGCGCAGTGCGCGAACTGTCAGTAGGCAAGCCGATCTCCTTCGAAGACCGGGGACCGATCGCCCTCAAAGGATTCGACGACCCGGTCCGGCTCTTCGAGGTACCTCTCAGTCAAGTTGGTTGATCGTCGATCTGGCACAATCGCCGCGCGCGATATGGTGCAGGACCGACGGATCGTCAAACCAGGATTCGAAGCCGGCGTTAGCTTCGTCGATGGATTCCCGCCCATCGGTCTTGGTCTGGTGACCTCGCCGATATCCAGCATGACGGAGCAGACATGCGTACCCGTATGACTGGTTGTTGGTTGTCTACGACCAACGGACTCGCTGGTTGCCGTGCCATTTGGCGAGGAGTTCGTGGTCACCCGCGACGGTGATTCTCGAATCCTCTGCCCGATTCCACAGGACCAGGTAGAGGTCGGAGGCGTCTCCGGTGAGCGTGACATCTGCCGGTCCGTCGCCGCGGAACGTGTCGATACCGTCGGGGTCGATTGTGAGGTGCCAGCGGTCGCTGGTGTCCTCGGCGTGAACGACCATCCTCTGGGCGCTCTCGACTGGGAACTCCTTGCGCCTCGGCGCGAACCCGACGAGTAGTTCGTCGATACCGTCCGAGGCGAATACAGGATCGAATCCAGATGCCGCTCCGCTTCCGTTCTCGGCGTCGAATCGGTGCACTGCCGTCTCATGGGCCTGGCGTCTGGCCCACATTGCGAGTGGCGAAGGTGCGGGGAGAAAGGTGCGGCAGTCGAGGTCGAGTGGCGCTGATTCGAGGGCGTTGACCAGATTGGCGTTCGTTTCCAGATACCAACCAACCAACTCGCCGTCGTCGGGCCAGAAGACAGCCAGATCCGGCCAGTACCCCGACAGTTCCGAGAGATCGTCAACCCACATCTTTGTGGCACGTTGAGCAACGTGTGCTGCGGCCCACAAGTGGATTTCACCCAGATGGCGGACGAGGTCGCGCATGTTCCAGTCTGGGCATGTCGGAATGTCCACCTCGAGTCCGCCCCGCTCCGCTGCTTCTGCGAAGAGCTTCGCTTCTCGCTCAACGGCTGTGATGTGCTCGGCAATCTCCAAAGTGTCCTCCTGATCGATGCGGATATTCGAGAAGTAGCTATGTCAAACCCGAATCGAGCTTTCTCCTACAGCTTGCCAACGACGTGGGCGAGCACCTGCGACATCTGGTCATGGGGGCTGAACTCGACCATCCTGACCGCGTCTTCGACCACAACGGTGTGACCCGAGGGCCAGTAGTAGATCTCTCCCGCGCCCACGACCTCTTCGGTGCCGTCCTCGTAGTTCACGCGGATGCTGCCTTCGATGACGAACCCCCAGTGCGGGCACTGGCAATGGTCCCTCTCTAGACCCTTGAGTAGGGGGCAGAAATCGAGACCGGTCGGGTACTGCATGTACGCGCTGGTCATCCCGCCCCAGTCCTGTCCTCGGATCATCTCTCCAAGGGCCTCGTGGGCGATCGGGAGGTCTTTGACGTTGCTCTTCATTCTCACTGTCTCCTCATGGCTCATCCAGGCGTCGTCGCGAACCGCCTGTACTGCAAGTTACAGTATACCCTATACTGCAGCCTGCAGTAAAGTCAAGAGCATGCCACCACGAGCGACCATCTCATCATATGCAGTCCTCGCCCTCCTCGACCTCAAACCCTGGACGGGCTACGAACTCACCCACCAGGCGCAACGAAGCCTCCGCTACGCCTGGCCCAAGTCCGAACGCCTCCTCTACTCCGAACCGAAAAAGCTTGTCGAACTCGGCTACGCCACCACACACATAGAAGAGACCGGCAGCCGCAGTCGCAACGTCTATGAAATCACCGACAAGGGTCGCGAAGCGCTCAGCGAATGGACGAGAACCAGAACCCAGCCACCGCACATGGAGATCGAAGCTCTGCTCCGACTTCTGTTCGCCGATCATGGAACTATCGAAGACCTCCGCGGCACACTCGACGATCTCGAAACTGACATCGGTGAACACCACGAGGCAATCGTTGAGCTCATGGGGTCATACCTCGACGGTGGACATCCCTTCCCTGAGCGCACGCACCTCTCAGTGCTGTTCGCAACCTTCCAGATCGAGATGTTCAAGAGCATTGAGCGATGGATCGAGTTCGCCCGCGACGAAATCGAGCAATGGCCAACCACCAAGGACGTCGGCATGGCCGAACGGACAGAAATGCTCACGCGCCGCCTCGCCCATGACGAATCACCGCTCGACGACTAACCCTCGCGTTCCACGATCAACAGCGACCCTGGCAGCGCATGAACCGGGACGGTTGACGGGATCATGATCGCAATGGTCGGCATCTGGTGGATCATCTCCGGCTTCAATCTCGTCGGTCACGCCGAATGTGGATTCGATCGCTGGACTTTCGGTCGCCACTGATAGGGTCGTGGGTATGGGTAGACACGTCCCAACGGCAATGATTCTCACAGTTGCGATTTCGGCTTCAGTGACTGCAATCGTTCTCGGCGGCCCGCGGACCGGCTATCTACCTGGGATCGTCATCTCCACAATCATCGTGATGGCGATCACGTGGCGGTACCGCCCATCTCAACACACCGTTTGGTCTGCAGCCATGCTGCTCGCTGCCTATCACATTGGTGGCACGCTGATCGTGGGCAGCGATGTCCTCGCCCACGTCTCTGTCGGAAACACTGTTCTCAGGTACGACCGAGGCCTACATGTACTTGGGGCAATCGTTGTGGTTCTTCTGATCGCAGAGATTTGGAACCGCTCGCGCCGTGTCGCCTACGGGTCGATCCTGGCTTTAGGTCTCGCGACCGGGTTCGCTGTCGAAGGCATGGAAGTATTCTTCGCTCTGGCAGCACCGAGCATCTTCTCATACGATCTCCACGACTCATCGCTTGATGTAGCAGCCAATATCGTGGGTGCCACCTCAGTCATAACGGTCCTTGTGTGGGCGCATCGCACCGGAGCGAAGACACGGTATGGACCCGCCACATGAATGCCCGCCCCAATCGCCACCATATTGGCGTTTTCGCCCCCGTGAATGTAGAGAAGACCCTGCAGTGGGGGCTGTCGCATGATTCGCCCCGGGGTGGGGGTCTTCGGCGTGTCTGGGTGGGGGCGCGTCGGTCCTGGTTCCGGGTTCAGGTGGCTGCGAGTCGTTGCCGGTGGATCTTGAGCAGGTTGTGGACGGTGCAGACGAG
>CAXMQQ010000073.1:0-18453 GCA_964195545.1 uncultured Acidimicrobiia bacterium | reverse complement strand
GTTTCAACGGGGGGCGTGGACTCTCCGGAGTTGGCGGGGCGGCGCACAGCTGCCTTGCCTTCCTCTTGCGTCGATCGAAACCGTTCCACTGAATCCGTCACCCCGGTACCGTGTTCGGCTCGCAACGAAACGAGAATCAATGAATGACGCCACACCGCTGCCGGACGGACGCGACCTCATCCGGACGATGGGTTGGGTACCGCTCCCCTACTCGTGCGTCGGAGCCGTTCGTAAGACGGCCGTCTCGGGTCGCAACACCGTGTGGTCCTGGTTGATCCTGATTCCATGGGCCTCTGAATCAAAGCCGTGGCTCGACGGAACGAAGGTTCTCACGGCCTCCACGAAGATCGAAGACGAAGAACGAGAAGAGGTCATCGGGCACATGCGGGATCTCCTCGATCGACGCTACGGCGAGACGGTCGGGAACCGTGCCGTTGAGAACCTGATCCGCAGCATCCAGGACGAGACGTAGGAGCCAGACGACTCGATCCTGTCATCCTCCCCGGGCATGGGACCTCCGAGTCGAAGCTGACCTCTCTGCGATCAAACGCCCTAGACAGACGCTGGTGCAGGCGCGACGATATGCCGTAGAAAGCAAAGCCCCTGCGGCGCACAGCATCGGGTCCATAGACCCGCACCCATAGAGGTAATTGGAAATAAGCGCCCGGCGGGGGCTTTGCTGCGGATACACCGGCGAACTACCTGTGCCTGGCGTTACCTTGATGGCGACCAATGAGGAAGACACATTGACGAAACGTCTCGCCATCGGAATCTCAACTTTCGCCCTCCTCGTCGCCGCATGCAGCAGCGGCGGCGATGCCGGCAAGGTTGCTTCGCTGGCGTCTGCTGACGATTCTCCAATCACCGAGGTCGTGGAGTCGATCGACGACGAGCAGGCACTGATCGACTTCAGCGCCTGCATGAGAGACCAGGGTATGGACTTTCCGGACCCGATCGTCGACGCCGATGGCTACCCGCGGTTCGATTTCGCCAACCCGGAAGACATCGATCGTGATGCTCTCTTCGTAGCCGGAGAAGCGTGTCGAGACCACCTCGAGGGCGTCGTGCTCGGACTCACCGATTTCGATGCGGCCGAGTTCAACGACACGTTCTACGAGTACGCGGCGTGCATGCGCGAGAACGGATTCGAAGAGATCCCGGACCGCATCGACCTGACGGCCATCATGCGCGGCGAGGAACTCCCGATCGATCCGACCGATCCGGATTTCATCGTCGCCGACGAGCGGTGTCGAGACATCTTCGCCGAGTTTCGCTCCGGAATCGGCCGAGGGAACTGAGCCCGCTCCTTCGCGCCCCGAATCGTCCTCCCAGCTCTAGGATGAATCCGTGGATCGCATCGCTCGGATCATCGTTGGACACAGCCGCGAGATCATGGTGGTCACTGCCCTGATCAGCCTCCTCTCCGTTGCGATGCTGTTCCGGATGAGCTTCAACGCCGACGTGAGCTCGTTTGCGCTCGAAGGGACGCAAGGCGGTGCCGCGTTCCTGGAACTCCAGGAGAAGTACGACACCGCCGATCCCATCAACGTCGTTGCCACCCTCCCCGACGGGGAGACATTCCGGTCGAAGGAAGGTCTCGCCACTCTGGTGAGCCTCCGTGACGCGTTCCTCGCCATCGACGGGGTCGCATCCGTGGCGACGATCGTCCCCGACGAGAACCCGATCACCGGCGATCCGATCACCGCAACTGACGTCGCCGCAGCATCGGATCAGGCTATCAATGCGCTCCTCGATGAGAGTCCGGTCACCGACCTTCTCCTGGACGAGAGCGGACAGAACACCCTCATGCTCGTAATCCCCGCGGCCGACGCGACGGCTTTGGCGAGAACGCTTGCGGCTCTGGAGCCACCCGACGGCGTGGAGGTCACCCTCTCTGGCAATCCGGTCATCTTCGCCAGCGTGCTCGACATCATGTCGTGGTTCCTGCTGGTCCTTCCCCCACTCGTGATCGCGCTTCTGATCGGCACGTTCTTCCTTACGATCGGCGACCTTCGGCTGAGTGCGCTTGCTCTGTTCCCCGCTGCGATCGGTGCCCTTTGGACGTTCGGGCTGATCTTCGGACTCGGCCTGAGGATCGACATCGTGACGTTGATCGTGCCGATCTTCGTGATCGTCATGGGCTCGGCCGACGGGCTCCACTTCGTGACACACTTCCAGGAGACGGCATCTGAGACGGATTCTGTCAGTCGGGTGAGATCGGCCCTCTCCGACGTGGGAGTGCCCATGATCCTCACAACGATCAGTACCGCAGCCGGCTTCCTTTCGCTCCTCATCACCGACGTCTCGCCGATCCGTCAGCTGGGATTGTTCGCGGCCATCGGTATTGGGTTTGCCGGGCTTGTGTCGTTCTTCTCCCTCCCTGCTCTGATGGGTCGCTTGACAGTCAAGAACCGCGCACATAGGGCGCTCCTCGGCCCGAGAGTGATGACCGGTCTGAAGACGCTTGTCCGCTCGCGCATCCCCGCGATCGTGCTCATCGGCGTCATCGTCTCGTTCGCCCTGATCTTCATTCCGAGGCTCGACGTCGACTCCGACCAGCTGTTCTTCTTCAAAGACGGCGACCCCGTCCGTGCTGCGTTCGAGAAGACCGAAGAGGTCTTCGGAGGTGCAACACCGCTCGCCGGAGAATTCGTGCTTGAACCGTCCGAAGGCCTCGAGGGCGTCGTCCGTATCGCCGCCGTCTCAAGGGAATTCGAAGAACTCGCAGGAGTTCGACGTGTGTTCTCCATGGCCGATGTCGCGGCCACGCTCAGCCCCGAGGAACTGACACACCTTGCATCGGGTGGGGTGACGTTGCCCCTCGGAGAGATGGTGAGTGCCGACGGATTGCGCTTCATCTTGTTCCCATCTGACTTCACGACGAACGACCTCGAGGGTTGGGTCGCGTTCGCCGAAGCAACCCCCGAGATCCGCACCCTCACCGGGATGCCAATCATCTGGGACGACATTGCGCGCCTCGTTCTGAAGGCCCAGATGACGTCGATCATCGTTGCGTTCATCCTCGTGGCACTGATGCTGGCGGCCTCCTACCGAAACCTCCGGGACACGCTGATCTCACTCGTCCCGATCGCGTTGACGATCGCCGCGGTACTTGGCTTCCTCGCAGCGTCGGGGATCAACCTCAACCTGGTTACGGCCGTGATATCAAGCATCGTGATCGGCGTCGGCATCGACTACGCGATCCACTTCATCGCGGCGATCAACCACGCCCGTCCTGACGGAGACGGCTACGTCCTGCGTGCCATCGACCGATCCGGCCGGCCGATCGTTGCCAATGCTCTCGGCATCGCGGTCGCCATGAGTGCCCTATGGCTGTCGCCGTTGAAGATCCACTCGCAGATCTCGATGGTCATGTGGGTCGCGATGATCACCGGTGCGCTCACAGCGCTACTCGTGATCCCTGCATTCCTTCCCCGCGACTCCGTGAGGGAGTCGGTCTCGATCTAACCATCGCGCGCGTGTGCGCGCCCCAGCGCGTCACCTACTCGCTCGCGACCGCGAGAACAGCCGAGCGGAGTCGCAAGGCTTCGATCGAAACCAGAAGCATCACCGCGACGAAGAACAGAACCGGCGCAACGATGGAGATGTCCCACCTTGTCACGAGGAGACCAATAGTCCCCGCCACCACCGCCACCCCGACGTTCGCTCCGGCGATCTCGTAGCCAACGGCCCATGGCGTGTATACCGGCCCAAATCGGCGAGCAGTGAGGAGTATCTCGAGCGGAAACACCGAGCCGTGGGCGAACCCCGAAAAGACGAGAGCTGCGACGCCAACCCACGACGGCGACGCGAGCCAGAACACGAGCAAGGCCGCGACTGTGGCTACACCGGAAGCGGTGAGCGCCCGCCGTGGGTCGATCCGATCCCCCAAGACACCAAGAGTGAACCGGGAAGCCGTCATCGCCCCCCAGTATCCGGCGACTGCGATTCCGGCGACGGCGGTGGAGATCCCCCGTCCCTCGGTCAGCAGGCTGAAGGTCCACGCACCCGTTCCTGCAGCCACACCCGCGTACAAGAAGAAGACCGTCACCGACAATGCGAGAACGCCGCCCTTGCCGTCGACGGTTGGCCGGTCTCCGTGTCGCCGGTTCGTGGAGTCAAGCGCACCGATCGTCATGAGGAGCGCCGCGGCCAGGAAGAGATAGGCCGCAGCGAGTGATGAGAACGCGACTCTCCAGGACAGTCCTGCTGCGATCAGGGCGGTCACGAACAGTGGCCCGATAGCGGAGCCGATTCCGAAGGCAGTGTGGATGATCCCCATCGACCGAGCACCACGGTGGACCGCCACATAAGCGTTCACCACGGAGTCCAGAAGACCACCCGCGATGCCCAGCAGGAGCATGGCTACAAGGAACAGCGCCCAGACCGAGGTGAGCGTCAGCGCAGCGAGGCTCCCGGCGGCAGCGAACGCCGCAACAACGAGGAGCGGCCCCGTTGTGAAGCGGCGAGTCAACTCACCGCTGATCAGGGTCGACAGTGTGTATCCGGCCCCGAACGCGAACGTGACCAACCCCAGCTCGCCGATCGTGCGGCCCAGGTCATCTGCAGCCGACGGCCAGGCAACGCCCATCGCCGCCATCGGCACGCCGAGCAGGATGAAACTCGCCGCCATGACGGCGAAGAGACGATTCTTGGTGGTCACGACCTCACACTAGAAACGATCGGGGCCGAGCCAACCCGCCGATCAGGCGACCGGCGGAACAACCTGTGGTGATGGTTCGATCTCCCAGGTGCCGTACTGCTCAACGACGACCACATCAGCGGTCGTTACCGAGTCGAGAAGCCACTGATCGACGGCATCGAACAATGCACGATCTCCCATGATCGACTGTACTTCTTCGGCGGTGGCCTCGGTTCGGTCGTCAACGACGATGATGTGGAACCCGAACTGGGATTCGACCGGCTCCGTCACCTCGCCGATGGGAGCTGTCATCGTGGCCTCGGCGAACTCCGGCACATATCCGGCCGGACTCGCGCATCCCAATGAGCCACCGGCGGCACCGCTACCGGTGTCGATGGAGACCTCCGTGGCGACGGTGGCGAAGTCTTCGCCAGCGTCGAGGCGGGCCTCAACTGCCTGGGCCTCGTCCTCCGTCTCAACGAGGATGTGCGACGCACACACCTGCGTGTACTCGAGCGGATTGGCGTCGATCTCTGCCTGTGCGTCCTCGAGCGTCGGCATCACGACACTTCCGATCAGGGCATCGGACACAGCATCTTCGACGAGGAGTTGGGTGGCATACTGATCGAGGCCATGTTCCGACACGTTCTGTTCGGACATGAAGGTCTCGAGATCCTCGGCGTAGCCGGTCTCTACCAGGATCGATTCGACCTCGGCGGCGATCGCGTCGTCGGTGGCTACGAATTCGAGTTCTCTCTCCGCGCGTTGTTCGATCGCAGTCCACTGAATCAGAGTGCTCAGGTAGCCGGCGAACTGCTCGTCGGTGAACTCTCCCTCCGTCTCGTAGAAGAGTCCGTTGACATCGTCAACGGTGACATCGGTAGCGTCGACCGTTGCGGCGGTCGATGACGATCCTCCGCAGGCGGCCAGGACGAGACCGAGCGCGGCGATCAAGAGAAGCAAGCGTTTCATGGGGTTCCTTCGCAGACAACGATGACGTGAGGCTAGGGAGAGAACCGGCACATCGCGGTCGGCGTACGTGAGAATCGTCTCAGAATTCACGGACACCCTCCTCGCCCCCGTCGGACAATCGTCACTTCAACCCTTGACACGGATCGATCGCCTGGCAGCTTTGGCGGTGAGGTGATGCCGTGAGAGATCCACGCAGACTCATCCAACGCCGCCGATCCAACCGCGAAGCAAGCATGCGAGCGCGACGTGCCGGTCAAACGACGCAGTCCTACCGGCCACAACGAATCGGCAAGGATCAAGCGCAGGGTCACCACCACCAGAAGCTCGCCCGGCCGGCCGGAAACCATCGACGTTGCAGGAGCAAGACCGGTGACGCGGACACAGTCGTTCGGCCCTTCGCAGCTTCCACTATCCTGGCACCGTGGTCCAGAAGATTCCGAGGGAGGGTCATGTGAGATTCACCGGTACCCGTTGGGCAGCAATCGTGGTTGCTGTCGCTCTGTTCGCTGCCGCATGCGGTGGTGGAGTCGAGGAGACAACCACGACGACAGCGGTGACGACAACCGTCGCTGCAGAGAGCAGCACCACAACCATCGCAGACACGACCACGACAGCCGCGTCGTCAGGTGCTGCGTCTGGGTTGAAGGGCGTGCGTGGAGCCGTCGTGCGGATCGTGGCCGAGGGCAGTTTCGTGGATCCCGAAGCGGGATTGGTAAGCAACGCTGCCGGATCGGGTTCGGGCTTCATCATCGACCCGAGCGGCCTCGCCGTTACGAACAATCACGTCGTCACCGGCGCCGCGTTCCTCCAGGTGTACGTCGAAGGGGAGGACGAGCCGAGGAACGCCAAGATCCTGGGTGTGTCCGAGTGCTCCGATCTTGCAGTCATCGACATCGACGGCGCCGGACTCCCTTTCCTCGATTGGTATGGAGGCGACATCACCACCGGCACGGACGTGTTCGCAGCCGGCTTCCCCCTCGGAGATCCCGAGTACACGTTGACCGAAGGCATCGTCTCGAAAGAGAAGGCCGATGGTGAAACAAACTGGTCATCGATCGACTCCGTCATCGAGCACACGGCCCAGATCCTCCGAGGAAATTCGGGCGGACCTCTCGTCACCGACGACGGTCAGGTCGTTGGCGTCAACTATGCGAGTGTGAGCGATCTCGACATCCAATATGCGATCAGCCGTGACGAGGTGTTGAAGATTCTCGATGAACTCATCGCTGGGAACAACGTGAACTCGATCGGAGTGAATGGGACCGCAGTCCTCGGCGAGGGACTCACAGGAATCTGGGTTGCCGCCACGGAGTCGGGATCCCCCGCTGCCAATCTCGGTATCACCGGTGGCGACATCATCACCGAGATGGAAGGTCTCGTGCTGGCGACCGATGGCACGATGGCTGACTACTGCGACATTCTGCGTAGCCATGAGTCGGATGATCCGCTCGCCGTCGAGGTTCTTCGGTTTGACACCGAAGAGGTGCTCGAAGGCACACTGAACGGTGACGAGGAGATGACGGTTGCTTTCTCCTTCGCTGAGGAACTCGGTGAGGACGTCGGGGGTAATGACGGCGTCGTGTATGAGTATGTGGAGGTCACCGACGATGACGGCATTCTCGTCATGCAGGTCCCGACCGCCTGGGCGGACATCGACGGCAGAAGATGGAACATCGACGATGAAGACATTGGGCCGGGCATCTCGGCGGCGCCGAGCCTCACGGCGTTCTACGAGACATGGACGTCTCCGGGCGTGTTCTTCGGTGCATCGGTTGATCTTCTCGACGAAGTCGAACCGGGCGATCTTCTCAATCTCTCTGACTTCAGCGATGAGTGCACCTACGACGACACCTACGACTACGAAGACGCCATATACGCGGGCTGGTACGACCTCTGGCTGAACTGCGGAGGCACCGACACAACATTCCTAGTACTCGAGGCGTACCCACCGGAAGAGGACTTCGTCGTGCTCGTCCAGATTCAGATTGTCACCGACGCCGATCTCGAGGCGCTGGATATGATCCTGGCTACGTTCGACGTCGTATCGGGGTGAGTTGAGGCAGTTGGCCAGACGGCGATTCGGGCAGATTGCGCTCGCGGTGTCGCGTCTGGGAGACTTCAGTGGATGGACCGAAGATGATCACCCCCAGCGCAGGGACCCCGGAGACATTCGCTGATGGCACCGTGATCGGCGCACGCCCGGAGCGCTGGGCGCTGTCCACAGTTTCGGGCGGTGGCGCGATAGACACGACCAACTCGGGGCATCGTCGGTGCGGTTTGATGTTCATACCGGCCTCTTGACAGAACACATCGCAGGTATCCGACTCATCGGGTGGCGTGTGGCCGTTCCGAGCCACGAACGGATCAGACTCGATTCAGCAAGATCCATCGCCGTCCGCGGGCGTCGTCGACGACGGATGGACCGAATCGTGCATCGCGGTTTCAGCCATAATGGCTGCAAGTCCATCCATTCGATCGGAGCCACTCCATGTACAAGGCCGCAGCAAACCGTTACGAGTCGATGCCGTATCCGCGTTGCGGGAAGAGCGGCCTCGATCTTCCGAAGATTGCGCTCGGCCTCTGGCAGAACTTCGGAAGCAGAGCACCGCTGGAGTCAGCCCGAGAGATGCTGCTCAATTCCTTCGACCGCGGCATCACGCACTTTGACCTCGCCAACAACTATGGACCCGAATACGGCACGGCCGAGGAAAGCTTCGGGCGGATCATGGCCACCGACCTCGCCCCCTACCGAGACGAGTTGGTCATCTCGACGAAGGCTGGCTACGACATGTGGCCCGGTCCGTATGGTCAAGGCGGTGGGGGGCGCAAGTACATGCTGGCAAGCCTCGATCAGAGTCTCGCCCGGATGGGTGTGAGCTACGTCGACATCTTCTACTCACACCGTTTCGACCCCACGACACCACTCGAAGAGACCATGGGAGCGCTCACGACGGCGGTTCAGCAGGGCAAGGCCCTCTACGTCGGGATTTCGTCACACAGCGCGGCCAAGACCCGCGAGGCTTCGGCAATTCTCCGGGACTCGGGCACGCCGTGCCTCATCCATCAGCCGTCCTACTCGATGCTCAACCGATGGATCGAAGAAGATCTCCTCGACGTCGTGGAAGAGGAGGGCATCGGTGTGATTGCCTTCTCACCACTGGCCCAAGGCATGTTGACCGGCAAGTATCTCGACGGCGTCCCTCCGGATTCCCGAGCGGCGGAAGACGCATCGCTCAGCAAGGGCTTCCTGAACAAGGAGAACCTGGCCCGACTCCGGGCCCTGAACGAGATCGCCAAGGGGAGGGGCCAGACGCTGGCTCAGATGGCGGTCTCGTGGGTTCTGCGAGACCCGCGGGTCACAACCGCCCTGATCGGCGCAAGCCGTTGGTCGCAGATCGAAGACAGCCTCGGTGCTCTCGACAACCTGGATTTCACAGCCGGCGAACTCGCCGAGATCGACCGCTACGCAACTGAGGGCGAAATCGATCTCTGGGTGACCTCAAGCAGCGAGAGCTAGAACTAGGGCTGGTTCGATCCTGCAGAACCTTGTGGTGCGGTGGTCGAAGGTTCACCACCCCCCTGCTCATCCCGCCCTTTCCCGGGAGTCGCTCCGGTTGTGCCGGATCTGTTCTGATTTCGGCCGGACGATCCGTCCGTGCCCGGCGAGACGGCCGATCCCGTTCCTCCACCGGGACCAATCTTGTCGGAGTCCGCGCTGGACTCCTGTCGTCGCTCACCGGATCCGTCTCCGCCGGTCAGCCGGCGCTGCTCGTCCTGCTTCTGCACCTGTTCCCTGGCCAGTTCGAGCCGAAGCCTCAGTTCACCCGACTCGCGGAGTCGCACCGTGGCCGACTCCTCCCGCTCAACTGCGCGCGCGACGGCGTGACTCGGTGCCCGGAGGAACATGAGGCGCTCGACTTCTTCGACGCGATGTGTCGCCTGGATATCCTGGTCGACAAACGACCGGACCCGCTCCGTGACCTCCTTGACCGGGTAGAAGAGATCTCCCGGCACAGCGTCCTCAGCAGCAAGGGCCATCCTGAGCCCGCGTATGGGTCTGCAGCCTGAGTGTGTCACCGATGTGATCCCCTTCGCCGGTGCCTGGACCCGGTCCCGCGATCGCTGCCGTCACTGTGAACAACGAGAACCCCAGGGCGACGGCCGTGAGCAACGTCGTCCTCTTCATGTGGATCTCCCTTCGTATGAGCTTCCACATATGGAGACGCCGGCGGGCCTGCAGATTCAACGCGGGCGTCGGAAGCATTCGCCAGGTTGACCAGAATCGCGAAATCTGGGGCTTGTCACGATGAACCAGGTCGACTACTCTGAGTAGTCAGGACCTCTCGAAGGAGTCCCCGATGAAGCGCCTGATACTGCTTGTCGCTCTCGTCATGGCCATGGCCGTGCTCGCCCCCGCTGCGTTCGCCGACGACGATCCTCCCGAGGTCGAAAGCAGCGACGTTGAGATGGAAGAGAAGGATCTCTCGGCCGCGCAGGAACGGAAGGCGAAGATGATCGCCGGCTACTTCGCTGGCGGAGATCCGAGCAAAGACAGGATCATCAACGTCAAAGAGCTTCGCTCTGGGGACACATTTGGGCACAAGGTCGGCTGGGGTGTCCTCTACAAGCTGATGCTCTATGTCGGGGCTGAAGGCATTGACGAGATGTCCGTCGAGGGTGGTTGGGCGATCGGCGAACTACGCAAGATCTATCTCGAAAGCGGCGGCAATGCTGCAGACCTCCCCAAGAGCAACCTTGGCCGGACTCAGAAGGCAGCAAAGGACAAGCCGGAGAAGCCCGACAAGGTCATGCCGCTCCAGTCGAACAAGGACAAGCAGAAAGGCTGATGGTCTCGTCCTTGCGAATTCAGGATGATCGCATCGCTCCTCACATCGTCGGGAGCGATTTCGTCGAATCTCAGCCAATGGCCGACTCGTACGTCGACTGATAGGCCTTCGTTCCATCCTCTGTAGCGAGGTACTCGAGTCAGATGTCGTTGGATTTGTCGAAATCATCGGCGACGGCAAGGAAGCCTCCATACCACCGCCGGAGAGTTCCGCCGCTCCACGTGGACCCCGAGGGGAGACGATCGGCGTGTGGGCCAGCATCCCCAGACCAAGGGCCCACAGCGTGATCGACCAGGGTGCATTCCCGTCGACGATTACCGCAACGCCTCAGGCGATCAGGAGAAGTGCCGTGACAGCCTCGGCCGCGATGTGGAGCCAGATCTCGGCCCCGCGCGATGTGATCTCTGGAACGTTCCGTCCAAGAACCGCCGCGGCCCAGAAGCCGAGCATGCTGAACGCCATCACCGGCGGTGTGATCGCGACATACCCCTCGCCTGCCGTCATCGCCACACCCGTCCTCCACGGATCACCCAACGATCAGGCCCAACGCGGAAATCGGATGGAGGGGTCGAACGACCTCGCCTCGACGAGGTTGCGCCACTCAGCGCGTGCCGTCGCCTGGTTCGTACGGCATCCATCCTGAACCTATCCTGTCAGCCATGAGAATTGTCATTGTTGGAGCAGGCGCCGTCGGCTCATACCTCGCCGATCGACTCGCCCTCGAAGGTCAGGATATCGTCCTCGTCGAATCGGATCCCGAGAGGGCTGGCGAGGTCCAGACAGAGATCGATTGCATGGTCGTGACCGGCAACGGTGCATCGGCCTCGACCCTCAGAGCCGCGGGACTCAGTGATGCCGACCTATTGATCGCCGTTACGTCGTCCGACGCAATCAACGTTCTCGCTTGCCATGCGGCGAACACGCTCGGCATTCCGAGGAAAGTCGCCCGTGTCGAAGACACGGAACTGAAGGCCGAGGTGGCGGAGTTCGGTGTCGACCTCATCATCGACCCAGGCGAAGCCGCTGCCCGAGAGCTCCTCACACTCGTCAAACGCGGTGCCGTGTCCGAGCTCGTGGAATTCGCAAATGGGCACCTGCTGCTCATAGGCGCGTTCGTCAGCCCCGAAGCCGCGTTCGTCGGAACCACGCTCGCAGAACTCCGCAAAGCTGTGGATGGTTGGAACTGGCTGGTTGTCGCAGTCATCCGCCACGGGGAGACGATGATCGCACGCGGCTCGACGATGCTCGAACCTCACGACCACGTCCTCCTGATGGCCCGAGCGGACAAGACCGCAGAGGCTTACAAGTTGCTCGGGATCACGGATCGGGCCGCTGAGAAGGTCATCATCCTCGGCGGGACCCGCCTTGCACGAGTGACCGCAGAGCTCCTTGCCGACAACGGCATCTCCACAACGCTGATCGACGAGAACCGCGACCGATGCCAGCAGATTGCAGCGAGCCTTCCAAGAGTCGTGACCGTGTGGGGCAACCCGACCGATCCCAAGGTTCTCATCTCTGAGGGAGTGGATGCCGCCGATTCCGTTATCGCCCTCAGTGGCTGGGATGGGGAGAACCTCCTCGGCTGCCTGCTCGCTAAAGAACTCGGCGCCGGTGAGGTCATCGCACGATTCACCAACACCGATCTGGTCGGGATCCTCGGTGGGGCGGGTCTCGACGCGACAGTGAGTTCGCGACTGTCCGCTGCCAACGCGATTCTCCGATTTGTTAGACGCGGAGTGATCTACTCGGTGGCGACCTTCTCCGACTCGGATGCCGAGGCTATCGAACTCGCGGTCGGACCGAACAGTCCCGCGATTGGGAAAGCACTGAACGAACTCAACCCGCCTGCATCACTGATCATCGGGGGGATCCAGCGTGGCGACAAGGCTTTTGTGCCGCGCGGCAGCACGGTGATCGAGGAAGGCGACCACTTGATCGTCATCGCACTTCCGGAGGCGATCGCCGCCGCCGAGAGCCTGTCGGGCTGATCGGCGATGGCCTGGCGGAACCTCCTCCACGTTGCCGGAGCCGTCGTTGGAGCGACTGGCGTGTCCATGCTCATCGCTGCCCTGGTCTCCCTCATGTACCAGGAGTGGTCGACGGCGGGTTGGATCGCCTTGTCGGCACTCATCACAACGACTGTCGGTCTCGTGCTGTGGCGGTGGTTCGACCGACCGGGAGAGCTGAGCACGCGTGAGGGATTCGCCGCCGTGGCACTTGCCTGGATGGCGATCGGGCTCGTCGGCTCCCTCCCCTACCTGTTGACCGGATCGATCACGAACGTGACCGACGCCGTGTTCGAGACAGTGGCCGGGTTCACAACCACCGGTTCTTCGGTGATCCCCGACCCGGGCGCGCTCCCCCACGGAATCTTGTTCTGGCGCTCGTTCACCCAGTGGATCGGAGGCATGGGAATCATCGTTCTGTCGATCGCGATCCTCCCGCTCCTCGGCATGGGGGCAGTTCAGTTGGCTCGCGCTGAGTCCCCGGGACCGACGCCTGATCGATTGACACCCCGTTTCAAGGAGACCGCGAAGCGACTTTGGATCGTGTACTTCGCGTTGACGGGTGCACAGATCCTTCTGCTCTGGGTCGGAGAGATGACCCTTTTCGATGCCGTCAACCATGCGTTCACAACCCTCTCCACTGGCGGCTTCAGCACGAACGCCGGCTCGATCGGGGCGTTCTCGGCGTACTCCCAATGGGTCGTGATCGTCTTCATGGTCCTGGCCGGGACATCATTCGCCGTCCACTACCGGGCCATCCGGAAGCCGGGTGTCTACTGGAGGACCACCGAGGTTCGGGTGTATCTCGGGGTGATGGGCGCGGCTGCTGCGGTGATGGCGATCGGGACGTGGGGCGGACCTATCCACGAAGTCATTCGAGATGCGATCTTCACGGCGGCGACGCTCATCACGACAACGGGGTTCGGTACCACCGACTTCGGGTTGTGGAAGCCGGCGCTCCAGATCATGATCGTCGGTCTCATGTTCATCGGAGGCATGGCCGGCTCGACATCCGGATCGATCAAGATCTACCGTCACGAGATTCTCTTCGAATCGTCGAGATCGGACGTTCGTCGCCTGATCCATCCCCGGGGCGTCTTCGTAACGCGCATCGGCAAGAACCCTGTGAAGGACACGGTCGTCGAAGCTGTTCAGACCTTCTTCATGCTCTACATGGTTGCTTTCATGACCGGCTCGTTCGCCCTCGCGGTGATCAGCTCCATCTGGGGTCCCGATCTTGACATCATTTCCACGGTATCGGCCGTGGCATCGTCGATCGGGAACGTGGGCCCCGGACTCGGCTCAGTTGGACCCACGGAGAACTACCTCGGGGTCGCCGCTCCCGGGAAGTGGTTGCTTGCAGGCTTGATGATCATCGGACGCCTGGAGATCCTCCCGATCCTCATCCTCTTCAACCGCGAGAGCTGGCGTCGATAGAACCCTCTCGTTGGCGACCCGGCCGGTTAGCAGAGCTGCGGTGGCCGACAGCACCGGCCGGGTTCGTTTCCTGTCCCACCTCGATGCCATGATGTATCTCATGGGAGCGACGACGATGCACAGCGAGCCGGTGTTGATCGGCGGTGGTGAACTCGGGCGGTGCCCAACGCGGATCCATCACAGCCGGTTCAATGATGCCGCCCGCTCTACCGACGCGGTCATCGAGCACAGGATCGCTGAGGGTCGGCGTTGGGAAGAGACCGTGGTGGCTCGGATCCTCGAGGGACACGACGCGTGGACAACGATTACGGGCATCGAAGATCCATTCGAACGGACGGCCCCCGTCGTCATCCACCCCTCGCTGGGCAGCACCGAGAGGGAGGAACTCACGACACTGATGCTTCGAACGGGTGTGCCGCTCATCTTCGGTGCTCGGATCTCGGCACGCCACCTCCACTCCGTGGGAGTTCCCGATCTCCTCGTGCGCCTCGACGATGGGTACGCACCCGTTGACGTCAAGCACCACAAGGTGATCGGTCAGAGAGGCATTCCGGCACGGCTGGCCACCGTCGACCATCTCAGTGACACCGGCGGGGTGCCGCAGATGTTCCGCTCCGAGCGGATCGCCGACCTGCTTCAGGTTGCTCACTACTGGACGCTGCTCGACGATCTTGGCTACGCGAGCGCTCGCCGGATTGCCGGTGTCATCGGTTCAGAACCGGCGATCACGTGCCTGTGGGTCGATCTGGACAGCGGAAGCCCGCGGTTGCTCGATCGGTATCAGACAGCGCTCGACGAGGCGATCGCCGTCGTCGAGACCGGTCGGGATCAGCCGGAGACGCCGCTCGTGTCGGCGATCTGGCGGGGCGAGTGCCGATCATGTCCATGGGCCGGGTTCTGTCGTGCAGAACTCGAGAGTGTCGACCACGTCTCCCTGCTGCCGGCAGTCAGAGCGAATGACACGAAGCAGCTCGTCGCCGCCGGTGTCTCGACGACAGCACGAATGGCCGGCCTGGTTCCCGGCACGTTCGTGGGCGATGTGGAGATCTCCGGTGAAGCGATTCTCCAGGCCAGGGCGCGCGGCGCCGGAACCCTGCTTCGCCGATCTGGCGCAGATATCACGCTGCCGGATGCTGCCGTGGAGATCGATTTCGATGTCGAGACCTACCGGGGCGTGCTGTACCTCGCCGGGCTTCTCATCACCGACTCGGGAGGTTCGAGGTTCGAGCCGATAGCCGACTGGACCGGCACCCCGGGAGGAGAACGCCAAGTCCTTGCAGACCTGTTCGCGTTCTTCGACGATGTCGCAGCGTCAGACAATGCCGTCGTCTATCACTGGACGGGATACGAGAGGACCATCCTCAAGGAAGCCGCAGAGCGACACCGGCTGTCACTGCGATCTGCGGCCTCGGTGGATGACTGGTTCGATCGGTATGCCTGCGATCTGTGGACTTGGACCAAGCAGCGGTTCGTGTCCCCAAACGGCTACTCCCTGAAGGTGATCGCACCGCTGTGCGGCTTCGACTGGCGTGACGACGACCCCGGTGGGGCCCAATCCGAGCTCTGGTATGTGGAACTGCTGCGGGGAAATGGGACTCGTCGATCACGGCTCCTCGAGTACAATGAGGACGACGTCGCCGCGCAGCTCGCCATCCGCCGGTGGGTCCGCGCCCGCTGGTAGCCCGGTCAGTCGCTGACCCCGGTTCGCTCGCGAACCCATACGAGGACGAGGACCATGGCGAGGACATCAACGGTGACTGCAGCTAGTGCGGGACCCGGGAGGCCGAACTCTCGAAAGAGGATCGGCCCCGTGGCCGCCCCGATTCCGCGAGCAAGGCTCATCGCGACGACCATCCACGCCAGGTAGCGGGCTCGCGTCAGCGGCTGCAACTCACTCGCAAGCGGGATCGAAGACACGATCGTGAACTCGAAGCCGAAGAGAGCGACCGCGAGGACCGCGAGACCGAGACCGATCTCATCGCGTGCCGGTATCAGCAGAGCGAATCCCACGGTCGAGATCATGAGACCGATGAGAACGGCGCGTCGCTTGCCGATTCGGTCGGTGAATGCGAACGTCGCTCCCTCACCGGCCAACTCCGCCACGCCGACGAGAATCGCTGCTCCCCCGAGCGCCGCGAGAGACAGGCCGAAGGAGACTTCGAGCCACGCCCCGAATACGACGATGATCATCTCGGACGCAAGCGAGAAGAGTCCAGCAACGATGAGAAACGCCAGTGCGGTTCGATCGAATCGCGCACGTCCTTGTTGCGATGTCGCGTCGCGATGATCGGCATCGATGAATCTCGGGACCAGCAGGAGCGCGGCCGCAGTCAGTGCGCCGAACGCCCAGAACGGTGTCGCCCAATCGCCCCTGGAGATCAGCCAACCGGAGGCCGGAGCACCGAGAAGAAGCGCACCGGCCCACGTGAACTCGAATACCGCGAGGTACCGGGCGCGTTGCTCATACGGCACTCTGTCGGCGATGTACGCCTGCGATGACACGTCGTAGACCGGCTTTGCGAGACCGATCAGTGCGAAGCCAACGAGTGCTCCGATGTAGGCACTTGTGATGACGGTGACGGCCGAACCTACGATGAACAGCAGCATCCCCGTGACGATGAGACGACGCCGCAACTCTCCCCTTCCGACCACCTTTGCGACCGCAGGGGTGGCGAGTCCCGCGATGTGTCGCACGCTGACGAGGTAGCCCGCCTGCTCGAGTGGGACACCAAGTCCTCGAGCGATGACTGGGAGGAACGGGTACACGAATCGGAACGCTGTGTTCATCACGAGCCGCTCCGCGGAAAGGAAGCCGAGCGAGGATCGGACCGATCGTGTCATCCGGTGAGCCTAGGTGTGACAACCGGGGACGGTGACCTAGGGGGATTCGCACATCGTGCGAGAATATGTGTGCGTGTGGGAGCGTTGCCGAAGGCATGGATTCTGTAGAGGAGCAACATCTCGCCTGGTTGGCCCGATCGTTCGGACGTACCGACTACCTCCCCCTCACGTCCGATGACCTCGAAGCCCTGTCCGGTGCGGGAGACTACGTCAAGAAGTACCCGGGAACTCACCTGATCAAAGAGGGTGACGATTCGGTCGCCGCTTTCGTCATCCGCAGCGGTGACGTCGAGTTGTCCAGGAGCCGCAAGAGTGGACGACTCGTGGTCGGGCGAGTCGGGCCGGGTGCCGTCATCGGAGACATCGCCATGCTGCGCGCCCAACCCTATATCTCGAGCGCCAGGGCCGTCACACCGGTGGAGGCGTTCAGGATCGATCGCTCAAAGCTCCTCCCCGTCCTCATCGAACATCCAACGATCGCGATGAGGTGGCTCGTTGCCGGCTTGAATCAGCTCGAAGCGACTCAGCGGCGTGTGCTTCGACTCATGCGGGGCACCGTCAAGGAGCAAGTCGCCGAGATGGTCCTCGACGAATCGGACCGGTACGGCGAGCTCCACCTTTCACAGGCAAGCCTCGCCGGACTGTTGGGCGCCAGCCGCCAAACCGTGAACGAAGCCCTCTCCGAATTGCGGGCAGAGGGAGCGGTAGAGACGGGATATCGGGTGATCACGCTCACCGATCGAGAAGCGCTTGCAGGAGCAGCCGGGCGCTGATCAGCGGGTACGCCACCAGCCGATCCCGATGCCAACGACGGCGCCCACGGCCGTGAAGGCGAGTGCCTCAACGAGTGGACCGGGGAACGCCTCGAACACCGGACCCTCCATCGCCCCGATGGCGAGCAGCACAAGCGCAGTACCGATCGAGAGCGCTGCGCTGATCACACCGATCCGAAGCACCGAGCCGCGATCCGCAGACGCTCCCTCATCAAGTACGAACAGCACGGGTGGTGCTGCTGCGATGAGGAACGGTGCCAGATGAAAGGTCGTGGCCGGTCGGAGGATGGCAACTGCCACCCACAACACGGCGAACATGGCCCCCCACATGAGGGCGCGTCGAGTATCCGTGCGAGCAATGGTTTGTGTGGTCATCCCGGCGTCAACCACGGATCTGCATCTAGTCATCCCGTCTTGGTCGGATTCTCGACAGTCGCATGCCGATCGGCTCCTCGGGCCACCTGCGTACACTCGGCGGGTAAGGAGGTGCTATGTGCACCATCGGAGCAATGCGGTTCGGTGACGGCAGCTACGCCCTGTTCAAGAACAAGGACTTCGGGCGTCCATCCTTCGATGATCAGATCGTTCTCGAACCGTCGGTGTTCGGCGTCGCCGGTGTCGCCACATGGGCTGGTGCCGATCCCTTGCTCGACGAATTCTCCGGCTTCTCGATCGGGGCGAACGCGCATGGCTTGTTGTGTTGCGATGCGAATGTGAAGACAGTCTCCGGGCACGCGAACTACGACGATCTCGTTGAGATCGCCCTCCGGAGCAACTCCGACTTCGTCGGTGCCGTTGAGGCCGTTGCCGACGCGGTCGGTCGACAGCCGTACCACTGGGGGAATCTCGTGCTGATCGATGGCGACCTGGCCGGGACGATCGAGGTTCGCGGTGATCGCATAGAGATGATCGTGAACGATGGATCGACGATCAGA
>CAXMQQ010000072.1:0-7001 GCA_964195545.1 uncultured Acidimicrobiia bacterium | reverse complement strand
GGTGCGCCGAAGATCGCGAGCACGGCATCGCCGGCGAACTGCACCACCGTTCCGCCGTACCGTTCGACGCATCCTGCCATCTCCGCGACGGTCTCGTTGACGATGTCGGCCCAATCCTCGGGGTCCATCGTCTCGGCGAGCGACGTCGAACCCACGACGTCACAGAACAATGCCGTGACGACGCGCCGCTCCGCAGAGCGCTGTTGCTCATTGCTCGTGATCGGAATCCTCCCTCAGGATGCCCTAAACATACTTGGCACCCATTCCGTGTGGTGGAGGTTTCCCACGAGGAGAACCCGCCGGTCGAACGGCGGGTTCTCCGATGGGGCTAGGACTCGAACGTCGGACTGACGATGGCTTTGCCGTCGAACGATGTGTAGAGGTAGAACGACTCGGGGTTCCCGACGGCGAAGTAGTCGCCTCCGGCACCGCCGGAGTAGCACTGACCGTCCTCCAAGCCGTCGAGTACATCGCTACCCGAACCCGGTAGGAGTACCTGGAGTTCGAACGCAGAGTCCTCCGGCATCATCCGACGAATGACGACGCCGAGCGGGCCAACGCGGGCAATCCGTGGCAGGCGTGGGTTCCTCAGCTGCGCAGCAGCTAGGCCCGCTTGGAGCCGGGTGTGGCCATGCCCAACCGATCACGCCAGAAACGCGGAGACGCGATCAACCTCAGCTGACCGCGTCCCTCCCCCCGTCGTTTGGGCAGTTCTCGGTGGCTACCGAACAACGGCCGTATCCGATGATATTTGCACCTAGGTGCAGCGAGTGCAAATCGGATGCACTCTGGGTATGCGAACAAGGAGCATCGACCGACTGCCCAAGGTCAGCTCAGTGGTCTGCTCGCTACACAGTCATGGCGAGTTCACGCTCCGACCGCCGCGCAACCCACCCCACGAACGGGACGAGGGCGATGCAGATCGCTACCCCGATCAACAGGTCCGGCACCACGTCTGCGAACGAGTGCCCAAAGATGGCGATGTCGTAGATCGGCTGCAAGAAGTAGTAGGTCGGCACCAGTTTCGGGATCCATTGCGGCAACCCGGGGAACAGAGTGAAGACCACCGGTAGGAAGATGAAGAATCCACCGCCCTTGATCGCCGTGTACATCGTCGTCACGTCCCTCGCCCACAGGCCGAGGGCGAGCCCTATGAGTGCCAGCATCACCGAGCCGACAAGAAGGATCAGGATCATCACCCCCGGTTGACCGGCCAGCGCACCGTTGAGTGCCAGCGTCACGAAACCGAGGATCACAGCCAGTACCACCGCGTATGTCCCTTTTCCGAGCAGGATCTCGGACATGCGCGTCGGCGTCACCAACACGGCATCGAGCGTGCGTTTCTCCCGTTCGTCGACCAGCGACGCGGCGGGAAGGAACATTGCAGCAATCATCACCGCGTAGATAACCATCAGCGGGAGGAACCGGTCGCTGATCGGCACGTAGTCCTCATCGCCCACCGGGGTCATAACCACGGTGACCGGCGGTTCCGATCCCTCGACGCCGCGCACGAGGTCGAGCGTTGTGATGGCGAGAATGATCCGCGTCGACGCGAGGCTCTCGCCGGAGACGTAGAACGCGAGATCGGGGTTCTCACTCCGCGCCACGGCGGCGTCGAAACCATCCGGCAACACGAGACCGGCGTCGAGATCGTGGGCTTCGACCCGTTCCTGCAGCGTATCGACGCCCGAAACAATCGTGGCATCGATGCCGTCGAGGGCAACTGCAGCGACGGTGACCTGTGACTCGCCGAGATCGACGATCCCGAGGCTCGGACTCGTGTCGAAGAGGGTGCCGAAAACCGACGACACCAGGAACGTGATGATGAGCGGCATGGCGATGGCGAAGAACACCAGGGGGGATCGGGGAGAGAGGCGAAGTTCCCGAGCCAGCACGTACCACGAGCTTTGCAGATTCACAGTGTCGCCACCCTTCGTCTCAGAATGAACGCCCCGGCAACGAACGCCGCCACACCCCACGCCGCCAGTAGGAGCAGGGTGGGTGCGATCTGACTCCAGCCCGCACCGTCCACGGTGACCTGGAGCATCGCATCGACGAGCCCGTAGGTCGGAATGATCTTCACCCACGCAGGTGAGGAACCGGGGAACAGCGCACCGAATGCCGGGATCATCAGCGGGATCATGAAGAGCATCGCGACCATCAACGTCCCCATGAAGTCCTTTCCGTACGACCCGGCGATCATGCCGAACCCGGTGACGAGCACAGCGCCGAAGAGCAGGATCACCAACACCGCCGGGGCGTTGACGGCGAACGCACCAATGAGGACTCCGAGAAGGACGACCTCGAAGAGAGCTAGGCCGACACCGAAGACCCCCTTTGCGGCAAGGAACTCGACGACGCTGACCGGGGTGGCGAGCACCGCGACCGCCGTACGCTGCTGAATCTCGATTGCCACGAGCGACGCGAGAGCGAACGTCTCCACCATCAACACCATGATCAGGATCATCGGCCGCATCTGCTGCTGCAGCGAGATCTGATTTCCCGCCCGATCGGTCCCGAGGACGATCGCCTCCGTGATCGGATCGACCGGGGGAGCAACCCCTGCGAGGCCGAAGGCGATCTCGCTGACCGCACCCTCGAGGAGTAGCTCGATCTCGGCCGGGAGCCCCGCCGGGACCAGAATCCGGACTGTCGGCGTTTCCCCCGCAGCCGCAGATTCGACGAAGTCGGGCGGGAACGCGATGCCCGCGACGATGTCGTCGCTGCCATTCTCAACGGCGGTACGAAGTTCCTCTTCCGAGCTGTAGATCTCCAAAGCGAACCCCGCGGTGCCACTCTCGGTGACGCCGCCGATGTCCGTGCTGAGGACCGTGTTCGATACGCCGATTCGCACCGTCTCGTCAACACTGTCGGGAAGGAACCAGAACACGGCCACGTAAAGGACGAGCACCAGCAGCGTGATGAACACGAAGAATCGGTTCCGCGAGAACTCTCTGAGATCCTTGCGAATGATCGCGCCGATACGGGAACCAGTCATCCCGCGAGGCCCCGCCCTGCATACTCAACGAAGATGTCTTCGAGCGTCGCCTCCTCGGTATGGATCGTCATCAGACCCTCGGCAGAGACGGCGTCCCTGATGCGATCCTCCGTGCCCGATTCGTCGAGCGGTATCACCTGCTCGTCCACGCCGTCTCCTTGTCGGGTGCGGATCCGAACGGAACGCTGGCCATGAGCGAGCTTGAGATTGTCGGGAGTGTCGATCGTGAGGATCGTGCCCTGGTTGATGAATGCCACCCGGTCGCTGAGCGTGTCGGCCTCATGCATGTCGTGCGTCGTCAGCAGCACGGCCGCTCCGCGGTCGGCCTCCCTGCGAATCAGATCACGGATGCTGATTGCAGATACCGGGTCGAGTCCGTCGGTTGGCTCGTCCAGCAGCAGGACGTCGGGTGTGTTGATGAGGGCTCTGGCCATCATGAGCCGCTGCCGCATGCCCTTCGAGTACACGGAGACACGATCATCGAGTCGAGCCGAAAGCCCCACGCGTTCCATCAGCGGCTCGGGTTCGAAGCCGCTGACCCCGAAGAGCTTGGAGAAGAAGACCAGGTTCTCTCTCCCGGTCATTGAGAGGTAGAGGTTCTTCTCCTCGAAACAGACACCGAGCCTGGCCTGGATTTTCTCTCGCTGCCCCGGCATGTTCATGCCGAGGATCTCGATCCTTCCAGCGCCGGGTGTGAGTTGACCTGTGAGCATCTTTATTGTGGTCGACTTGCCCGCGCCGTTCGGACCGAGAAATCCGAGGATCTCTCCCGGCGGCACCGAGAACGAGACATCGTCCACGGCCACGGCATCGCCGTAGGCGAATCGGACACCTGTCACATCGATGGCGGGGCCTGCTGCGGGGTTGGATGAAGATGTCACCCCTCCATTATCAGCCTCAGATCACCAACCGTCAGGACCTTTCGACTCTTATCGCACTGACCTCAGCCAGTCGGGCACGCTCGTCGACGGCCTAGATCTTGACGATGGTGTCGGACCCCATCGTCTCTTGTCCCCCCTGGTACATGCTGCCCTCCTCTGGGTCTGGTTCTGCGCTCGTTCACAGCGTCACCGTTCCACAGGGGGAGTGGCGTCGCTGTCAGGCGTCGAGGGCGGAGACCTGCGCCTTGATGCGCCGCAGGATCGCCGCCATGCCGTTCAGGCGTTGCGACGTGACCGCCTCCTGGAGGCCCATCTTCACATAGAAGTCATCGGGGATATCGAGGATCTCGGCGGCAGGGGCCCCGTTGAGAGCTTCACCCAGGATGCTGGCGAAACCGCGCACCGTTGGGGCCTCGGCCGGAACGCGGAAGAAGAGGTGTACGGCATCGCCATCCTGTTCCACGATGAGCGAGAAGGGCGACTGGCACTCGGGAACAACCTCGAACAGCTCGGGGTGGGCGGCGAGACGATCGGGGAGTTCCGGCAAGCGTCGCGAGTAGTCGAGCAACGCCTGGAGACGCAGGTCCTTCGGAGCGCTCGCGAACATGTCGACGATGCGATTCAATCGTTCTGTCGCAGTTGTGACATTCTTCGTCATATTTACTATCACCGTAGTGTAAATTGGGTCGGGAAGGAGGGGATCATATGGTCACACACGACACATCCTCAGCGTTCACACAGTACGCCCACCCGGAGAAGCTGGTCTCGACAGAGTGGTTGGGCAAGCATCGCGACGACCCCGGCGTGGTCATCGTTGAATCCGACGAGGACGTGCTCCTCTACGAAACCGGGCACATTCCGGGAGCTGTCAAGGTCGACTGGCACACCGAACTCAACGATCCGTTGATCCGGGACTACCGCGATCCCGAGGCGTTCGCACAACTGATGTCTGAGAAGGGGATCGGTCGCGACGATACAGTCGTCTTCTACGGAGACAACTTCAACTGGTGGGCGGCGTACGCCCTGTGGGTCTTCGCTCTGTTCGGCCACGCCGACACCCGACTGCTCGACGGGGGTCGCCAGAAGTGGATCGCCGAGGAGCGATCGATGACCACCTACGTCCCCAATCGACCCACGACCACATATCCGGTTGTCGACCGGGCAGACGGTCCCATCCGGGCGTTCCGTTCCGACGTCTTGGCCCACCTCGACTCGAGCGGTCCCCTCATCGACGTGCGCTCGCCGGGGGAGTTCAGCGGCGAGCTGATGCACATGCCGGACTACCCGCAAGAAGGTGCGCTGCGAGGTGGGCACATCCCTGGTGCGTCCAACGTTCCGTGGAAGACGGCGGCGAATGACGACGGTACATTCAAGAGTCGCGACGAACTCGAGACGATCTACCAGTCCGAACTCGGTCTGTCTGTCGATGACGATGTGATCACCTACTGCCGAATCGGGGAGCGGTCGAGTCATACGTGGTTCGCATTGACTCACCTGCTCGGATTCCCGACAGTCCGAAACTACGACGGGTCATGGACCGAGTGGGGCAACCTGGTCGGTGTCCCGATCGAGCGGTAGGCAAGGCATGCGAGGCGGGGATTGAGGCCCGTCTCGCGGCCGGATGATGGGTCAAGACCGCTCGCCTGCTAGAACGGGACAATGCTGACTAACGATTTGGCCGGCCGGGTAATCCTCGTCACCGGCGCTTCCGGTATCGCCGGGGCGGGTGCCCGCATGTTCGCGACGCAGGGAGCTCGCGTATTTATCGCGTCAAGGACAGGGGAGAAGTGTGCTGCGCTGGCGGACGAGGTTATCGCCGCGGGCGGTGTGTGCAGCTGGGCCCAGGCTGATCTGACCGTCGAAGAGGACGCGAACCTCGCGCTTGATGCATGCGTCGATCGATTTGGTCGAGTCGACGGGCTATTCGCCGTTGCGGGCGGCAGCGGTCGACGGTTCGGTGACGGTCCGATCCATGAGATGTCGCTGACCGGGTGGGAGGAGACGCTCAGGTTGAACGGTCACCCGGCGTTCCTCGCGGCCCGCAACGCCGTGCGAGCGATGCGAATCCAGGAGCCGAACGAGTCGGGTACCAGGGGAGCGATCGTGATCGTCTCGAGTGTCCTCGCGACACACCCGGTTCCGTCTCACTTCGCTACCCACGCGTACGCGGCCGTCAAAGGAGCCGAGATCTCACTCACGACGGCCATGGCGTCGTACTACGCCGGTGACGGAATCAGGGTCAACGCGATCGCTCCTGGCCTCATCCGAACGCCGATGGCAGAGCGGGCCGCTGAAGACCCTGTGATCGTCGCATACGCCGCACGCAAGCAGCCGCTGGCCGGTGGGCTCATCGAAGCCGGCGAGGTCGCCGCCGCGGGCGCATTCCTGCTCGGTGACCGGTCGCGGCAGATCACCGGACAGGTCCTCGCCGTCGACGGCGGATGGAGCGTGGTGGAGGCGGCCCCCTGAGCCGCATGCAGCTTCCGCCAGCTGTGACCATCACTCGCGTGATCGCTGTGCTGCGAGGACTCGATCCTGATCGGGTCGAGGCCGTCGTCGGCGTGCTTTGTCACTCCGGAGTAACCGCTGTCGAGATAACGATGGACAGCCCTCACGCTGCATCGTCGATCGAGCGGAGCCATGGGGGCGGTGCTGTCATTGGAGCGGGAACGGTCATGTCGGTCGCGGACGCTGAGGCTGCGGTTGCCGCCGGCGCGGAGTTCCTCGTGTCACCGCACACCGATCTCGAGGTGGCTCGATGGGCCGTCGAGCAGGGGATACCGATGATTCCCGGCGCCTTCACACCGACGGAAGTGGCGGTCGCGTGGAACGCCGGTGTGGCAGCGGTCAAGGTCTTCCCGGCGTCGGTGGGCGGACCCGGGCTGTTGAAGGCTATTCGGGGGCCATTCGGCGATCTTGCCCTCATACCGACCGGCGGTATTACGGCGAGCAATGCCGGGGCGTTTCTCGCTGCCGGTGCCGTCGCCGTGGGTGTGGGCGGATGGGTCAGCGATCACGACGATCTTGCTGTTGTGGGCGACCGCGCAGCGGCGATCGTCGACGCTTGCCGCACGTAGTTCGGTCCACTTGTCTAGACAAGTCAATCGAATCGTGCGAGCATC
>CAXMQQ010000071.1:0-39313 GCA_964195545.1 uncultured Acidimicrobiia bacterium | reverse complement strand
CTCAGAGCCGTTGCGCACCATGCCTCCTGAGACGACTGCAACCCGACTGCAACCCGCAACTCCTGCCAATGTTTCCCAGTGACAGGGGCCGAGCAACGACAACCGCAGACGCGTTCACCCAGCGGCATGTGCCATCTCCGTGAGTGCCGTGAGTTGTCGTTGTCGTTCGGTTTCGATGTCGTTGTGCTCTCGATCGGGCAGCATGTCGGCGCCGAAGGCGCAAGCTTGTCTGGGTTCTACTTCTGTTCTCTCAGGGTTCTTTCCTGTTTGTGGGACATCTCTTCCCACGTCGTGACGCGTTTCTTCCCACCTGGGTGTCGCGTTCTTCCCACCTGCGTGTACGAAACTTCCCACCTCGTCGTCATCCGTTTCGGTTTCGGGTGGGAAGGCTGCGCCCATGTCAGGTGTGAAGGTTTCGCCCATGTCAGTGAGCATCTCCGGCTCGAACGCGAACGCCTTGACCGTCGCTCCTTCCGTGGTGCGTCGCCAGCCGAGGAGGTCAAGAGCGCCGTACTCTGTGAGCTTCCGAACGGCTCGGCCGGCTGAGCGTCGAGAAACCCCCATGCGCTTCCCGAGGCTCTCCTGTGCCTCCCAATAGTGGTTCCCGTCGGCCACGAGATCCCCAATGAGCACGAGTGCGAGTTTGTCGCCCGGAGTAAGCCACGATCCCGGCCCCGCGACGCACTCCATCGCCCGGTGGCGATTCGCGCGGCTCACGATCCGCCATCGTCAAGTAGGGCATCGAGACGGCTGACCGGGATCAGGATGCGTCGCCCGAGCCGGATGGTCGGGATCTCGCCTTTCCGTACTGCCTCATATGCAGAGTTGCGGCTGATACCCAGGAGCAGGGCCGCTTCCTCAACGCTATAGGTGAGTCGATCCGCTGCCTGTGACTGGTCGGGTTTCGTTGTCATGGGTAACAGTGTGAGGCTTTCTCAACCTTTTTTTCACTGCGGATTCCGGAAGTTCCAGAAGTACGCGCACCCTTGACTTATTAGCACTCGAAGGGTACGGTTGGGACATATGAGGTTGCATTGGCCCCTAGTCCCTGAGCCCGGCGAACCGCTTCCCTACGTCATCGTCGAAGACGAAGACGAGTACACAGGGACAAGCTTCAAGGTGAACGTCCAGTACGACATCGACCGCCGGGGAGTGGTCCTGAAACGGGTCGGCGCCGACGCCATCACCTCCACACTGATGAGACAGATCCGATTCGATGAAGTGAGCAGACGCATACTCGAGTCCCTACTAGACGACCCGACGCTTGCCTCCGGACCCGCACTCTTGAGCAGACTCATCGACGAGACCGGTGGAACTGCGACCGCCGAGGAACTCGACTACATGCGCGCTGCACGCCTCTCAGTCGAGAGCCACATGGACCGTGTCAGGGAAGGGCACCCGAGACGAGGGAGAGCAGCCAACAACGACGCGTGGAACGCGCAGATCGCGAATCTCTATCTCGACTTCCACGCGAGCCACGGACAGCGGTGCGTCAAAGCAATGGCGGAGTCCCTCGACTCGACCTCGAAGAAGGTATCCGAGTGGGTGAGCCAAGCCCGCAGAGGGGGATGGCTCACGAAAGGCAGCCAAGGTCGAGCCGGAGCCCTACCGGGGTGGCGACTCATGCAATGGAATGCAGAACAGGAGGAGGGGAAATGAACGGCACCGTCATCAAGCGAGGTAGGAAGTGGAGCGTCGTCATCGACGTTGGGCGAGACGAGAACGGCAAGCGCATCCGACGTTGGCACTCCGGCTACCCGACCAAGCGGGAAGCAGAAGAGGCACGCGTCGAGATCCTGAGTCGTCTCCAAGGAGGCACGTATACGAAGCCCACGAAAGTCACGCTCGCAGAGTTCCTGCGGCAAACCTGGCTCCCGGCCAGAGCACCCGCTCTTGCAGGCACCACCCTCCGCGTCTATCGAGGCGACGTGGAATCCAAGATCATCCCCGCCCTGGGAACGCGCAAGTTGCAGGCGTTGACGCCCGGCGAGATCCAGAGGTTCTACGCGGATCTCTCCGCACGCGGCCTCGCGGCGAAGTCGATCCGCAACTGCCACGGCGTATTGCATCGCGCACTCGAAGACGCCGCACGGTGGGGTCTGGTTCCACGCAACGTCGCAGACTTCGTGGACCCGCCGCGAGCCACCCGGCCAGAGATCAAGACATGGACCGCGGACGAGGTGCGAACCTTCGTCGCCGCCACCGCAGAGGATCGCCTCGCGGCGCTGTGGATCGTCATGGCCTCGACCGGGATGCGCCGCTCCGAGGTTCTCGGCCTCCGCTGGCCGAACGTCGATCTGGATGCGCAGCGCCTCGCCGTCACCGACACGCTCGTGGAGATCGAGAACCGACCGACGCTCAGATTGAGAGAGACGAAGACGGCAGGATCGCGCCGAACCGTCGCGCTCGACCCGTCAACGACGGCTGCGCTCCGTAGCCACCGAACCCGGCAACTCGAGGAACGCCTCAAGGCCGGGACAGCATGGAACAACCCTCACGATCTTGTCTTCACGCGTGAGGACGGGGCGCTGCTTTCGCCCGACTGGGTGACAAGAACATTCCAGCGCCTCGCCCGAGCACAGAATCTGGAGCCCATCGGGTGCCACGGGTTGCGGCACACGTTCGCGACAATCGCCCTGCAGGCCGCAGTGCCGGCGAAGGTCGTCAGCGAACGCCTCGGGCACTCGAACGTCGGGATGACGCTCGACCGGTATTCACACGTGCTCGAGAACATGCAGGAGGACGCGGCCGAGACAATCGGCCAGATCCTATTCGGATGACCACACACTCAAGGAGGTAGGACAATGGACTGGAAGAACCCCTTTCGGATGGTGAGCACACCGGGCGGCGAGATGTACGAAGCCACGCAACCCAACGGGCCCGGCATTGCCGAATTCGAGAGCCACGAGGTTCACACGCTCATTGCCATACACCACCTTGACGGTCCAGCCGATCTCATGGTCGATGAGCCAGGGCATCTCGACGGGACCACGATCGCGAAACTGCCGGGTCTGTGGGCACCGCCACCGGGCACGCCAATCCAAGTCGCTGAACCCAACCGAGACGTCGTGGTCACCGGTATTCGCTATCAGGTTGATGCCCTCGGATTCGCTGCCATCGTGTACGTGTCCGACTCGCAGGGCGGCTGACTGGAGACCACCCGCGCATCGGCCACGACGACGACGCCCGTCCATGACCGGATGGCGACTCGACCCCGACCTCCGAAAACCCGCCGGATTCACAACACACCGCTACTGAGAAACCCCCCGGACGGTGCTCTTCGGTCGATAGGATTGGGCTGTGGCCGTCCGGTCGAGGCGACGCTTCCCGTTGCTTGGTGGTTGCGGAAAGATCCGGCCGGCGGCCCTCTTCCGTCGATAGGATTGGGCCGCGGCCGTCCGGTTGAGGCGCGCTTTCCGTTGCTAGGCGGTTTCGGAAAGACCCGGCCGGGCGGCCGTTTCTGTCGGTAGGGTGGGTGGTGGCCGTCCGGGGTTTCCCTTTCCTTGAAGATTGGTGGCGGACATCGAAATCTCCGGACGGCTCTCTTCCGTCGATAGGATTGGGCCGTGGCCGTCCGGAGTCTCTTTCCTTGAAGGTTGGTGTACGACATCGAAAGACCCCGGGCGGCCTTTTCCGTCGGTAGGGTTGGGTGGTGGCCGTCCGGGTCGACCGGTCCTCCTACGGGCAGCAATCAGCAAGGTCCACTCGGGCGACCACTTTCGTCGCCGAGAACTAGCGGATAGGATTGGGCCGTGGCCGTCCGGGTCGATCAGCATTCCGATCGGCAGGTCACCAGTCGGTTGGGTCCACTCGGGCGACCACTCAGAGTCACGGGAATGTGCCGTCTGGCCTTGGTATCGCGGCACCCGATCCGGAACGAAACGGACGCTACAGGCCATCCTCGTGCGTCTGACCCGTATCGACACGGCCACCAGGCATGAATCCTTCGCACGTCACGATCGGCTCGGGGTCGAACATTGCGAGTACCCGCTCGATCGACCCCTCCGCTACCTGCAGATACTCAGCGTCACCGCTGAGACCTTCCAGATCGAAGAGAGTCAACGACACAAACTGCCACTCCCCCTGATGCCACAGTTCGACCCGTCCGGGAATGTGCCGGTAGAGATTCTCCGGTTCGCCGTCTTCGATGCTTACCCAATACGTCTGCATGACTACAACCCCAAGTCGTGGACGGCGTTCCCACACACCGCGTCACCAACAACACTCACAACACCGTGGGAGGTTCTTGCCCCGGCGATGAACGATCAGAGTCCGTCGAGGAGCGACCTTTGCTTCCGTTGGTATTCCTTGGCGTCGATCAACCCATCATCGTGGAGTTGTTTCAACTCGCGCAACCTACCTTCCAGGTCCGGCGAGTCCTGAGCCGGTCTTGGTGATGGCCGGGAAGTCTCGTTGTTGGCTCGATGCCAGGCCGCCGTCAAACCCAGACCCTCCGACTCCATGATTTCACGAGTCCGCTCTTGAAGCGCCACATCATCAACCGGAAGCCTCGGCTCATCCTTGTTGGCCGCGAGTCCTACAACGATCATCACGATCCCGGCGACCACCAATATGGGCGAGACGAGGAACAGCAGTGGCGAGAATTCATCAAGGACTTCCGAGCCGGCGAGGTCAGCCTGTGTGGCAACCACATACGCGACGACTCCAAACATCGCCGCTATCACACCACTCTGAAAGATAATGCTCCGGTTGAACTTCACCCGACGCTCCATCCTTCTCCGCTCGTGTCACAGTACGCATCCAACAACCGACCTCCAAACCCACAAACCACGTCACCCACAACACCCATATCACCCACGTCACCGAAGACCAGAACTGGCACAAATCCACCGGCGCAGAGAGCGGAAATGGTTGCAGTTCGGTTGCAGTCGCCGGGTCGCCCACTCGGCGCCAACCGTGGGAACCGTTGCGTGTCAAGCATGCGAGCATGGCGGGATTAGTGGGCCCGCAGGTTCGAGTCCTGCCGGGCCCACTTTGCGAGTTCCGCTCGCAGTACGCTCGCTCCGCTCGCCTTGAGTACTGTCGCCTGTCCTCGAGCGAGCGCGGAACCTTTAGGACCATCTAGAGTTGTCTCGAGACTCTCGGTCGCTCTCGGGCGGTTGGAGGAATCATGAAGGCGGAACACTGAAGGGAGAGCCGATGGCTCGGAATAGATGGAAATTTGCGGCGGTGCTGATGCTTGTGTTGGCACTGTTCGCGGCTGCTTGCAGCAGCGACGACGACGCGAGTAGCGAAACGACAGCGGCGGGCACCGACGAGACGACTACGACGGCCGCCGGAGAACCGGCCGAGGCCTTCAAGGTGGCGTTCGTGCACGTCGGACCGACGGCCGACAAGGGATGGTCCTGGGCGCACGATCAGGGCGCTCAGTACCTCGCAGCCAACATGCCCGGTGTCGAAATCACGACGCTCGAGAGCATTGCGGAGGGTCCGGACTCACAACGCGTGTTCGAGGACCTTGCTGCTGACGGCAACAAGCTCATCTTCGGCACGTCGTTCGGCTACATGGATCCGATGCTTGCCGCAGCCGAGAACTATCCGGACGTTGCGTTCATGCATGCGACCGGATACAAGACCTCGGACAACATGGGCAACTACTTCGGCGCCGCCGAAGAGGGTCGCTATCTGTCCGGCATGGCCGCCGGTGCCCGCTCCGAGACCGGCAAGATCGGCTACGTTGCAGCGTTCCCGATTCCCGAGGTGCTCCGCGGCATCAACGCGTTCACGCTCGGCGCTCAGGAAGTCAATCCTGACGCGACCGTTCAGGTCGTTTGGACCTCCACATGGTTCGATCCACCGACCGAGGGTGACGCCGCCCAGGCACTGCTCGACTCAGGTGTCGACGTGATCGCCATGCACCAGGACTCGTCCGCACCGGGCCAAGCTGCCGAAGCTGCCGGAGCGGGTTGGGTCGGCTACAACACCGACATGTCCGAGTTCGCACCCGAGGGTTGGCTCACCGCCGCCATCTGGGATTGGGGCCCGTATTACCTGGCCACCGCAGATGCCGTGAAGGCCGGGACCTGGGCGCCGGAAGCGTTCTACGGCCACATGGCCGATGGCATGGTCGCCATCGCCCCGTTCGGTCCTTCGGTGTCAGCCGATACACAGGCCCTCATCGTGACGCGGCAGGGCGAGATCGTCGCCGGGACGTTCTTGGTCTTCCCGGACCCGATCGTGAACCAGGCCGGCAATGAGCAACCGCTCGGAGACATCTTCAGCATGGACTACTTTGTTGAAGGAGTCATCGGAAGCCCGACCGGCTGATCGACACTCCGACCAGACCCACGAGGGCCCCGCAGATGCGGGGCCCTCGTGCGTTGTGAAGGCGGCGTGTTCGCTGGCTAGGATGCTGGCATGCCGAACGCTGATCAGAGCCGCACCCCACCCGCGGTGGAGCTCCGGAAGATCGACAAGTCCTTCTACGGTGTCCTTGCCAACGCCGACGTCGACTTCAACCTCGCTCGCGGCGAGGTTCATACACTCCTCGGAGAGAACGGCGCGGGCAAGTCGACCCTCTGCTCTGTCATGGCGGGTCTCTATCGACCGGACTCAGGCGAGATGCTGATGGACGGCGAACCGATCGTTCTCAAGTCTCCCAAGCACGCGCTCGCTGCCGGCATCGGGATGGTGTACCAGCATTTCCGGCTCGTATCGAACCTCACGGTGGCTGAGAACCTTGCTCTCGGGAACCCCGAAGTTGGTTTGCGCCTTTCACAGAGCGAACTAGAAGCCGAGGCCCGTGAACTCGGGGAGCGCTACGACTTCCCCGTGGATCCGACAGCTCGCATCTGGCAGCTCTCGGTCGGCCAGCAGCAGCGGGTCGAGATTCTCAAACTTCTCTACCGCGACGTCCGCATCCTGATCCTCGATGAGCCGACCGCCGTGCTCACCCCCCAGGAGGGCCAAGCGCTCTTCCGAGCGATGCGCACCCTCGCGGACGAAGGACGCTCCTTAATCTTCGTCTCGCACAAACTCCACGAGGTGAAGCAGGTCTCGGATCGGGTGACGGTTCTTCGCGAAGGAAGAGTCGTCGGCAATGTCGATACCGCCGATGCGGAGCCGCGGGATCTCGCTCGGATGATGGTTGGCAAGGATCTGGTCCTGCCGACGCGGGCGCCGAACGAGTCGATCGGCGAACCCGTTTTGGTCGTCGATAATCTGACGGTCACGGACGACCGAGGCTTGGACGCGGTCGACGATCTGTCGATCACCGTCAATGCCGGCGAGGTCGTTGGGATCGCCGGTGTCTCAGGGAACGGTCAGCGTGAACTCGCACAGGGCATCGTCGGCCTGATGAAGGTGACGGGCGGGTCGGTCCACCTCTCTGGAAAGGACATCACCGGCACGAGCCCCCTCAAGTCGATCAAGGCCGGCATCGCGTACGTGCCCCAGAGCCGCCTCGGAATGGGGCTTGCTCCTGGCCTCGACACGGAAGACAACCTCGCTCTCAAGCAGTTCCGGGAACCGCCGTACTCCAATGGGCCCATGCTCTCGCCGAAGGCGTTCAAGGCCAAAGGTGCGGAACTCATCGAGGAGTTCGACGTGCGGGGCGTACGCCCCGGTCTGCCGATCCGACTTCTCTCGGGAGGCAACCTCCAGAAGGCGCTCATCGCTCGTGAAGTCACGCAGGACCACTGCGTGCTGATCGCTCGGTCACCGACACGGGGACTCGATGTGGGCGCAACGGCCGTCGTGCGCGATCAGATCCTTGCTGAAAGGGATCGAGGCGTCGCGGTACTGCTGATCTCGGAAGACCTCGACGAGTTGCTCGCACTTTCGGACCGCCTCCTGGTCATCTACGAGGGGAAGATCGTGGGCGAGATGCCGGCATCGGACGCCACCGCCGAACGGCTTGGTTTGCTCATGTCCGGTCACACCGAGGAGCAGTCGGCATGAGTCGTCGGTTCATCGTCGAACCGCGTGGCCTTGCTCCTTGGTGGCTCAAACTGCTGATTCCGATCGGGTCCGTGATTGCTGCGATGATCCTCGGTGGGGTGTTCCTTGTGATCACCGGCAACGATTGGATCGAGGTCTATCAGAAGATGGCCGATGCAGCGTTCGGCTCTGGGCGTGGCTTCGCCGAGACGCTCGTATCCGCAACACCTCTCATACTGACCGGCGTTGCAGCCGCTATTGCCTTCAAGATGCTGGTTTGGAACATTGGAGGTGAGGGACAGCTGATCTTCGGAGCCGTCGTCGCCGCAGGCGTGGGGATCTGGCTCGCCGACTCGACTCCTCAAGTCATCGCCATCGTCGCGGTGGTCATCGCCGGAGCGATCGGTGGAGCCTTCTGGGCCTCGCTGGCTGCCGTTCCGAAGGTGTACCTCGGTACCAACGAGATCATCACGACGCTGATGCTGAACTTCATCGCACTCAACTTCATGCAGTATCTCGTCCTGGGAAGTTCGAGTCCTTGGCGCGATCCCGAGGCGACGCAATTCCCCCAGGGTCGCCCCATCGTCGAGAGCGGCCGCATCCCCGAATTCTTCCACCGACTCGACTGGGGTCTGTTCATCGCCATCGGCGTCGCGGTGATCGCCTGGTTCGTGATCAGCAAGACGCGGAGCGGGTTCGAGTACCGGATCGTCGGAGACTCGTTCGACGCCGCTCGCTATGCAGGCATCAAGGTGCCGAAAAAGGTTCTTGGTACGTTCCTCGCCTCGGGAGCGGCGGCAGGCCTCGCCGGATCGATCCTCGTTGCGGGAATCCTCGGCAAGATGGATCCACGATCCCTCGACCTCGGGCTTGGGTTCACCGGGATCATCGTTGCCGCGCTCGCTCGTCTGAACCCGATCGCCATCATCCCGGTCGCCATCTTGATGGGGGCGCTGAACAACGCCGGTCCGGCCCTCCAGTCGATTGGCGTGCCCTCGGCAACGGTCAAGATCCTCCAGGGCGCAATTCTGATCTTCGCCGTCGCCGGCGAGTTCCTGATCTCGAATCGGATTCACCGTCCGGACCCCATCGCCGGTGAGGCGAAGGCCGAGCCAGAGGCGCAGGCAGCATGAACGAATCCGTACTCATGCTCACGCTCATGGCCGGGATCGGTCTTGGGACGCCGCTCGTTTTCGGCACCGTCGGTGAGATCCTCACGGAGCGATCGGGCATCCTCAACCTCGGTGTCCAAGGCATGATGCTGTTTGGCGCGGTGATGGGATTCTGGGCCACGTTCGTGTCTGGCAGCCTGTGGCTGGGCGTTCTCGCAGCTCTCTTGGGGGGGGCCGGAATGTCCCTGATTCACGCTTTCAACTCGGTCACACTCCGGGTGAGTCAGATCGTTTCGGGCCTGGCATTGACCATCTTCGGAACGGGCGTCGCCGTGTACATCGGCAAGGCCGGCTCGGACCCCTTGATCGGCCAGCCATCGAAAGCGGTGTTCGAGCCGATCTTCCCGGAGGCGTTGACCGACGTGCCGATCGTAGGGCCGCTCATCTTCGGCCACGACGCCCTCATCTACTTATCCTGGGCCATCGTCGCTGCCGCGAGCTACTACCTCTTCCACACCCGTCCTGGGCTGACGGTACGGGCCGTTGGCGAAGACCCTGCGAGTGCGGAGGCCGCGGGTATCAACGTCTCGAAGGTTCGCTACATTCACGTCATGCTCGGCGGTGCCCTCGCCGGAATCGGCGGTGCCTACTTCTCGCTCGCATTGGTGCCGTCGTGGCAGGACAACCCGATCGGGCAAGCGGGGTGGATAGCGATCGCCCTCGTGATTCTGGCGTCGTGGCGTCCGTGGCGGGCACTCTGGGTCGCGTACCTGTTCGGAATTGCCGGGCGGCTCAACTTCACGTTCCAGACGCTCGAGATCAACGTACCGGCAACGCTGCTCGACATGCTGCCGTTCCTGCTCGCGATTATCGCGATGATCGTGTTGACGAGTGGGAAGCGGGCGAAGTTCCTCGGAGCTCCGGCGGCGCTCGGGATTCCGTACTACCGGGAAGAGCGCTGACCGCCTCGTGTCCTGGATTCTGCTGACCAATGACGACGGAGTCGACAGCCCTGCCCTCGAACCCTTTGCCAGGGCGCTCTCCGCCCTCGGGACCGTGCGAGTCGTCGTGCCGGACCGGGAGCGCAGTTGGGTAGGGAAAGCCATCACCAGGCTCGAGTCCATCCGGGTAGAGAAGGTCGACCTAGGAGACGGCATCGCATGGATTTGCACGGGGTTCCCTGCGGACGCCGTTCAGATCGGTATCCACGAACTCTTCGACGAACCCCCTTCACTGGTCGTGTCGGGTATCAATGTTGGATACAACCATGGAACAGCGTTCCTGCTGTCATCCGGAACGATCGGCGCCGCAGTCGAAGGCTGGGTCTCCGGTGTTCCTTCGATGGCAGTGTCGACGGGAGCGACCGGCGACTGGTCCACGTGGAAACGAAAGGCCCACGAGCCGGAAGCATTGGTCGAGTGGGAACGTCTGGCGGTCGTCGCGACCAGTCTCGTCGACGAAGCGCGAGGGTCAGGGCTGCTCGAACTCGCCGATGTCGTGTCAATCAACCTGCCATTCGACACGACGCTCGACACGCCGCGACGGGTGACCACCGTTGCACGGGTCGGCTACGACCGCCTCTTCAAGGACCACGGTGACGGGACCTACACATATGACTTCGGCGGCGGCATCATAGAGTTCGATGGGATCGACGGCAGCGACCTCGCCACCGCTCGCAAGGGGCAGGTCTCGATCACGCCGCTTCGCATGCCGTCCGAATCCGTGATCCCGCACGAGGTGCGCACCCGGCTCGAGCGCTGATCGAGATTCAGGCGGAATCGTGTCGCGTAGGGGTCCTCCGGCCCTTGTCCTCGCCTCTCGAAACGACCACTGTGCACCGAAGTGCCGGGAAGTTCGCCACCTTCGAGGAGAGAAGTCATGGGCATACGGATCAAGCGGGTCGGAGTTCTCGGAGCTGGGGTGATGGGCCAGGGCATTGCAGCCCATCTCGCCAACGCCGGGATCCCGTCATACCTGTTCGATATAGCGCCGAGGGAGCTCGCGGACGCGGAGGCCGCCGCAGGGCTGACCCTCGAGGACCGGAAGGTACGCAACCGAATCTCCAATGACGGTGTCGTCGCCATGAAGCGGGCCAAGCCGGCCCTGCTGTACCAGAGCGGCCTGGCCTCACTCGTAACGGCATGCAACTACGAGGACGATCTCGACAAACTCGGTGAGTGCGACTGGATCGTCGAAGTCGTCGTAGAGCGGATGGACATCAAGCAGCGTGTGTTCGATATGGTCGACGAGTACCGGCGTCCGGGCTGTGTCGTCTCATCGAATACCTCCGGCCTCTCGGTAGCAGAGATGGCAGAGGGCAGGAGCGAAGACTTCAAACGGCACTTCATGGTGACTCACTTCTTCAACCCGGTTCGCTACATGCGTCTTCTGGAGATGGTCCCGATCGCAGAGACCGATCTCGACGTGTTCGCCGAAATGGCGGAGTTCGGCGAGCGGGTTCTCGGCAAGGGGATCGTGTATTGCAGGGACACTCCCAACTTCGTCGCTAATCGGATCGGCACCTTCGGCATGGCTTCGGTCTTCCATTGGATGGCGGGTTACGGCATCGGTGTCGCCGAGGCAGACGCAGTGTTCGGACCCGCGATGGGGCGGGCGAAATCTGCTGTCTTCCGCACGGCCGACATCGTCGGTCTCGACACGATGGCGCACGTGATAGCCACGATCGCCGAGGGCTGCCCCGACGACCCGTGGAGAGATCGTTTCGTGGCTCCCGAAGCGATGCAACGCCTCATCGCAGAGGGGAGCCTCGGAGCCAAGACCGGTGGAGGGTTCTACAAGAAGGTCAGGGGTGACAAGGGCAGCGTCATCCTGAGCCTCGACCTCGACACCTTCGAGTACGTGGACACCGGCAAAGTTCGCTTGGCCGCTGTGGGTGCTTCCCGCAAGAAGGAGACGGCAAGCGAGAAGGTCGCCGAGGTGGTCTGGTTCGACGACGACCATGGGCGACTCGCATGGAAAGTCACGGCAGAGTCGAGCATCTACGCTCTCGAACTCCTCGGCGAGATCGCAGACGACATCGTCAACATAGATCGGGCCATGCGTTGGGGCTTCGGCTACGAACTCGGTCCGTTCGAGACGTGGGACGCTATCGGCGTCGAGCGGTCCGTTGAGCGGATGCGCTCCGAGGGCATGATCGTACCCGAGACGGTCGATCGGCTCATCGAGCTCGGCGAAGGCACGTGGTACGTCAACAGGGACGGCGTCCGGCACTACTGGGACGTCACGACCGAGACGTATGTTCCGGCGCCCTTGTCCGAAGGGATGATCTTCCTGTCATCCCTTGCCGACTCCGGCAAGATCCTTGCCAGCAGCGTGGGAGCGACGCTCTACGACATGGGAGACGGCGTCGGATGTGTCGCCTTCCACACGAAGATGAACGCGATCGACGGAACCATCCTCGAGGTTATCGAGACGGCCTGTGAGATGGTCGACAACGGCGATCTCGTTGGGCTGGTCGTCGGCAACGAGGAGACCAATTTCTCTGTCGGTGCGAACGTCGGTCTCATCGGCATGCTGGCTATGTCCAAGGACTGGGAACAGATCGACGAAGCTGTGAGTGCCATCCAGGACACCTATATGCGGATGAAATACTGCGACGGCCCCGTTGTCGTCGCTCCGCGTGGCATGGCCCTCGGCGGCGGGTGCGAAGCAGTGATGCACGGTGACGCAGTGCGGGCCTCGGCGGAGTCGTACATCGGACTCGTTGAGCTCGGTGTCGGTCTGATCTCTGCCGGCGGCGGTTGCAAGGAGATGGCGTTCCGGTTCTACGGCTCGATCCCCGAGGGCGTGAAGGCCGATCTGTTCCCGTTCATGGAGAAGATCTTCATGACGGTCGGCATGGGAACCGTGTCGACGAGCGCCGAAGAGGCGAAGTTCCACGGATTCCTCCGCAGAACCGATCGGATCACCTTGAATCCCGATGCCGTGCTCGCCGACGCGAAGACGGATGTGCTGGCGATAGCGGCTTCGGGGTACAAGCCACCGGTACAGAGGAAGGTCCCGGTCCCTGGCAGCAGCGGCATCGCGGCCCTCAAGGTCGGTGTCCACGGGATGCAGCAAGGGGGCTACCTGAGCGAGTACGACGAGTACCTCGGCACTGTCCTCGCCACCGTCCTCTGTGGTGGTGACGTCCCGGCCGGCACCCTCCTGAGTGAACAGGACTTCCTCGATCTGGAGAGAGAGGCCTTCGTGGGTCTCTGTCGAGAGCAGAAGACGATGGATCGGATCATGCACATGCTGGAATCCGGTAAGCCGTTGCGGAACTGAGCGGAGAAGGAGCACAACCATGAGCACAGGAGTCGTGGTCACCCACGCATACCGAACTGCAGTTGGCAAGTCCGGAAAGGGCACCCTCCGGGAGACCAGGCCGGATGATCTGCTCGGTCGCCTCATCGAGGAATTGATGACTCGGATCCCGAACGTGGATCCGGCCGACGTCGATGACGTGATCGTCGGATGCGCTTTCCCCGAGGGCGAGCAAGGCATGAACGTGGCCCGCATCGCAGCGATGCGGGCCGGGCTACCGGTCACGGTCCCGGGGATGACGATCAACCGTTTCTGCAGTAGCGGCCTCCAGTCGCTGGGGTCGGGTGCCGCACAGATTGCGGCCGGGTGGTCGAAGATCGTGATGACGGGTGGCGTCGAGTCGATGTCACTGGTTCCGATGGGCGGTCAGAAGCCAGCACCCAACCCGTACCTGGCCGACGAATTCATGGCGGCCTACGATGGAATGGGGATCACCAGCGAGACGGTTGCGGAGCGCTACGACATCAGTCGCGAAGATCAGGATGCCTTCGCCGTGGAGTCGAACCGGCGTGCACTGGCTGCGATCAGCGAGGGGCGGTTCAAGGACGAGATCATCCCGCTTGAAGTGTCGGTTGGTGGGAAGACCGTGCTCTTCGATACCGACGATGGGCCGCGTGCGAGCACGGTCGAAGGTCTGGCAAGGCTGCGACCAGCCTTCAAAGCCGACGGCCGCTCGACGGCCGGCAACTCGTCACAAACCTCCGATGGCGCCGCGATCGAACTCCTGATGAGTCAAGAGTCGGCTGCCGAGTACGGTTTCGAACCGCTTGCCGAGCTTGTGACCTATCAGGTTGCCGGAGTGCACCCCGATGAAATGGGAATCGGACCGACGGCGGCTATTCCGAAGGCGCTCGAAGCGGCCGGCCTCTCCATCGACGACATCGACCTTGTCGAACTGAACGAGGCGTTTGCCAGCCAGGCGCTCTACTCGATGCGCAAGCTCGGTCTCGATCCGTCGATCGTCAACGTGAACGGCGGCGCCATCGCCCTTGGACACCCGCTGGGTTGCACGGGGGCGAAACTGACGGCGACGCTGCTTCACGAGATGGGGCGGCGCGATGTCGAGTACGGCATCGTGAGCATGTGTATCGGCGGTGGTATGGGCGCGGCGGGGATCTTCCGACGGGCCAAGTAGTTCTGCCGTAGTCGGTAGTCGGTACGACCAGAGGTGACGGCCACGGGTGTTTGCTTCTGGGCGCGGACTGGGGACTGAGCTTGGCGTACTCTGCTGGATTGTGAGCAGTACTCCCTCTGATCTTCGGCGGCGGATTGATCTGCTGCCGCGGGCTGTTCGGCGGCGGCTTCATCGGCGACTCTCCGCTCTCGAACGGATCGACGACGTCACTCGACAGAGCGATGCGATCACCAAGCTCACTCGCTCGATCGCCGAGGTTGAGGAACGTACGGAGCGGCGGCGTGCTGCTGTGCCTCAGCGGATCACATATCCGGAGGAGTTGCCGATCACCGTGTGGCGTGACGAACTGCTGGCAGCCATACGCGATCATCAGGTCGTCATCGTTGCGGGGGAGACGGGGTCGGGGAAGAGCACGCAGATCCCCAAGTTCTGCCTCGAACTGGGGAGAGGCGTTGAAGGGACGATCGGCCACACACAGCCTCGTCGGATTGCGGCCCGATCGATCGCCGATCGGATCGCAGAGGAGATCGGCACGAGGGTCGGCGACGCCGTCGGGTATGCCGTCCGCTTCTCCGATCAGACGGGTGATTCCACGCTGGTGAAGGTCATGACCGATGGGCTCCTGCTGGCCGAGATCCATCGGGACCGACGCCTCGAACGCTACGACACGATCATCATCGATGAGGCGCACGAGCGGAGTCTGAACATCGACTTCCTGCTCGGCTACCTCAAGATGCTGCTCCCGAGGCGACCTGATCTCAAGGTGATCATCACGTCTGCCACGATCGACACTGATCGGTTCTCGCAGCACTTCGAGGATGCACCTGTCATCGAAGTCACAGGCCGTGCCTATCCGGTGGAGATCCGGTACCGACCGCTCACTGACCCCGAGCGGCCCGATCCCCGCGACCAGACGCAGGGCATCTGCGACGCCGTGAAGGAACTCTCAACCGAGGGGAACGGCGACATCCTTGTCTTCTGCTCGGGGGAACGCGAGATCCGCGATGCCGCCGACGCCCTGACCGAATTGGCGCTGCCCCACACGGAGATCCTGCCTCTCTATGCCCGCCTGTCCGCCGCCGAGCAACACCGTGTTTTCACGTCTCACACGGGCAGGAGAGTGGTCGTTGCTACGAACGTCGCTGAGACGTCGCTGACCGTGCCGGGGGTTCGGTACGTCGTAGACGTGGGAACTGCCCGTATCTCTCGCTACAGCCGCCGCACCAAGGTGCAGCGCCTGCCAATCGAGCCGATCTCCCAGGCATCCGCAAGTCAGAGGGCAGGCCGGTGTGGCCGGCTCGGCCCCGGCATCTGCATCCGTCTCTACGAAGAGGACGGGTTCGACGCTCGTCCCGAATTCATCGAACCGGAGATCCAGCGGACCAACCTCGCATCGGTGATTCTCCAGATGGCGGCACGGGATCTTGGGAGCATCGAGACGTTCCCGCTTCTCGACCCACCGGATGACAGATCGATTCGCGACGGTGTCGCACGTCTCATCGAGTTGGGAGCGGTCGACGGTGCGCTCAAAGACGGTCGACCACGGCTGACCCGCCTCGGCAGACAGCTCGCAGACCTCCCGATCGACCTCCGTCTCGCACGCATGATCGTGGAAGCGAACAGGACTGCTTGTCTTCGAGAGATGCTCGTCATCACGACGGCGCTCACCATTCAAGATCCCAGAGAGCGGCCCGCTGAGAAGCAGACGCAGGCTGATCAGTCCCACGCACGGTTTCGCGACGAAGAGTCAGACCTCTACAGCTTGCTCAACCTCTGGGAGTATCTCGGAGATGAGCGCAAGGCACGGACGTCGAATCAGTTCCGGCGGATGTGCCGCAACGAGTATCTGAACTATCGCAGGGTTCGTGAATGGCAGGACCTGCACGCCCAGCTGCGCGACGTCACACGCGAACTCGGCTTCACCACGAACCGGAAGCCTGCGGAGCGCGAGAACGTGCACAGAACTGTTCTTACAGGCCTGCTCTCCAACGTTGGCAGGAAGGACCCCGGATCACATGAGTATCGGGGAGCTCGTGGCAGCAGATTCTCGATCAACCCGGGATCGACCCTGTTCAAGGGTTCTCCCGAATGGGTGATGGCGGCGGAACTCGTCGAGACGGGTCGGCTCTGGGCACGCGGAGTCGTCGCCGTTCAACCGGAGTGGATCGAGCAAGCCGCCGCTCACCTGGTCACTCACTCGTACTCGGATCCGTGGTGGGACAAGGACCGGGGCGCTGCATTCGCGAACGAGACCGTGACGCTCTATGGGCTTCCGCTCCAAACAGAGCGGCCGGCCATGTACAGCAGAGTGGATCCAGAAGCCGCGCGGGAACTCTTCATCCGTCATGCGCTCGTAGCGGGGGAGTGGGAAACGCATCACCGCTTCGCCGAACACAACTCGATGATCATCGACGAAGTGCTTGCGCTCGAAGCGAAGTATCGGCGGGCCGATCTGTTCGTGGATGACGAGACGATCGTCGACTTCTTCGACGATCGCATTCCCGAGGACATCGTATCGGTTCGGCATTTCGATCGGTGGTGGAAGGATGAGCGTGTCGACAACCCACATCGCCTCGATCTGTCGATCAACGACCTCCTCGACCCGGAAGTCGAGACACCCGGAGAAGAGGCGTTCCCGGAGGTCTGGCAGTACGGCGACGTAGCGATGCCCGTCGAGTATGCCTTCGATCCCGGGAGCGACAGCGATGGAGTGACGATCGACATTCCGATCGGTGGACTCTCCAGGATCGATCCCGAGATCTTCGATGGACACGTGCCGGGGCTTCGTGAAGAACTAGTCATCGCCATGATGAGAGCCCTCCCGAAGCCGATCCGCAAAAGGCTCGCTCCCATCCCCGAGACCGCCCGATCCGCGGTCGAGGCGTACGATCCCGATCGGGATCGATTCGTCCCGTTCTTGAGAGGCGAACTGACACGACGCTCCGGCATCGCTATCGCGCCGGATGCGTTCGATCCGGAGCGACTCCCCCCGCACCTGCGGCCGACGTTTCGGATCGTCGACGCAGAGGGACTGGTCCTGGCCGATGGGGGAGACCTGAGAACGCTCAAGGGCCAACTTCAGGACGAGGCCCGCGCAGCGATGTCGGCAGCAGAACACGGGATCGAGCGAGTGGGCATGCGTTCATGGGATTGTGGCGATCTCCCACTTTCGGTCGAGATCGATGGTCCGGGCCGGACGGTCACGGCCTATCCGGCACTCGTCGACGAGGGGGATTCAGTTGCCATCCACCTGTACGCGACACCAGGCGAGCGAGATGCTGCCATGTGGGAAGGCACGCGAAGGCTCGTGATGCTCGACCTCCCTTCGCCGTCCCGGCACCTGCGCTCGCTCGTTACGGCAGACGGCCGAGCGGCCGTGGCCGATGGTCCTCATGGATCCTTCGATGCGTGGTCGCAGGACTGTCTCACCTGCGCCGTCGACGAGATGCTCAGTGAATTCGGGGGACCCGTCTGGAATCGGGATGCATTCGACCGGCTTCTCGCCACCTGTCGGGAGCAGAGCGACGACATCCTCGTCGACGTGGCCTCGGATGCCCTGGAGATTCTGGATGAGGTGCGGACGGTTCGCCTCGCAATGGCGACGTTGACCGGTGACCGGTTCGTACCTGCTGTCAGCGACATGGAGGAACAGATCGATCGTCTGATCTATCCCGGGTTCCTGGCCTCCGTCGGCATCGACCGGCTTGCCGATCTGGTCCGCTACGTGCAGGCCATCGGCCGGCGAATCGAGCAGCTACCGGATCACGTCGATCGAGATCATGAACTCATGGTGCGGGTCCAGGATCTAGAGGCAGAGCGCGATGGGCTCTCGGACGCGATACCGGGTTCAGCTGGGCTGATCGAGATCGCATGGATGCTCCAGGAGCTACGGGTCAGTCTCTTCGCCCAGGACCTCGGCACGAAGGGCAAGATCAGCGAGAAGCGCGTGAGAGAGGCGTTCGCCGACGCGATCGAATCGTGATCGGTATGAGGTATCGGGTGTTCGGTCGAGGATGTAGCGGACTCTCTACCAGGTACCGGATACCGACTACCGAGTACTCCGTGGCTCCCGACGGCGGCTTGGGAATGTTCAGCGCGAATTCGACCTTGATGTCTCAGAACCTATGCTCTTCGAGAGGGACTCACCATGGCTGCTTTTCCTGCTCTTCCTGGCGATCTTGAGGCGACGCGGGGGACGCTGCACGCCTATGCGAATGCTGTTGCTGCGTTGCCGCGAGTGCACGCCGTGCCACATCCGAAGTGGTGGCACATCTCCTTGAAGGTCCGACCGGACGGTTTGGTCACCGAAGCGATGCCGCTCTCCAACGGTGGAGCCGTGTTCGTACGGATGGATCTGCGAGACGACGAGGTTGTCATCGAGAGTTCGGGCGGTGAAAGGCGCTCGTTCCCGATGAACACGGGACTCACGGCGACTGAGATGGGGGATGCGCTGATTCAAGCCGCCGTCGAATTGGGATTCACGGGTGAGTACAACCGTGCGAAGTTCGAGAATGACGAACCTCGACCCTACAACGCCGAACACGCCACGGGATTGTTCGAGGCACTGGTCACTGCAGAGGGGGCGATCGCCGTGCAGCGGAACCGGATCGGGGGAGAGGTCGGCCCCATCCAGTTGTGGCCACATGGGTTCGACCTTGCATTCGAATGGTTCGGAACCGTGATGGTTTCACACGAAGAAGACGGCGAAGTCACCGAACTTCCAGCGCAGATCAATCTTGGCTTCTATCCCGCGGGCGATGCGTACTTCTACTGCAATCCCTGGCCGTTCGACGGAGGTGCCCTTCTCGATGTGGAGCTTCCGGAGGGTGCCCGGTGGAACACCGATGGCTGGGAAGGTTCGATGTTCGAGTACGCCGACCTCACCGGTCGCCCGGATGGCGTTGAACGATTCCTCGAGTACGCCGGAGTTGTATTCGAAGCAGCCTCGCCGCTCATGGTGTCCTGAAGGAGGGTTCGTCGCGTCGGTCACTTCCTTTTCTCCCCCCGAAGGGGAGGACGAAGACCCTCGGCAACCGTGGATTGAGGCTGAGAGGAGGGAGAAGCTCAGAGCTGAGGGAATGCCCCTGGCCGGACCTTCCTTCGTACGGCTTGGACTGTGGATGTTGGCACCAACACCGTGTCGGCTACGCTCTCGGTCGAGGAGGCTGTGTGGGATTTCCCGATCCGTTCTACCGCTGGCGCCCGCATCCGTGGCATGGGCTCGAGACCGGTCCCGACGCGCCCGAGATCGTGACGGCCTTCATCGAGATCTCTCCCTTCGACTTCGTGAAGTACGAGGTTGAGAAGCGGACGGGCTACCTCAAGGTCGACCGACCCCAGCGAGGGAGCAGTTCGCCGCCGACTCTCTACGGTCTCATACCGAAGACCTACTGTGCCGAGCGCGTTGCGGCTATGTCGCCAGAGGTCACCGAAGCAGACGGTGATCCGCTCGACATCTGTGTCATCTCCGAGCGGGCAATCGACCGCTCCGAGATCATGATGAGCGCTCGGGTCGTTGGCGGTCTGCGGATGATCGACAACGGCGAAGCCGACGACAAGATCGTCGCTGTGCTGCTGGATGATGCAGTCCATGGCGATGCGAGAGACATCTCGGAGATTCCGGAAGCGCTGATCGCGCGACTCGAGCACTACTTCCTGACATACAAGACGCTGCCGGGCGAAGATCATCAGGTCGAGATTCCTGAGATCTACGGCCGAGAGCATGCCCTCAGCGTCGTGGCGGCAGCGATGCAAGACTACGAAGACCACTACGGCGGGTAGCGACGATGCTTCGCGACGAGCTGTGACGATGGAGGGAAGCGTGGTGGGCCTCACTTCCGCTGAGGTTCGGGACCGCGTTGCAGACGGCAAAGTCAACATCGTCGACTCGCGGGTCTCCCGATCCGTTTCGAGCATCCTGAGGAAGAACCTGCTCACCCGATTCAACGCGATCATGTCGGCGATGCTCGTGATCGTGCTCGTCTTCGGCCACCCCGCAGACGCACTCTTCGGATTCGTGATGGTGGCCAATGCCGTCATCGGAATTGTCCAGGAGCTTCGGGCGAAACGCACGCTCGACAAGCTCAGTGTGCTGGTGGAGCCGACCGTGACGGTGCTACGCGACGACGACGACAAGGAGATACCCACCGACCAGATCGTTCTCGATGATGTCATCCGCCTCGTGACGGGTGACCAGGTTCCGGCAGACGGGCTCGTCTTGATCGCCGGGAGCGTTCAGGTCGACGAGTCCCTGCTCACGGGAGAGGCCGACCCGGTTCACAAAGAGGCCGGCGATTCCATCATGTCCGGTTCGTTCATCGTTGCAGGTTCGACGACGGTGAAGATCACAGCGGTGGGGGATGATGCGTATGCGCAGCATCTCGCCTCCGAAGCGAAAGAGTTCACTCTTGCAAAGAGCGAACTCATGGCAGGGATCGACCAGATCCTACGCATCGTGACCTGGTTGCTCATTCCCATCGGTGGTCTGCTGCTCTGGAGTCAACTGAGGGTCGACGGCTCGCTCGGACAGGCGATGGTGTCGACCGTTGCAGGCGTCGTGGGAATGGTGCCGCAAGGCCTGGTGCTTCTTGTCTCGATGGCTATGGCAGTGGCGGTAATCCGCCTCGGGAAGCGTCGTGCCCTGGTCCAGGAACTCCCGGCCGTCGAGACGCTGGCACGAGTGGACATCGTCTGCGTCGACAAGACGGGGACACTGACCACCGGCCTGATCCGACATCGAGAGACGGTGGCCCTAGGAGATCACGATCCAGAGCAGTTCGCCGAGGCACTCGCTGCGCTTGCAGCCGCCGACCCGCATCCAAATCCGACGATGTCGGGTATCGCCGAGGCCTATCCGAGCGATCCGGATTGGACGGTCTATCGATTCGTGCCGTTCTCTTCCGCAAAGAAGTTCTCGGCAGTCCGTTTTACGAACGGACGAACCTGGGTTGTCGGTGCACCGGAGATCATTCTGGGTGACGGGGCTTCAGAGCTGCTCGAGCGGTTGAATGAGACAGCGGCGAGCGGTGACCGGGTGCTCCTCGTTGCGGTGACCGATGCACCGCTCCCGGGTGACGATGGGATCCTCCCGGAGGAACTCGAGCCGTTCGGGTATCTCACCTTCGCTGAGGAGATACGTGGCGATGCGGCCGACACCGTCGGCTATTTCGTGGGCCAGCATGTAACACCGAAAGTGATCTCCGGCGACTCTGCCTCCACGGTCGGGGCGATCGCTGCGACCGTTGGAATCCCGAATGCGGATCGAACGGTCGATGCACGAACCCTGCCAAATCCAGAAACGGCCGAATTCGGCATCGCCATCAACGAGGACGCCGTATTCGGTCGCGTGACACCGGATCAGAAGCGCTCGATGGTGACGGCACTTCAGGAGGCCGGTCACACGGTCGCAATGACGGGGGATGGGGTCAACGATGTGCTCGCGCTCAAGCGGGCCGACATCGGGATCGCCATGGGGGCCGGTGCGCCCGCGACCAAATCGGTTGCTCAGATCGTGCTGCTCGACAACGAGTTCTCTGCGTTGCCGTTCGTCGTCGCGGAAGGTCGTCGTGTGATCGCGAACATGGAGCGCGTCGCATCGCTGTTCGTGACCAAGACGGTATATGCGGCGATCCTTGCCGTCGCGATCGGCTTCGTCGGCTGGGTCTTCCCCCTGCTGCCCCGGCATCTCACGCTGATCGGGTCGTTGACGATCGGGATTCCGGCGTTCTTCCTCTCGTTCGAATCAACCGAGGAGCCCGTTCGTCCGGGAGCCTTCCGGCGGATCATGAGATTCGCCATACCCGCGGGGGTGGTCGCGGCGACCGCCGCATACGGTGTCTACAGCGCAGCGGGTGCGATCAATGCCGATCTGTCGGTGGCCAGGAGTGCAACGACCATCACGATGGTGCTGGTCGGCATGTGGGTCCTGGTCGAGTTGATCAGTCCGCTGACGCCGAAGCGAGCCGCGCTCATCGGCTCGCTGGTCGGCGCGTTCATCCTCATCCTCGCGCTGCCCCTCAGCCGGACATTCTTCGACCTTGTGATCCCGCCTCTCAACGTCAGTGCGGTCGTCATCGCGGTCTCCGTCGTAGCCGCCGTCATCTTGCACAGCATGCTGGCGTTCGTTGACCATCACGAGGGTGGGTGGGTACCGTGGTTGCGAGTTGACGAGGAGGCGACATGACGGCGCATCCCGCCGCATCTGGTTTGAGGCGTCGCGAACGCATCGTCAAGAACACCGCCAATCTCGCGGTTCGCCTGGTCTATCGCAGCGTCGAGATCCGGCAGCGGCCCGGCGAGACGTCCACCGGCCCACAACTCACCGTGTCGAACCACTTCGGCGGATTCGCCGATGCGCTCATCCAAGCCTACGCGCTTGATCGAGTCCCGCGGTTCATCGCTCGGGACGTCATCTGGCGAATCCCGATCGCTAGGCAGGTCATGGAGTTCGCCCGCGCGATCCCCACGCACAAGCCAGAGGACAAGGGTCCAGCCGGCAATGATCAGATGTTCAGTTCGACGTACGATGCTTTGGGGGAAGGAGATCTCATCATGATCTTCCCTGAGGGGGTCACCGTCGACGATCCTTCCATGGCGAGGATCAAGACCGGTGCCGCCCGGATCGCTCTCGGAGCACGAGCGAGCGGTGTCGAGGGCATACAGATCATCCCTTCCGGCATCCACTATGACGACAAGGCGTCGCTCAGATCAAAGGTCTGGGTGAACGTCGGAACACCCCTGGACCTCGATGCCGAGATCGAGCGGTACGCACCGCCGGGAACGCCACAAGATGCATCGAATCGTGAGGCAGTTCGAGCGTTGACTGCCGACATCGAGGAACGGCTCAGGCGATCTGCACCCAACTACGTCGACTGGCAAGAGGAACGCACGCTGACAGAAGCAGCCGCCGTCACACTGCGGACGGTGCCCGGTGCGACGGACGAAGTCGACTACGGCGATGAGTCGGATCTGGCCAATCTCCTCTCGCGGCGCCCTCCGGAAGCGAAGGCCGCAATCACGACAGCGCTCGATCGGTACACGGCGGATCTGGATGCCGCCGGACTCAATGACCGGCAGATGGTGACGTCTCAGGCCTCGCGACGATCATTCCTCCGCCGCATGGTGTGGAACATCATCGTCGGTCTGCTTCTGCTGCCGTTCGCTCTTGTCGGCTTCGTGATCAACCTCTTGCCGTTCTTGCTGTTGTGGCTGATCGGACGGATCAAGCTTGACCCCGCGGTGGCAGCCACGGTGAAACCAGGGGCTGCGATCGTGCTCTTCTCGATCATTTGGGGGATCGCGGGATGGGCAGGCTTCATATGGTCCGGTCTCGAGGGGGTCGCGGCAGTACTCCTCGTCATGCCCCTCTACCTCTATGCGCTGTTCGCCCTGGCCGAGCGTGGCGGGCTCATCTGGCGAGCCTGGCGAGGCTGGTGGAGATCGAACCGGACCGATCTCTACGACGGGATCCTCGAACACCGGCGCGAGGTCGTGGAAGCCGTCGCCGAGGCGATCTGATCGCCTACTCGACGGGTTCCTTGCCGTCGGCGATCTTCGCTGCTCGTTCGATCTCGGAACGCCTGAGTTGAGCCTCGATGCTCGCCATCTGGTCGTCGGTCACGTTCGTCAGGCCGTACGCGACGCTCACGAACTGTGCCAGATCGGCGCGGTAATCGTGTCCGAGAGCCTTGAACTCGCCCGGTATCACGGTTGCTGCGTTCTTCGTATCGATTGCGGTCTGCCAAAACGTGACGGCAGGGACCCACTTCTGCGACGTCGACACATTGGGTGGACGCTGATCGACCGGTCCGAGCCATGCGGGTCGGCGATAGGCGATGTCGAGTCCGAATCGGGTGACCGGGTCCTCGTAGTGATTGAGGAAGAAGTACCGGATCTCCGAACGAGCCTCGTCCGGCGTATCTCGGTAATCCGCGATCGAGGCGAATCGGGCGAAGATCGAGGCGTCGATACCAGGCCCGCCGGCAAAGATCTCACGCCGCCACTTGCCCGCGTATGGTGTTCCCGCCCACAGGGCTCGGTTCACGCCGAAATCGTCGAGGACGGCCGTGCCACCTCCGGTGAACGCACCCTGGCTCGCCTGCGCACCGAGACTCTCGCCGTAGAGGACGATCTGCGGCCGGTCGGCCTGGTCTCGCTGCTCGAGGTCCAGGTTGATCGCCTGCAGTAGGGCACCGTGCTGCTCGATCGCGAGCGGAATCTTGGATGTCGAGAGCATGGAAGGGAGCGACCCATACTGGATCGCGACAGAAGCGACGTCACCGCGGGAGAGGTACTCGGCCGCCTCAACCGGGATGTAATTGAAGTATCCGGTCCCGGCCGGTGATCCAACGATGAGGAGCGAACGATCGAATGCTCCCGTTCTTCGTAGCTCGTCGATGGCGAGTGCTACACGGCTTTCGATCGAATCGGCCGACTCGACTCCGATGTAGACCCGGATGGCATCCTTGGCGCCATCCTCGTCGAGTACCTCGTCGATTCGACCGGCGGGTGACGCCTCGCTGACGAATCGGCGACCCTGGAGGCCGAGTTCGTCGAATCTCACTGCACTCCCCGGACCGCCGCTGACCAGGTTTGTGGCGGGTGGTTCGGAGTAGCGGATCTCGGTGCCTCGATTCGACGCTGCGATCTTGCCGAGCAGTTGCCCCATGCCGAACCTTCCAGCGAGCACAGCACTGCCGCCGATCAGCGCGTGCGTCAACGGCATCCATGCCGCTGCCGGCCCACCGATCGTCCTGCTCAACGCTGATGCAGAAGCGCTCGCTGCTTTCCTCTCAGCCATCACGGCGCTACCGACTACTGTCGCAACACCGGTGCCGACTGCGAGCGTCCATGCAACATCGGAACCATCGGGCGGGATCCTCCCACCGGAGTCGTACCGATCGAGCCGATCCCGCAGATAGACGAAAGCACCGCCGGCGAACGCAGCGGCTGTGGCTACTCCCGCGGCGCTTCCTGCGAGCCGTCCGTACGGTCGGGCAGTGCGAACGCCTTGGCGGAGGGCACCCGTGACAAGAGCGGTCGTCGCCCCGTACGACCGTGCACGAGCGGCGGTAACGGCGAGGGCTCCAGGACGAGACGATTCGATCTTCGGGCCGATCGTCGAAACGAACGTGGCAGCGGCCGCACCTGCAACTGCGTCGAGGGCGATCGGGGAGCGAACAGGGAGCCGTTCGATGATCTGGGTGTATCCGCTGCCGACGGCGTATCCAGAAGCGATCGATCCGGCAACGACGAGAGCCTGATCGGTGCGGGGGCGAACCATCAAGGAAGGCTGGTTGGACTCGATCGCTGCGGCGGCACCGAGAGCCAGACCGGTCTGGACGTGGGGTTTCGCGAGAAACGCGACGAGAGTGCGAGCGAGATTCAGCATGGATAGTCCTCCTGGAACGACACGTTACCGGCCGGTGCGGCGCTCAGTCGGGGCCGAGGAGATTCAGGACCGACCCGACGACGGTGAGAACGAGGCCTCCCAGGAGCACCGCCCAGATCGAGTCGCTGGTCAATCCGACGTCGGCGTCCTTGGCGATCCAGATGGCGAGTGTCATCAGCCCGACGTTGATGGCCAGCGTGAACAACCCCAGTGTGAGGATGCGGATCGGAATGGTGAGGAGCTTCGCGACGGGTCTGATGACCGCGTTGATCAGCCCGATCACAGCTCCGAATAGGAGCCACCGCCACCACTCACCGGAGTACTCGAGGCCCGGCACGAGCCAGACCGTGAGCCAGGCTGCAGTGGCGTTCAGTGCGACGAGGACCAGGAGCTTCACGACCGACAATCTAGCGACCTGTCACTGGTCACTGTTCGTTCAAACGATGCGGCGCTCCGTTGCCCAACGGGCCAGCTCGTGACGATTCGACAACTGGAGCTTGCGGAGGACGGCCGAGACGTGGGTCTCGACGGTCTTGACGGAGATCGAGAGGCGATTGGCGACCTGTTTGTACGCGTAGCCCCTGGCGATCTGGCGGAGCACCTCTCGCTCCCGAGGTGTCAGGCGGTCAAGTTCGGGGTCGGCCTCGACGGGAACGGTGTCGGAGAATGCATCAAGCACGAATCCGGCGAGCTTCGGGGAGAAGACTGCGTCGCCGGCGGCGATCCGTTCGATGGCGTCCGCCAGGGCATCGGGTTCGATGGACTTCGTCACGTATCCACGGGCGCCGGCGCGGATCATCGCGATTACATCCTCAGGGGCATCCGAGACTGAGAGCGCAAGGAATCTGATGTCCGGGTTCGTCTGCAGAACGTTCGTGACGACGGACAGCCCGCCACCGCCCGGCATGTGGACGTCGACCAGGACGACGCCGGGGCGGAGCTTCCGGATACCGTCCACGGCACCATCGACGTCCGTGGACCAACCGCAGACGTCGAATCGCTCTGAGAGCTCAGCGCGAACGCCGCTCAGGAACAGTTCGTGATCGTCAACGAGGAAGATGGTCGTCATTGCGACTCCGATCGTAGATGGATCTCGGTGCCTTCTCCTGGTTGGGAGACGACCCTTGCCTCGCCGCCCGCCCGGGACATCCTGGCGATGATCGACTGCGAGATCCCCTTGCGCTGCTCTGACACTTCGCCGGGATCGAAACCTGAACCCTGGTCGGTGATCCATGCTTCGACGGCATCCTCGGAACACTCGACGTACACCGACACGATCTTGGCTCCGGAGTGTTCCGCAGCGTTCGCGATCGCCTCCGCCGCCGATGCTACCAATGGTTCGGTCGCCTCATCGAGTGGTCGGTCGCCCACTACCACGACTTCGACGGGGACATCGAAGCCTGTCTCGACCTTTGCGGCTGCCGATGAGAAGGCTTCTCCGACCGTGCTCGAGTTGGTGGTACCAACGGGATCAAAGAGCCATGTTCTGAGGTCGCGTTCCTGAGCTCTGGCGAGGGTGGTCATCCGCTGCGGATCATCACTCCGTTGAATCAGAGCGAGCGTCTGAAGAACAGAGTCGTGAAGATGGGCTGCCATGTCTGCCCGCTCCTCGGAACGGATTCTCGCTCTCCGCTCATCGGTGAGGTCTTGGAAGAGGCCGAGCATCCACGGGCCGAAGAGCAACATGAACCCTGCAGCCGTGACGAGGATGGCGACGGCCACCGGTCCGAGCGATTGGAAAGAGTCGAGTGAGGCGAGTACGACTACGAGACCCACCACCATGAGTGTGACGCCGGCAATGATCTGGGAACGACTCCTCGTGGCACCCCTTCCTGCAGGCTTGGCAAATCGAGACATCCGGTCGCGAGACTCAGTGCTCGCTCGCTCCCAGACGAGTGCAGCACCGAAGATGAAGAGTGCCGCCGGCCATACCATCGGACCGAACCACAGTCCGACGCCGTCGAGCAGAACGAGCAGGGCGAGGAAACCGAGCGAGAGTCCCACTTGTTGTGGCGTCGTCGGCGGATGGTCGGCAACGATCAGCGAGCCGTACTGCGTCTCATCGGGCACCGTCAGCCACCCGGCGAGATAGCAGATGATGCCGAAACCTCCGGCAAGGGTGAGCGTAGCGAAGGCGGCGCGCACGAAGACCGTCGGGATGCCGAGTCGAGCCGCGATCCCACCGGCGAGGCCGGCGACGATCCGATCGTGTGTCGACCGAGTCAGGCGGCCACCGAACACGTGGAAGCGTTCGGTCGATGCGTCCTGCGATGGGGTGTCTTCGATGATCATGCAGGAGAGATGTTGTCACACGGTGGGCTGACTCACAACCGGTGACAACCCTGAGATGTCCCCGAGACATCAGGGTTCGACCAGGAGGATCCCCGATTCCATTTCGTGCTGGCGGGATGCAGGATGGGCTCATGAGCAATCAAACCCACACTACGAATCGGCTGCTACGCCGCCCGATCGAGGGACGAGCGTTTGCCGGCGTGGCCGCAGGCCTCGGACAGCGCTTCGACATCAGCCCCACCTGGTTCAGGGTGGCGTTCGTCCTGATGACGGTCTTCGGCGGCATCGGCCTCCTGCTGTATGCCCTCGGTTGGCTCCTCATTCCTGAGGAGGGGAGTGATGACCCGGTCATCACCCAGTGGCTTTCCGGGTTCGACACATCGAACACAGGGATGGTCGTCGGCGTCGTCCTGGTCGGTGTGGCCGCCATCATCCTGGCCTCGAGCTTTCACTTGATCTCAGGGAAGTTCGTCTTCGCCGCGATCCTTCTCGTGGTGGGCGTCTTGTTGTACCGGGGCGACTTTGATCGCCGGTCCGATCCACCTGACGCCACTAGCCGGGATGATGCTTCGATCGAGAACAGCGGCGGCTCTATCGACGACGAGTCAACGCAAACTGCGTCGATCATCGCTGAGACTGGAATTCCCGAAACAACAGTCGAGTCGAAAATGGAGGCACCGCGACCCGTTCGCCCACCCCGGCCGAAGTCGATCCTGGGACGGCTGACGGTAGCAGCGACGTTCATCGCGGTCGGCGGCCTCGCCGTTCTTGACGTTGCTGGCGTGCTCTTTCCCGACCCCGTGCACTACGCCGCCGTCACGGTAGGCGTCATCGGGGCGGGATTGCTGGCCGGAACGCTGTTCGGTCGTGCCCGTTGGCTTGTTGTCGTCGGTCTGCTTCTCACACCGGTGCTGTTCCTCGCGAGCGTCGGCCCGACGTGGTCGATCAGCGGTGAGGCCGGGGAGCGGTACATTCGCGTCGATTCCATCGAGGACCTCGAAATCGTCGACTTCGCATACGAACACGGTGCTGGGGTCCTCGAGATCGATCTCCGGGACTTCGACGCAGACACCATTGAGCTATCGCCTGAGGCCGGAGTCGAGCGGCAGGTCATCGATCTGCGAGCGAAGATCGGAGCCGGCGAGATACGGATCTGGCTGCCGGAGTCTGCGAGCGCGATCGTCCATGGCAGAGTGGGGATCGGCTCGGTCGATCTACTCGGCCATCAGAGCGCCGGGATCGGCGTCTCAAGAACCGAGCAAACGCTCTCGTCGGGAGATGATTGGGTGTTCAACATCGACACCAATGCCGGTGTTGGCTCCATCGTTGTCAGAGAATCCACCACCGGCTGGGAGGGCTAGCCCATGTACCGTCACCGTTTCGATCCCATCTCATTCATCTTCGGGCTCCTGTTCGTCGGCCTCGCCTTTGTCGCTCCGGCAAGGGAGTGGCTCCCCGATAACTTCGGCCGCTGGATCGTCCCCGGAGCTGTTCTGTTGCTCGGCGTCGGTCTGGCGGTCGCGGCGATCGCGTCGACCCGGTCCGACGAGGGCTGAGTCTTTCGCCCTATTCCGTTCCTCGGTGTGTAGGAGTACACTGTTGTCAGGGCTGATTGGGGAAGGGATATGCCGGCACCGAAGCAGTTCAAACCGGGACCACAAACGATCCGCGAGGTCGCTCCGGTATCTCGAGCCGTTGTCACCAAAGGTCGTTACGCGGTCGTCGCCCCCGAGGCACCTATCATCGACGATCCCTCGGTCGTGGAGATCGCCGTTGACGATGTGACCGTCGTCATGAGGCGGTCGAAGTACGAGCAGCGTTCCTTGCACGCCTACGGACCAGCCGACGACCTGGTGGACGAGGAGTCCGAAGCCATCGACGAGATCGTGCCGGAGCCGGAGCGTTCGAGAGCTCCCGTGTTCGGAGAGTGGCGCTCTGAGTCGACCCTCGAGGGAACGCGCTACCACCGCAAGGATTCACGGCGGGTCTGACAGAGCGTCAGGACTCCGGCGCCGTCGGACACTCCTCGGATTCCTCGAGATTCAGTTCGATCCTTGCCCGTTCCGGATCGGCAATGACCAACTGCACGTGTTCGTGAACCAGGTCGATGTTGGCGATCGCACCCAGCTTGCCGTCATCCCGATACTTCAGGTGGTACTCCGGGGGGATGAACCGGACCGAGGTGACATTTTCGATGTCAATGGCGGGGAGCAACTCAACGAGTTTCGGGAGCAGTTCCACCGGTATGTCTGTCGTCGTGGTCTTCTTGATCACGTCGGCGAACTTCCCGAAGTTGAGGATCAACGATGTCGGATCGGTCTGCTCCATGGCGGCTTCAAGCACGCACTTCTGACGGTTCATGCGGAAGTAATCGCTGTCCGCGTGGCGCGTCCTGGAGTAGGCCAGCGCCTCCCCACCGTCCATGTGCTGCTGGCCGGGCTCGATGACGAGCTTCGTCAAGGTGCCATCGAGAAGCGGGTACTCGTCGTCCACAATCCGTTCGGGAACGTAGATGTCGACGCCGCCGATCGAGTCGATTATGTCGACGAATCCGTCGAGGTTCACGAGCGCGTAGTAGTGGATCGGGATACCGAGGAATTCCGAGACCATTCCCTTGACGGCGTTCTCCGACGGTGTACCTGGCCCGGGGAAGGCGTCGGGATACCGCTCGCCCATGATCCAAAGCTCGTTGGTCAGCTCCGGGTAGCAGTCGCAGTCCCAGGCCCCCATGCCCTCGGGGAGGGGCGCATACGTCCAATTGCGGGGAACCTGGAACATGGCGGCTTCGCCCGTCTTCGGGTCGATGCTGACGGTGATCATGGTGTCGGTACGGATTCCGGTACGGCCCACTCCGAAGTCGCCACCGAGGAGCAGGATGTTGAGGCGATCGAGTTCATCCCACGGTGTTTGCTCGACAACGGTGGTGGTCGTGCTCGACTCCGTGGAATCCTGATCGGTCGTCGCCCCATTTCCGATCTCACCGGATCCTGTGGACACCGCCGTCGTCGTGGTCGCAGACGCTTCGCCGCCGTCGAATACCGTAGTGATGAGGCTGTACTGGACCAGGTCGTAGTAGCTGAAGACAATGTGAGGCACGAGAAGGAAGAGACCCAGGGCCAGCATCGCGGTGATCCCGGCAATTCGGGTTACCGATCGGCCCATCTCGGCCGCAGATCGGTACGCGTCGTCGGCCGCCCACACGCGGTAGCCGAGGATGGCGATGTTGATGATCATCATCCATGCAAGCGAGCTCGGTCGCACGAACGCGGTGACGATCGAAACCTTGTCATGGAAGAAGAACAGCAGGATGAGGAGCGTCAGTCCATCGATGATGAACAGTGCCCGGGCCTTCTTGCGGTCACCGACGAGCCACTGGCCAAGTCCCGGCAGAAGAGCCGAGGCGACGGCCGCAACAAGAGGGTTCGGGCCCTGTGGTGTCGAGGAGCGCGTCGCCATGCGCGCATGCTAGGTAGTGGGTACCGATAGTCGTGGCACCGATCGCGTGGAGACAGGCTGTGGGCGGGTAACCTTGTCCGAACCGAGAATCGACCCCGAAACCCACCTGTGAGCGACACACCCCACGACGAGCAATCTGCCGAGACGCCAGAGCATTCCCACCGTACCCGATACGCCTACATGCGGCGGGACGGGACGCTCGACATCGTCCTCGGGAGCCTCGTTGCCGGCGTCGGCGCCTACATCTACCAGTTCCTGGGCGGTCGCAGCCTAGGCGAGGAGGCATTTGCCCCCATCGCTGCGCTCCTGACCGCGCACTTCCTCGCCTTCGTGATCATTCTGCTCCCCATCGAGCAGTTCGTGATCCGCCGCATCACCCTGGGCTATCGCGGCTGGGTCGTTCCCCTGCGAGCGGTCGCCCTGACGGTCTCTACCGGTGCTGTGGCGGCCGTCGTGGTGTGGTCGACGGCCGACTCGTACTTTGACGGCGATGCCTCATTTGTCTGGTTCGTCATCGCGACCGTTGCCTTCCACTTCTTCTTCGTCGTCGGTCGCGGCTACCTGGCCGGACATCGGAAGTTCCGCTCCTACGGCTATGTCAGTGGGGCAGCCTCCATCTTGAGACTGGCTGTCGCCGTGGTCGTCGTCATCATCGGCCCAACCGTCACAGGTTTCGCATGGGCTCAGGTGCTCGGGCCGCTGGTCATCTTCTTCTGGCGTCCTTGGCGCGCCAGGAGTGAAGGTTCGGCGGGTTCTCGCGGAGACCTAACGGAAGAGCACGTTGAGAACGTCAGCGAGCGCGGCCTGCTGACCGGACTTGTGCTGTCATCGGCGGCATCGCAGGCGCTCCTCCTCGCCGGCCCTCTCGCTGCCGGTGCCCTCGGCGCCACAGCCGCCCAGTTCTCGATCACCTATGCCACGCTCCTTCTCGCTCGAGCCCCTCTGACACTTGGCTACAACCTGATCGCCAGGGTGCTGCCGCCGTTCACAGAGATGGCAGCGAGGGGGGAGCGCCGAGAGCTTCGTTCGTGGGCACGGGGCATGGGGTTCGCGGGAGCGACGCTCGCGATTGTGGGTGCGGGTCTCGGTGGCCTACTCGGACCCCCCATGGTCGCAATCGCATTCGGCGACGGCTTCCGGCCTTCCGCGACGGTCGCAGCGTTTGCCGCCGCGGGAGTTGTGCTCGCTTCCGCGGGCTTGTTCATCGGGCAGATCCTGGTTGCACGCGGTCGAGCCGTTCGGCTGGCCGTAGCTTGGTTCATCGCTGTAGTCGGCGCGGTCGCCGTGCTCGTGCTTCCAATGGATGACCCTGTGCTCCACGTTGTGATCGCCTTCTTCTTTGGAGAGGCACTCGCTCTCGTCTCGCTCGTGGTGGGTGCGCTCATCCGGGACCCCGAGGAAGACGAGATCTCCCATGGCTACGTGGTCGCGAAGCGGTCCCTTGATATCGCTGTAGCGCTCGTCGCGATGCTATTGCTTACCCCGGTGTTGGCGATCGCCGCCATCGCCGTGAAGATCGACTCGAAGGGCCCAGCGTTCTTCCGGCAACTCCGGACGGGTCGTGAGGGGCGGGATTTCTGGATGGTGAAGATGCGAACGATGGTGATCGACCACGCGGACGAAGTCTTCAACGAGCACCTCGATCGCCTTCGCTACAGCGACGACGATGATGAATACACAATCAGAATCGACGACGATCCCCGCATCACGAGGGTCGGCGGATTCCTCCGACGCTGGTCCCTCGACGAACTGCCGAACTTCTGGAACGTCCTCAAGGGAACGATGACACTTGTTGGGCCGCGCCCCCTCGTGCCCGAAGAGGCCGATCTCATCGGTCTCGACAATCCCCGCTTCCAGGTGAAACCGGGTGTTACCGGGTACGCCCAGGTCCATGGACGGGATTCGATCTCGGTTGCCGAACGAACCGCTCTCGATGAGGAGTACGTCGAGACACTGTCGATGAAGGGCGACGTCAGGATCCTCTTCGAAACGTTCGGGGCGGTCCTTCGTACAAAGGGCGAAGACTCCAAGGTCTGAGAAGCGGGGAATGCGGCAGTGGCCGTGTACCGTTCACCTTCGTATGGACACCATCAGCACGCTCCTCAACGAAGGCGATCCGGTTGTCGCTGTCGTTGGTGCCACCGACAATCCGCGCAAGTACGGCAACGTGATCTATCTCGATCTCAAGCAGAAGGGCTTCCGTGTGTATCCGGTGAACCCCACCAGAGACACGGTCGACGGCGATCCTACGTTCGCGCGCCTCTCCGACCTTCCCGAGCCGCCTGACATCGTCAACTTCGTCGTACCGCCCACCCGGACGCTCCGGGTCCTCAAGCAGGCAAAGGAGTTGGGGTTCACGACCGTGTGGGTCCAACCCGGTGCCGAGAGCGCCGATGTGCTGGGCTACCTCGACAGCCACAGCTTCAATTACCTGGTCAACGCGTGCATCATGGTTCGGGCAAGAGTCCGGTCGATGAACTGACACTTCCCCAGCGACCTGATCATGGGGTACAATCCAATTGGGGTTCGATCAGGGGGATCGACATGACCGCTGAGGATATGCGCCGAGACGTGTGTTCCCTGCCTGGGGTCGCTTCGGCAGAGGTGACTCCTCGCGATGGGGCACCGCCGTTTATTCGCGTCTGGACCGATGGAACGCGTCCCGATGCCGACGTGCAGCAGGCGGTCGAGCGAATCGCTCTCGGTGACGTCCCTCGCCGCGCGGACGATGTCAGCCGACGGCGAACCGGGCTCGGACGGAGTCTGGAAGACACGCTACCTACAGCGATGGCAGAATCGGCCCCATCGCACCTTGCCGTGGAGGTCGAGGCTCCCAGATCTTCCGGTCACTTCACAAAACTGGCGATCGAGGAGACCGCCAACGCCATCGAGGTTCGCGCCATCGATGATGCTGGTCGGGAAGCGGGCGCTGTTGTTGAACAGGGTGCAGACGGACTTGCAATCGCAGTGGCGACCGCTGTCGCTCTGCTGCGCGGGTTCCCGCCACCGCACGAAGTCACCGCCAACACCCGTGATGTCGACGGCACGACCGTGGTGACGATTCTCATCAAGATGTCTTCCGGCACGACGCTCGCGGGCGCGGCCATCGTCACGGGCGGCCTTCCGTTCACGGTCGGTCGAGCCGTTGACAGTGCGCTCAACAGCTTGCCATGAGCTTGTCGTGCCCCGACTGTGGCGAATCTGACGACCTCGCCGGGGTTCGGGATGGAGATCGGATCATCGTGACCTGTGGCACCTGCGGCGTGTCGTGGGAGCGCGACCCTGCGCCACGATGCCCGGTCTGCGGTGGGAGCGATCTGCAGGGTGTGCCGCTGGCGATCGTCGAAAGGAGCAGAGGCACACAACTGTCGGTCGTCGGTACCCGTACCGTCAATCTGTGTTCGGTGTGCGATGCCGACGCTCTCGACCGTTACCACCGAAATCGGCCGAACCCGTTGATGCCGAACGAACTACCGACTGTCGGCCCGAGCACCTGAGTGCACGACGGGGTGCGCTGGCCTTGGGCCGGGCATGTCGGAACAGAAGGGCGGAGATAGATGAACGGTCGTGATGTAGCGGTTGACGGAGTTGCGATGTACGAGTCGCTTCCTCCGAGCGTTCCGACCCCCCGGGGTTCTGGTCCTCTCTGAGCTGTTCGGTCTCAACGACGTCAGAGCAAAACCACTCTGTCCCGTTGTCGCTTCACATGGGGGGAAGGACCACCTGTTCGGTCGAGACGGGATCAAGCTCTCCCGTGCCCTGCAAGCGACCGACATCCCCCGGGACATCGTGACCTACCCGGACGCCGGGCATTCGTACATGAACCAGGCCGAGGGGCATCGGGTGTCAAAGGTGCTGGTCGGCCGTCCGCTCATGGCGGTCGCGTTGGACTGGGACGCCTCGGAGGACTCGTGGGAGCGAATCGAGGCGTTCTTCGCCGAGTATCTCTGAAGGTAGAGCCCCGGCGGTTCAGGCGGCTGCAGGGGCCAGGCGCTTGGTGGGGAGTTGAGCGATGTACACAACGAGGGTGATCGCGAGGGCGATGAGTCCGACCCGGATGACGGCGTTGTCGATGACGAACACCACCGAGATCGTGAACGTCAAGATGATGGCACCAATGGCGATCGACTTCGCTCGAATCGTGAATCCGAGTCCGGCCCGCCAGTCCCGCACGATTCCCCCGAAGAGCTTGTTCTCGACGAGCCACTGATCGAACCGCTCGGACGACTTCGAGAAGAAGTAGGCGGCCAGGAGGACGGGACCTACGGTCGGGATGAGTGGAATGGCGATTCCAATGAACGCGAGTCCAAGGAAGAAGATTCCGAGGACGAGAAAGAGATATCGGAGGGCGCGGCTCTTGACGACGATCATCGGGTAAGAACCATATCGCTCTCTACGACCGACAGCCAGTCGGATTTCGGCTACATTCGCGCCATGTCATGGTTCGATCGACTGACGGGAAGGGCTGCGCCGGTCGCCCGGATCGCGGGTGAGCCGCCGAGTGGAAACGGCGCTTCTTCGTTCCACCTGTGGTGGGAACTCCCATACGGGGAGTGCCTCTCCGAGGTGTCGGTGACGCTCGAAATTGTCGAACCGCCCACCGTCGACCGCCTCTACTTCTGGGCCCTCCAGGCTTCGTTCGTGAAGCCGGGTGGGGGAGGGGCACACGTGGGGTTGCAGCACCATCCGCGGTTCCCCGGGAACACCGCGGCGAACTGGGGCGGATACACCGCCTCGGGTGATGGAACACTTCTCGAGGGATCGCCGTCGCCTCTCCCGTCGACACCCGGTGACATGAATACCCGTGACTTCGCCTGGATTCCGCACCGCCCGTACCGACTTACGATCGGGAGATCACCAGACGGAGCACCTGACGGATTCTTCGCATGGAGGGGGTCAATCGAGGACCTCGACACGGGCGAGCCCACCGTCATTCGGGACCTCTTCAGTCGAGGAAGGTACTTGCGTGGTCCGGTCGTCTGGACCGAATCATTCGCGCGATGCGAGCATCCGACGGTCGCCGTGCGTTGGAGTGATCTCCTGGCAATCGGGGAGACGGATCAGCCCATCGCAGTGGCATCCGTGTCGCCGATGTTTCAAGATCGAGCGGCCGGAGGCTGTGAAAACACCGATGTGACCGTCGACCGTATCGGCTGGGTACAGCGGACCACGACTGAGCGAACGATCCGGGCCGGCGTGCCGCTCAAACTGCCGCGCACCCTGTGAACGCAACAAGCCGGTAGCATCCCCGAGTCCGGGCGTTTAGCTCAGTTGGGAGAGCGCTGCCCTTACAAGGCAGAGGTCGGCGGTTCGAGCCCGTCAACGCCCACTCTTGAAACCCTTGCACCGCAAGGGTTTCAGTCATTTCTGTGGGAAGTCGATGACCTTGTTCTGTTCCAAAGTAGGCAGAAAGTAGGCAGCAGGAGCGTCGGAGGGCGCGTCGAGGGAGTCGGCGATGTCGCGGTCGAGGCCTTCGAAGAGGTGTCCGTAGACGTCGAGGACGGTCCGCACCGATGTGTGCCCGAGCCTTGAGGCGATCACCGACGGGTGGGCTCCTTGGTCTATGAGGAGCGCCACATGCGTGTGCCTCATGTCGTGGAACCGGCACGGTTCACCGACGGACGTGTGGACGGCGGGTTTCCAGAATCGCGTGCGGAAGCTGGTGCGACGTAGCGGCCCTCCTGCGGGGGCGGTGAAGATCAAGCCGTCGTCTCCGGGGTAGGTGGCGATGTGTTGAGCAAGGACGTCGACGAGCCACGTCGGAATCGAGACGGTGCGTCGGGCCGCGCGGGTCTTGGTCTCTCCGAAGGCAAGGTGACCAGAGACTTCGGTGAGGTTGCGCTCAATACGGATCGCCCGTTTGAGCGGCTCGTAATGGTCGACGCTGAGCCCGGCGAGCTCCCCATATCGGGCGCCGCTGTACGCAGCGGTGAGCACGAGCGCTTGGAAGCGGGGATCGATGACGTCGGCGAGGTGCCGGATCTCAGCAGGCGTGAGGTACCGCTTCTCGCTCTGTTCGATCTTGGGCAGCTTCACGCCTCGACACGGTGTGCGGGCGATGAGGCCCGAGTCGACGCCGGTGGTGAAGATCCGGGCGAGGAGCTCGTAGGCCTTGCGGATCGTCGCCGGCGCATACCCGGTCGTGTTGAGCTTGGCGACCCACTGTTGGACCGCGACGGGCTGGACCTGGACCAGCGTGTGGTCTCCGAAGGTGGGGAGGATGAGGTTGCGCAGGTACGAGTCGTCGCGCACGATCGTGGACGGTCGACGGTTCAGGCGGCTGGCTTCGACCTGATAGGCCCAGTCGGCGACGGTGATTCTGCCGAGGTGGGGGTCGGTCCAATCGCCGCGGGACATGTCGGTCTCGACGGTCGCAGCGAACAGGTCGGCGTCGGCCTTGCGGGTGAACGTCCTGTATCGCTGCCGGCGGTCGGGGCCTCGGTAGCCGACACGCCAGGCGTGGCCTTTGTCCTTTGGTGTCTTCTCTACCCATGCCACGATGCACCTCCTCGAAACAGCCAAGCTGATGGCTCTACGGCGATTGTGCCACCCGGGAGTGACACGTGTGGGCGATACGGTCTTCGATCCACAGCTCGACGTCGACCCATCGGTAGCGGATGTGTCGCCCGACTCGGAAGCCGACGGGGCCTTCTCCTCGGTATCGCCATGCGTAGAGGGTCTTGATTGGGACGTCGAGGAAGTCGGCGAGTTCGTTTGCGGTGAGAAGCCGGTCGTTGTCGTTGTTCATGGTCGGATCATGCGTGGTCACCCTTTCAGCCGAGTGTCAGCAACCCTCTCAGCAGAGTGTCATTTCGATGTTCTCTGTTTTCGGGTGTAGCCAGCAGTGAGGCATTCTCGAGTCCGCTGACGTTGCGTCTGACCTGCAGTTGGAGGGTTTCTGACAGGGTTGCTGACATTCTCGTGAGAGGGTTTTTGACACTCTGGTGAGAGGGTTCGACGCGGCCGGCAGGCCAGCGAAATGGTGTTCGATTTCGTCCTGGTTGGTCCGGTGACGTTTGGAGGGTTGATGAGAGGCCTTTCTCTCGGCGTCGCCGGCTTCGCGGGTGTGATCGTCGCATCTGACCCTTGGCACAGAGTTGGAGAACGATTGGCGAACCCTTGGCAGCGAGCCGGGACGGTCCAGGAGCACGGATCCAGGAGATTTCTATCGAATATCCGTCGATGCTGCGAGAAGCGTTGCAGCACAACGAATTCCAGGGCTCGAGCGACTCTGTTGAGATCCGGTTGACAGGGTTACTGACACTCTGGTGACAGGGTGGTCGTGTCTACTCGGGCGCAATGGACCACGCCATCAGCATCCGTAACGACGGAGATCTCGCCGGCAACCAAGAACCCGAATTCTCAGTGGAGAGTCCGGCAATGGATGTTCCGCCAACTCTGCGCCAAGGGTCATTCTCCACAATCCGTCACATGAACCGGATCCGAACGAGAAACGGCACGTGCAATCATCCCCGTCGACGGAACAGTCCTCGCGAACTCCCCGTCAACCCTGTCACCGCCTCGGCGTCGAACCCGCCATTTCACCACACGCACCTGCAACAAGTTGCGGACGGTCAACTGGTTAACCGATTGAGGTGATGCTGATGGGACTGGACCGAGGGACGTTGACGAGGATCGACCGGAGGGTGTTCGCCGAGTTGGCTCACACTGGCGGATCCCAGGCGGTGAAGGTCCCGGTCTCTG
>CAXMQQ010000070.1:0-6602 GCA_964195545.1 uncultured Acidimicrobiia bacterium | reverse complement strand
CGGCCCGTCGTGACACGACCGGCTGAGAGTCCGTAGTTGCACCGGAGACAGCGAGCTACGAGGTCCGGGCCCCCGACCGTTCTCCTCGACCATGGAATCCAGCCACGATCACGAACACGAGCCGACTGAGAAGCCGTCCCGGATCGGGTGCTCTCCGGAGTCGCAGATGGGGCGATTGCCGCCGCGCTGCCCGCGGAGCGGTCCGACGAGGGAGGGGTGATTGCGCGGAGTTTGCGTGTCCGGAGCACCTGCAATACGATGCTGTTGTGAGTACTTCAAGAATTCTTGTTCCAATGAATATTGAAACAAAAGTCGAAGTGCTGAAGGCGCTCGCCGATCCATATCGCCTTGAGATCCTTGAGATCCTCTCGCCGGCCATCCGGTGCAGCTGTCATCTCCAGGAGCAGATTGACATTGCCCCGAACCTTCTGTCCTATCACCTGAAGGTGCTGCGCGAGGCCGGACTCATCGAAGGGACCAAGCGCGGACGCTGGATCGACTACTCCCTGACTTCAGACGCAGCGGGATTGATCGCCGCCGCTCTCCCGGAGAGGCTGCGACCGTGAGCGTCCTCCTTCCCGAGCCGGGGACGAAGAGAAGCTCCTTCAGTCTCTGGGGGCTGGTAGTCGCCGCGGTCTTCGCGTGGGTGGCGGGATACCTCCTCAACGGTCAGTTCTGGGACTTCGTTGTCTACGACGTCGTCGGTCTCGACCCGGAGAGTCGGCTCGGCGAAGCCGTGCACTTCTTCGTATACGACACGACGAAGATCCTGCTGCTCCTCGGGGGGATCATCTTCATCGTCACGGTGCTGCGCAGCTTCGTGACGATCGAACGGACCCGCGCGCTCCTCGGCGGAAGGCGCGAGGGATTGGGCAACGTCGCGGCCGCCGGACTCGGCGTGGTCACACCGTTCTGCTCGTGCTCGGCCGTACCTGCCTTCATCGGTTTCGTCGCTGCCGGCGTGCCGCTCGGGATCACCCTCAGCTTCCTCATCGCGTCACCCATGGTGAACGAGGTAGCGGTGATCCTGATCCTCGGGTTGTTCGGTTGGAAGGTGGCGGTCCTGTACGTGGTATTCGGACTTCTTGTGGCGATCGTCGCGGGTTACGTACTCGGCAGGCTCCGCCTCGAGCATTGGGTCGAGCCGTTCGTGTTCGAGACGAAGTTGCGCGGCGTGACCGTTGAGCCGTCGACGGACATGCCTTGGGACGATCGTTTGGCCCTCGGCTGGCAGGAGGTCAAGACGATCGTCGGGAAGATCTGGCCGTATCTGCTGGTCGGCATCGCCATCGGCGCCGCTATCCACGGGTGGGTGCCCGAAGACTGGTTCGCGAGCTGGGCCGGAGCAGGCAACCCGCTTGCCGTCCCGATCGCCGTACTCGTCGGCATCCCGCTCTACTCGAGTGCGGCGGGGATCGTGCCCCTCGTCCAGGCCCTCGCCGACAAGGGCGTCGCCCTCGGAACCGTTCTGGCCTTCATGATGGCGGTCGTTGCGCTGTCCCTCCCCGAGATGATTCTGCTGCGTCGCGTCCTCAAGCCGCAACTCCTCGCCACGTTCGTGGGCGTGGTCGGTGCGGGCATCCTCACCGTCGGATATCTCTTCAACGCCGTGATCTAGCGAAAGGAACAATGATGAAGATCGAAGTACTCGGAACCGGGTGCAAGAACTGTAACGCACTGGAAGCAGCCACCCGTCAAGCCCTGGAGCAACTCAGCATGGACGTGCCGATCGATAAAGTCACCGACTACAGGGAGATCGTCGCCTACGGCGTGATGTCCACGCCGGCCCTCGCCATCGACGGGGAAGTCAAGACGACCGGACGGGTGCCATCCGTGAGCGAGATCAGCGGTCTTCTCGCGGGAGCTGCCACCTGAAATGACTCGTCCCTTTGATACAGACGAGGGCGGGGTCGCCGAGAGACTGTCGGCTCTCGACCGCTACCTGCCGGTCTGGATCCTCCTTGCCATGGCCGTCGGCCTCCTGCTCGGGAGAACCTTCCCGGGGCTGAACGACTCGCTGGATACCATCAAGATCGACACCGTGTCGCTCCCCATCGCCCTTGGTCTGCTGGCGATGATGTATCCGGTGCTCGCCAAGGTGAAGTACTCGAATATCGGCGAGGTCACCGCCGATCGCAAGCTGATGGGAACCTCGCTCGTCCTCAACTGGATCGTCGGTCCCGCGGTCATGTTTGCCCTGGCCTGGATTCTGCTCCCCGACCTCCCTGCCTACCGTACCGGTCTGATCATCGTGGGCCTCGCCCGATGCATCGCGATGGTCCTCATCTGGAACGACCTGGCCTGCGGCAACGGCGAAGCCGCCGCCGTGCTTGTCGCCCTCAACTCGGTGTTCCAGGTCTTCGCCTACGCGATCCTCGGCTGGTTCTACCTCCAGGCCCTACCGGAGTGGCTTGGACTCGATACCGGTTCTGCGCTCGACATCTCGATGTGGGCGATCGCGAAGACGGTTCTCATCTTCCTCGGGATTCCCCTCGTTGCTGGCTACCTCTCCAGACTCTGGGGCGAGCGCGTCAAGGGGGTGGAGTGGTACGAGACCGTCTTCCTCCCCAAGATCGGTCCCGTGGCCCTGTGGGGTCTGTTGTTCACCATCGTCGTGATGTTCGCGCTGCAGGGCGAGAGCATCACGTCGAAGCCGTTCGACGTCGTCCGCATCGCCATTCCGCTCCTCGCGTATTTCGGGATCATGTGGTTCGGATCGTTCTTCGTCGGCTACCGGATGCGCTTTTCCTACGGCAAGAACACCGCCATGGCGTTCACTGCGGCAGGCAACAACTTCGAGCTGGGAATCGCCGTCGCCATCGGTGTGTTCGGTATCGCCTCTGGGGAGGCGCTCGCCACCGTCGTCGGACCGCTGATCGAAGTGCCCGCCCTCATCGCCCTCGTGTATGCGGCCCTGTGGGCGCGGCGACGCTTCTATGCGCCGTCAGGTTCCCCACTAGTGGAGCGACAGAGCTGATCCCCGGGTCCGCCGACATCTTCGCGGCGACGGAGAGAGAGGCACGACCTTCGTACAATGTCCTCACCTGTCGTCGGTGAATCCAATGACAGTGTGCGGGCACCGTTGAGGTCCAGCGGTGTCTGCGACCGCGAAGGGAGCACAGTGAGGCGGCATCGGGTGGTCACGGTCGGCTTGGTGACCGCTGCGCTGCTGCTCACTGCTTGTGGCAACACGGGAAGCAATACGGGGAACGAGGTCCTGGTCTCTGCCGCGTCGTCCCTGACCGAGGCCTTCACCGAGATGGAAGCTTCGTTCGAACGGGCCAACCCGGAAGTCGATGTCGTGCTGAATATCGCTGGCAGTTCGGCGCTGCGTGAGCAGATCCTTGCCGGCGCCCCTGCGGACGTGTTCGCCTCGGCAAACACCTCCAATATGGATCTGGTCGACGAAGCCGGCGACGTCGAAGGCGAACCGAAGATCTTCGCTCGCAACCGACTTGAGATCGTCGTGCCCCTAGGGAATCCCGGGAGTGTGGCCGAGCTCGCGGACTTCGCGCGGGATGAGCTCTTGATCGGTCTCTGCGCCGAGAGCGTGCCGTGTGGCGACTACGGACGACAGATCCTGCAGAATGCCGGTGTGATCCCTGCCGTCGATACCGAAGAACCCAATGTGCGTGCCCTTCTCACGAAGATTGAGGCGGGGGAGATGGATGCAGGAATCGTGTACGAGACGGATGTGACATCTACCGATGGCGGGGTTGGCGGTGTTGCGATTCCCGATGACGACAACGTTCTTGCCGACTACCCGATCGCCGTACTGGCCGAGGCGCCGAACGCTGATGGAGCAGCAAACTTCGTGGCGTTCGTTCTGTCACAAGAGGGCCGTGGCATTCTCGTCGACCACGGATTCGTCTCGCCATGACCAAGCGAACGACCTCCCCAGACCGGCGGAAACGGCGCCCACCCATCGTGCTGGTTGTCCTGGCTGCCCTCGGACTCTCGGTGTTCGTGATTCCACTGCTCGGTCTACTAGCTCGAACGCCATGGAGCGACCTACCGATGCTGCTGACCAGCAACGTCGTGCTCGACGCGCTCCGGGTCTCCGTTATCGCATCGCTCGGAGCGACGGCTATCTCTGCGATCCTCGGAGTGCCGTTGGCCTGGGTGCTGGCCCGGGTCGAGTTCCGCGGCCGCTCGATCGTACGCGGACTCGTAGTGCTTCCTCTCGTGCTCCCTCCCGTCGTGGGTGGCGCCGCGTTGCTGTTCGCCCTCGGGAGGCGCGGGCTGATCGGCGAACCGCTCAACCAGGCCACGGGCCTGGTGCTCCCGTTCTCCATCTGGGGTGTCATCATCGCGGCCACGTTCGTTGCCATGCCGTTCCTCGTCATCACGGTCGAGAGCGGTCTCCACAATCTCGACTCTCGTTACGAGGGAGCCGCGGCCACGCTCGGTGCCGGTCGGTGGACTGTGTTGCGCCGGGTGACCCTCCCGATGATCGGGCCGTCGCTTGCCGCCGGTCTGGCGCTCACATGGGCCCGTGCTCTGGGCGAGTTCGGCGCCACGATCACGTTCGCGGGCAACCTCCAGGGCCGCACACAGACGTTGCCTCTGGCCGTGTTCGTAGCGCTCGAGAGCGATCGCGGCGCCGCCGTGGCGCTGAGCCTCATCATGGTCGTCATCTCGCTGACCGTTCTCATCGCGCTGAGGCATCGATGGTGGGGGGCAGTGTGAACCACCAGCGCGGCCTCGACGCCCACCTCGTCGTCACACGCGGCGACACGTTCAATCTCGACGTATCGCTGTCGATCCCTTCAGGCCGCACCGCGGCGCTCCTCGGTCCGAATGGCGCAGGCAAGTCCACGGTTGTTGCGGCGATCGCCGGCCTCCTACCGCTCAACGAAGGCCATATCACGCTCAATGGCCGAACTCTCGACGACCCCGCCGCCGACGTTCTCATGCCCGCCGAGGATCGTTCGATAGGGGTCGTCTTCCAGGACTACGTGCTGTTTCCACATTTGACGGTTGTTGAGAACGTCGAGTTCGGTCTCAGGAGCCGGAGAAGGCCACGCCGTGAAGCGCGCGAACAAGCGATGCGGTGGCTGAAGCGAATCGGCCTCGATGATCTTGCTGATCGCAAACCGGGCGACCTGTCGGGGGGGCAGGCGCAACGAGTGGCATTGGCCAGGGCACTCATCACCCAACCGGAGTTGCTGCTCCTCGACGAACCGCTCGCAGCGCTCGACGCCACCACCCGGGTCGATCTGCGCCGTACGTTGGCCGATCATCTCAGCCAGTTCGCCGGGCCGCGCATGGTTATCACGCACGATCCGACCGAGGCATTCCTCCTCGCCGACGAGATCCATGTGATCGAGGACGGCGTCATAACTCAGGTCGGAACTCCGGACGACATCCGGCTCAGGCCCAGAACCTCGTACATCGCAGACCTGGCTGGCTCCAATCTGGTGCTCGGTACGGCCGCTCATGGAACGGTGACGAGCGGTACTCATCAACTCCATATTGCCGATCTCCACATCGCCGGGCCTGTGCTCGCTGCCATCCACCCCCGGGCGATCGTCATCGATCGCCACGAGCCGGATGGCAGTCCCCGCAACACATGGAAGGCCGTCGTGATCCGCATCGAGCACTACGGCGACCGGGTAAGACTCCAGACCGGCGACCCGCTGCCGCTCACCGCAGAGATCACCCCGGACGCGTTGAGCGACCTCCAGATCGAAGAAGGCTCCGCCGTATGGATCTCGATCAAGGCCACAGAGATCAGCGTGGAGAAGGATTGAAGAAGCTTTGATCCATCTGCTTCCTCCCCCGGAGGGGAGGGAAGGGAACGGCGCTAGTGAATGATCTCTGCTTCGAAGCGGGAGAGGCGAACGGGGTCACCGGAGGAGATGGATGCCTTTCGGCGGGCGATGTCGACTTGCTCGGCAGCCGTCGAGATCCCTGGGATCGCCGGAAGCAGCAAACCGGTTCGCCCTCCTTGGCCGTCGACGATTACGCCATAGCGGGAAGGGTCGAGGTCAGCGATACTGTCGACGGGTTCGGCATCGCCGAGCAGATAGACGGTTACTTCGAGACGATCGACCTCCCCGGGCCGGAGCGGCGCAAACCGGGGGTCGGACGTCGCTGCGGCCACGGCCAGGCGGACGATCTCGCTTCGGAGGGAGCCCTGACGAGGCTGCACCGAGCCGATGCACCCTCGAAGCGGTCCTTCCACCTGCCCCGGTGGGGCATCGTCGTGGAGCGACACGAACACGCCGCTGGGCGGCGGGTCGCCCGGCTCGGGCGAGGGGTCGAGGAATTCGCCCGTGGCCAGGTAGTAGCGAATCGCGTCTCGGGCCAGAGAGACAAACGGGTGTTCTTCGACGCTCATATCCACAGCGTATCCGCGGATCAGAGTTTGGTGAAGGGCCGGAAGTCCGTGGACGTTCGGATCGAGACGGGATAGTTTGGTGGTGAAGCCGAGGGAGGTACCCATGCGTCCCGCCGTTCGTCCCGCCGCCGTTGCAGGCGCCTTCTACCCAGGGGATCCCGGCCGTCTTGAAGCCGACGTCCGCGGCTACCTCGCCGCCGCCGAACCAGTCGACGTTGATTTCCAGCTGCGGATCCTCGTCGTCCCGCATGCCGGCTAC
>CAXMQQ010000069.1:0-4163 GCA_964195545.1 uncultured Acidimicrobiia bacterium | reverse complement strand
TCATGAGCGGCGGGTATGCCCAGTTCACGTACGCCTTCAACTATTGGGGGCCCACTGGTGTGAACCGGGATACTTTCGTGTACGTCCGCAAGATCGACAAGCCCAGCTACTGAGAGGAGGAATCATGGACGTCAGAGCCCACATGAGCATGCTGTTCCACCTCGACAAGTGCATCGGTTGCCACACGTGCAGCGTCGCCTGCAAGAACCTGTGGACCGACCGCAAGGGTGCCGAGTACATGTGGTGGAATAACGTCGCGACCCGCCCGGGAACCGGCTACCCCACCGGTTGGGAAGACCAGGACCACTATCGGGGTGGTTGGGAGAAGAATTGGGTCGGTATCAACCTCAAGGTTCACTCCCGCAGCAAGGCACTCGCCAATCTGTTCTACAACCCGGCGCTCCCCGAACTCGACGACTACTACGAGCCGTTCACGTTCCGGTACGAGGATCTGTTCAACGCGCCAGAAGGTGAGCATCAGCCGACGGCGATTCCGATTTCAGCGGTAACCGGTGACCCGATCGACATCGAAGCCGGGCCGAACTGGGACGATGACCTGTCCGGATCGCCGATCTACGCGTCGAACGATCCGAACCTCGAGGGCGTGTCCGATGAGGTTCGTCAGCAGATGGGCGAGATCGAGCGCGTCGTGTTCAACTACCTGCCCCGCATCTGCAACCACTGTCTCAATCCGGCCTGTGTCGCCGCGTGTCCGTCTGGTGCGATCTACAAGCGCGGGGAAGACGGCGTGGTCCTCGTCAACGAGGACGAGTGTCGTGCCTGGCGCATGTGCATCTCGGCCTGCCCGTACAAGAAGGTCTACTACAACTGGTCCACCGGCAAGTCCGAGAAGTGCATCCTGTGTTTCCCACGCATGGAGATCGGTCAGGCCCCTGCTTGTGCGCACTCCTGTGTCGGACGGATCCGCTACATGGGCGTTCTGCTGTACGACGCCGATCTGATCAAGTGGGCCGCCGAAGGTCCCGACGAGGAGATGTTCGACCGCCAGAAGGAGATCATCCTCGACCCGTTCGACCCCGACGTCATCAAAGCGGCGAAAGAGAATGGCATCGACGATGGCTGGATCGACTCGGCGCAGCAATCCCCCGTCTACAAGTTCGTCAAGGTGTGGAACATGGCCGTGCCACTCCATGCCGAGTACCGGACGCTGGCGATGATGTTCTACATCCCGCCGCTGTCACCCGTCGTCGCCAGCATCGAGGAAGGCCTGGTACGACTCGACATCGCTCGTGAGCAGATCGACTTCGAACTGTTCAACAGCCTCGAGAAGGCCAGATTGCCCATCAAGTATCTCGCCAACCTGTTCTCTGGTGGCAACGAGGAGATCATCGAGAGAATCCTGAGAAAGATGCTGGCGGTGCGCATCTACAAACGCCGCGAAAGCGTCGAAGGGATTATCGATGAAGCGACACTGGCCATGGTCGAAGCAGCAGACACAACTCCCGAGGAGATCGAAGCGATCTACCGGCTGAGCACGCTGCCCACGATCGCCGAGCGATTCGTGTACCCACCGTATCACCGGGAAATGGCGGCCGAGGCAATCTACGGCGATCCGCTGGCACGAAAGGGTGAGACCGGTCTTGGCTACACGGTGCCACCGAAGCGAGGTGTGTGATGGAGGACTTCGCGCGCCTCGCAACAGCGTTCCAGTATCCGACGCCAGATCGGCTCGCAGAACTCGAGCGAGCGGCAGCTGCCATGGAGAATGGCTCCGCCAGGCGGCAGTTCGGTGCCTTCATCGCTGAGTTGCAGGGATTGAACCTGGCCGAGTGGGAGGAACTGCACACCCGTAGCCTCGACCTCGGTCCATTGTTCGTTCCCTACGTCGGTTGGGTCACGTGGGGCGAGAACTATCAGCGAGGTGAGTTCATGGCCGACATGAAGGCCGCTCTCGAATTCGAGGGCATTGCCATGAACGGCGAGCTTCCCGATCATCTCGATCCGGTGCTGCGGTATCTGGCCGTTGCCGATCCGCCGCTCCCCTCACTCGTTGAGGTCTTCCCTGGCTCGATCGCTGTGATGACTAAGAAGCTCAAAGAGACCGACGACACCAGTCCATACCTGCATCTCCTCAAGGCGATCGCAGCAATCGCGGACACGATCAAGACACCAGTAGGAGGTGCCCGGTGAGCTGGAACACCATCATCTTCGTCGTCGCACCGTATGTGGCGATCATTGTGGCGGTCGGCGCCACGATGTACCGAACCCGAAAAGAGGAGTTCTCGGTGTCGTCGTATTCGACGCAGCTCCTAGAGCACGAGAAGTTGTTCTGGGGATCGTTCTCGTTCCACTGGGGGATAGTCGCTATCCTCACGGCTCACTTCCTGGCGTTGATCATGCCGGTCGTCTTTGACCTGTGGAATGGCTCGCAGATCCGTCTCTTCATGCTTGAGATAACGGGCTTCGCCCTGGCGGGCTGGGCTCTCGGGGGTCTGATCATCCTGATCTACCGGAGGATCACGTCCCGGCGCGTGCAGGTGGTCACCACGAAGATGGACGTCGTGATTCTGGTCCTGGTGCTGGCTCAAATCGTCACCGGGATGTGGATCGCCCTCGGCTACCGCTTCGGCTCGTTCTGGGGCACCAGCGTGTTCGTACCGTATGTCTGGTCGCTCATCACATTGCGACCGAGGCCGGAGATCGTGGCACCGCTGCCGGTCATGCTCCAACTCCACGCGGCCCTCTTCTGGCTCTTCCTGATAGCGTTCCCGTTCTCACGGCTTGTCCATATCGTGACGCTCCCGTTGCCGTATCTCACGAGACCGTGGCAGAAGGTCGTGTGGGTTAGGCGGGATCGCGAATTCGCCGCCGGTGAGAAAGAGGACCGGGCATCCCTCTGATCGGAAGCACGACCCGCTAGATCCGAGAGCCCTCGGTCGGCTGTGTTCGCAACAGCGCATACATCGCAATGCTGCCCGCGACCGCGACATTCAAGCTCTCCGTCTTCCCGGACATGGGAATGGTCATCGTCGAGTGGCAGCGTTCGATCATCTCGACCGAAAGACCATGGGACTCGCTGCCGATGAGCAAGGCCACTGGTGCGTCTGCTGCGATATCGCTCGGCGGTCGGCCGCCAGATACGGTCGTCGCGACCTGGGAGAATCCGAGCGCTGTGATCTCGGAGAGGTCAGTGATCTGGACGGGAGTTCGGATGAAGTGGGCTCCCGCAGCGGAGCGAAGGACCTTCGGACTCCACGGGTCTGCGCCTCCGAGGAGCGCCACCTGCCACCCGAGCGCTGCTGCGCTCCTGATGAGCGTGCCGAGATTCCCAGGGTCAGCGATCTCAACGAGCACGACAACTCGATCGACGCCGAGTGCCCGTGGTTCGGGTATCTCGATGACGGCAACCGGATCCTGCGGCTCCACCGTCGTGGCGATCGTCTCTAGGACGACCCGACTCGTCTCGATCATCTCGGACCCTGCCGCTGAGCAGCGGTCGACAATCGCTCCCCCATCGACCGTGTACACGTCGAGCGGCACGACGCCGGCATCGAACGCGGCCTCGATGAGCTTGGGACCTTCCAGGAGCGTTCGACCGGTCTTGTGCCGCTCTCGTCCCCTGTGGAGACGGCGAACTGCCTTGATCCGCTGGTTCGTCGTCGATTCGATCCGCATCAGACGCGTGAAGACCCCGCAGATGCGGGGCCTCCTTTGGAACGATCAGATCGTTCGGTTGAGTTCACTCTGGGCTCGCGGCTCCCGCGACCTCGACAAGTGCCGAAAACGCTGAGGGATCGTTGACCGCCATCTCGGCGAGCATCTTGCGATCTACCTCGAGGTCGGCAGCCTTGAGACCTGCCATGAACCGGGAGTAGGTCGTCCCGTTCTGACGGGCCGCTGCGTTGATTCTCTGAATCCAGAGGCGACGGAACTGACCCTTGCGGGCCCGGCGATCCCGATGCGCATACTGCATCGAGTGCATCACCTGCTCGCGAGCGGCTCTGTACCGACGGCTCCTCGCACCTCCGTAGCCGGAGGCGCGGTCCATCAACTTGCGGCGTTTCTTCTTCGCGTTGACTGAACGCTTCACACGTGCCATTGCTTGACTCCTATTTGCCCAGCAGGCGGTTCATGCGCTTTTCGTTGCCACCGTCGAGGACCTTGTTGCCCTTGACCCGGCGCCAGCGCGAGGTTGACTTCTT
>CAXMQQ010000068.1:0-15499 GCA_964195545.1 uncultured Acidimicrobiia bacterium | reverse complement strand
CGGTTCACACCAGTGGGCCCCCAATAGTTGAAGGCGTACGTGAACTGGGCATACCCGCCGCTCATGAGGACCGGCTTGAGGCGAGTCCGCGTGATCGAGTTGTTCATGCCCGCCCGCTTCTGTCGAAGGGGCGAGATCGGGATGCCGACCGTTCTCTCTGTGGCGTGATAGACGAATACCGTCCCTTTGGGAATCCGGGCTGACGTGACGCACCGCTGCACGAACACGCCGTTGTCGTTGAACAACTCGACCCAGTCGTTGTCCGTGATGCCCATCTCGGCAGCCTCTTTGTCGTTGAGCCACACCGGGTAGCCGCCGCGCGAGAGCGTCTTCATCCGGATGTTCTCCGAGTATGTCGAGTGGATGCTCCACTTGCCGTGCGGCGTGATGTAGTTGAGCAACCGTCCCTGCGCCTCGTTGGCGCTGAATTCGGTCTCGGACAGCATCGTGTGATCGGGTCTCGGCTTGTAGGTGGGCAGGTGCTCACCCCAGTCCAGATAGTTCTCGTGGTCTAGATAGAAGTGCTGTCTTCCGGTGAGGGTGCGCCACGGAATCAGCTCCTCGACGTTCAGGGTGAAGGGGCTGTAGGCGCGGCCCTTGTTGATGACGGCGCTCCACGTCGGGGTCGTGAGGACCCGTCTCGGCTGAGCGACTAGATCGGAGAAGTTGATCCGCGTATCACGCTGTCCGTCGGAGAGATGCGTGAGGGAGCGCCCGGTCTTGGCCTCCTCTGCCTGGAAGGCACGGTGAGCGAGCTCCCCGTTTGCCGCCGGATCGAGCTGGAGAATCGCCTCGCAGACCTCTCGGTCCCGTTCCAGAGATGGATAGGGCCGTCCGTTCAACGCGGACACGTCGATGTCGCGAGGCTGGCGCTCGGCGAGTTCCCGATAGAAATCTCCGACGGGAATGTTCAGTCCGTGAGCACCTACGCCGTTCTTCTCGACACCTCGCCCGAGTGAGACCATCTTCTCATAGAGCGTTGCATAGTCACGGTCGATCACCCGGAACTTGGGCATGGTCTTGCCGGGGATGGCCTCGATTTCGCCTTTGTACCAGTCCCGTGTGTCCTGTTGTGCGATCTCATCTGGAGTGTCGTGCTGCAGGGGCAGCATCACGACGTCCTTGACCGGACCCCGGATGTGGCTGGGTGACAGCTGAGCGACCTTGGCGGCCACCGACTTGAAGATCAGCCAATCTGATTTCGATTCCCACGCCGGGGCGACGGCCATCTGCATCGGATTGATGTAGGTGTGCATGTCGGTCGAGTTGATGTCGTCCTTCTCGTACCAGGTGGCAGCAGGGAGCACCAGGTCCGAGTAGAGAGCGCTTGTGTCCATGCGGAAGTTGAGGTCGACGACCAGGTCGAACTTGCCGATCGGGGCATCCTCGCGGAACGTGACTTCCTTGACGGTCTCTCCTGCCAGTTCCTCTGCGACTGCGGTCGAGTGTGTACCCAGATAGTGGCGCATGAAGTACTCGTGACCCTTGGCGCTCGTCCCTATGGCGTTCCCACGCCAGATGAACCAGGTCCTCGGCCAGTTCTCCGGCGCATCCGGATCGTTGATGGAAAATTCGAGCTCATGGCTCTTGAGCCGTTCGACGACGTAGGAGACTATCTCCTCATCGGTCGTGGCACCGGCCGCCTGCGCCTCCTTGACGACTTCAAGCGAGTTCTGCTTGAACTGTGGGTAGAACGGCAACCATCCGCGATGTACCGCCCGAACCTGGTGGTCGATCGTGTGATCGTCGGTGGAAGCGTGTTCTGGAAGCGTGTCGTAGTCGGAGTAGCCACGCTCATAGCGCCACTGATCGGAATGGACGTAGTGGAATGAGGGGGTGTTCTGATGGCGAGGAGCCATTCCCCAGTCCCCGCCGAAGGCGATCGCGCCCCATGAGGCGTGGCAGACGAGCTTCTCCTGACCCACGTAGTGGGCGAGACCGCCGCCGTTGACGCCGACCGAACCGGTGAGCATCAAGGCGACGATGCCTGATCGGTAGAGAAGGTTGTTGTGGTACCAGTGATTGGCGCCGGCACCGATGATGATCATGTTCTTGCCGCTGGTCTTCTCAGCGTTGTCGATCCAGTCCCTCGCGAAGCGGAGCACGGTGTCCCGATGGATCCCCGTGTACTGCTCCTGCCATGCCGGCGTGTAGAGGGCGGCTTCGTCGTCAAGACCGGCGGCGTAGTCGCCGCCGAGACCGCGGTCGACACCGAACTGAGCGATCATCAGATCCAACACCGTGGTGACGGCCACCCGTCCCTGGTCGTTCTCGACGTAGCGAACCGGGACTCCGCGCGTGACGACGCCACCGCCGCCGAAGTTGTCGAACTCGACCTGCTTGATGCCATCGTTTGTCTCGGCGAACGTCAACTCCGGATCGAGTACATCACCATTGAGTCCGTCGGTGAGCTCGAGGTTCCACTTGCCTTTGTCTTCCGTGGCCCAGCGGTATCCGATCGTTCCCTTCGGCATTCGTGGGCTACCGGAGTTGCGGTCCCACCAGAGCAGCTTCCATGCGGCGTTCTCGACATCCCCATATTGGTCGAGAACGTCGGCACGGACGTACTTACCCGGACGCGAGCCATCGATCTCGACCAGGAACGGCAGGTCGGTGTACTGCTTGACGTAACTCTGGAAGTACGGAACCTGTCGGTCGACGTAGCTCTCTTTGAGGATCACGTGGTTGACGGCCATCCAGAAGGCCGTGTCCTGACCGGGATTCGAGGGAATCCACCAATCGGCGTATTTGGCGACCTGGCTGAAGTCTGGGGCGAACACCGTCAACTTGGCACCGGCGTGCCGGACTTCGGAGATGAAATGGCAGTCCGGTGTCCTTGTCATGTTGAGGTTTGCGCCCACCACGGCCACGAACCGGGAGTTGTACCAGTCGGCGGACTCGTGAACATCGGTCTGCTCCCCCCAGATCTCGGGGGAGGCAGGGGGGAGGTCGCAGTACCAGTCGTAGAAGCTCATGATCGTGCCACCAAGCAAGCTCAGGAACCTGCTTCCTGCCGCGTAGCTGATCTGCGACATGGCGGGAATCGGAGAGAATCCGGCGACCCGATCGGGGCCATAGGTCTTCGTGGTGTACACGACGGAGGCGGCCGCGATCTCCAGGGCCTCATCCCACATCATCCGACGGAACCCGCCCTTGCCGCGTGCGGTCTGGATACGCTTCCGCTTCTTTGGATCATTCATGATCGATGCCCACGCATCTACGGGGTCGCCGTGCATGGACTTGGCCTCGCGATAGAGATCGATGAGGGCGCCACGTCCATACGGGTACTTCACCCGGATCGGGCTGTAGAGGTACCACGAGAAGCTGATCCCGCGCTGGCATCCGCGCGGCTCGTACGGTGGAAGTCCGTCTTCGAGCGCCGGGTAGTCGGTCGCCTGCAACTCCCATGTGACGATCCCGTCTTTGACGAAGACCTCCCAGCTGCACGAACCGGTGCAGTTGACGCCGTGGGTTGTTCGCACTCGCTTGTCGTGCTGGAAGCGGTTGCGGTAGAACTCTTCCCATTTCCGCTCGGCGGGAGCTTCGCTGTCCCGGATCCATTCCTTCGTCATTGCTCGCTCCTCAGTTGCCTGGCAAATCCGGGTTTCCTGCTGCGGGGGGCGAGCAGCATCAAGGCGAAGAAGACGATGACTCCTATGACGCCGCCAACGAGCATGAGGTCGAAGGGGCTGCGGGAGATCTCCGCATCCGCGATTGATTCGATGTACGCGGCGAGGTCCGCTCGCTCCTGGTCGGCGATCGGGGATCCAGCGAAGATCGGCTGCATCGTCACCGACGGCGGATTGCTGAGAGTGGCCGCAACTGCTTCTTCTCCGCCGTATCGGACCGAGAGGTCCGTGAGGTCGACTCCCAGCGTGTAACCGCTCAGACTCTGGTGGTTCGCGGCCGTGTGGCATCCAACGCAGGCTGGTCCGGCGTTCTCAAGCCGGTTGGCGCCCAGGAAGATCGCTTCTCCGGTGGCGGCGTCACCCGGTTCGAGGGTTTCGCCCGCTGCGGGTTCGAAGACGTCCGCCTGGATGTAGGCGGTCACCGCGTCGATCTCGGCGACCGACAGACTCGTGAACGGCGGCATGACACCGTCGAAGCTCTCGCCGAGCACCTCGATGGGTCCGCTGAGACCCTCCGTGATGACGGTTCTCACGTATGCAGAATCCTGGACATTTGGGTTACCCGACAGGGGTGGGAACGAACCGGGGATGCCGAGACCGTCCGGCTGGTGACACGCTGAGCAGTTGGCTGCAAAGACCGTCTGTCCGTCGTCTTCTGCCTGTGCTCTTGCCCGACCGGGGAGCAACACGATCATCGCTACCACCAGGAGGCTCACGGCGACTCCCGCCGTCGAAATCAGTCGCACCGCTCGATTCATGCGGTCTTCCTTCTCTCTTCGCTCGATGTCCAATGCTTGACTGGTTGACTTGATGACGTCTGTCTCCGAAACTGCACGGACGGGATCACGGGCTGGCGGCCCCCTCTGTTGATGCCGGCGGTCGTCGTTGTGTCGGGATGACATGTAGCGGCATGTCGTCCGGCAGCACGTAGGTACCGTCGACGATCTGTGCGGAGTGCAGCGATAGCTCGCCGAAAGTGGTGCGTTCGAGCTGATCGGTGAGGGCGTTCAAGGCGCGACTCCACGGAACGTGTATCGGACACGACGATTCCCAGTCGCATGGTCCGCCCCTCAGGACACACTGGTCGATGTTTATCGGTCCCTCAGCGGCCTCGACGACCTCGAGCAGGGTGATGTCACCGGCTGGCTTGGCCAGGAGATAACCTCCGGTCGGACCCGCCTCAGCGGTGAGGAGGCCGTGCTCAACCAGGTTGGCGAGGATCTGGGGGAGATATCGCGAGGGGATGTCCATCTCTTCGGCGATTTCCCGGGATTTCCTGCGCGTCCCGTTGTGATTGGAGATGTCGAGTACTGCCCGTACCGAGTAGTCGCCCTTGCGTCCGAGTGTGGCCTGCACAATGAGTACCTTAGCACTGAACGTTTAGTGGCCAAGTTGACGTTTGTGGCCTCATCCGTACAAACTAGGGAATGCGTCCACCCGCGAGTACACGCTGGTGTCGGGAAGGCAGAGGTCGTCAGAGACCCTGGCGCGGAGGAGAGGGAACATGAACCAGGACGGTCAGGCGTTACCCACTAGCGAGGTACCGCCGAAGCTGCTCGACTTCAGCCAGGAACGGATCAGGACGCTCCACTACACGTGGATAGCGTTCTTCATGACGTTCTACGTCTGGTTCAACCTGGCTCCGCTGGCGACCACGATGCTGGACTCGGTCGGATGGCTCACCGATGAGCACGTCAAGATCCTCTTGATCGCGAACGTGGCATTGACGATCCCGGCTCGCATCATTGTTGGCGCTCTCATCGACCGCTACGGGTCGCGAATCGTGTTCACCGGCTTGATGATCGTCATGGCGATTCCGGCGGTGGCATTCTCGTTCGGGAACACCTTCATGCAGTTGCTGATCGCCCGTCTCGTGCTCAGCTCGGTTGGCGCAGGTTTCGTCATCGGCATCAAGATGGTTGCCCAGTGGTTCCCACCGAAGTACATCGGCAGGGCCGAGGGTTTCTACGCTGGCTGGGGGAACTTCGGTTCGGCCTTTGCTGCAATGACGCTGCCCTGGTTCGCCATCACGTTCTTGGGCGACTGGCTCGGACTCGGCAACGATGCTTGGCGGTGGGCGATGGCCGTCAACGGCCTAGTTATGGGCGTCTACGGCGTCATGTACTACTTCCTGGTCCGGGACGTCCCGGTGGGTGAACACCTCCACAAGTCGAAGAAGACCGAGCCGATGATGGTCACGTCCTACGGCGATCTCATCATGTACCTCGTCATGTCGTTCCCCCTCGTTGGGGCGCTCATGGTCCTGGCATGGCGGGTCGGTGGTGTGGAACTCGATGGCAGCCCGGTCCTCTCTCAAACTGTCCTGTGGGTGATCTACGGAGCGCTCTTCCTCTTCTATGTCGCTCATGTGTTCAAGACGTTGCAGATCAATCTGCCGTATCTGCGAGCCGGTGTTCCCGATGATGAGAAGTACCACTGGGGGAGCGTCGCCGCATTGAATACCACGTACTTCGCCAATTTCGGTGCGGAGCTTGCGGTGGTCTCGATGCTCCCTGCCTTCTACGAGACCGTCTTCAAGCCCTTGACGAATGACTCCGGCATGTCGATCGTTACTCCCACCGTCGCCGGCGTTGTCGCCGCTTCGTTCGCGTTTGTGAATCTCGGGGCTCGTCCGCTTGGCGGCTATCTCTCCGACCGTATGGCAAACCGGAAACGAACGATGTTGGTCTACATGGTCGGAATCTCGATCGGTTTCCTGCTCATGGGGTTCATCGGGAAGTGGAGTGGCTTGGTCGACTCGGACGGCATCAAGGAAGTCGTGCCGACCTACGATGGGATCTGGTGGCTGGTCGTTGCCGTCGTGTTCACGGTGATTGCATCAGTCTTCGTACAGGGAGCGGAGGGTGCGACGTTCGCCGTCATCCCCATGATCAACCATCGGATGACCGGACAGATCGCAGGTATGGCGGGTGCGTACGGAAACGTCGGGGCCGTGATCTATCTGGTGCTCTTCTCGCTGGTCGATTCCAAGACGTTCTTCTTCATCCTGGCGGGCGGGGCACTGATCAGTTTTGTTGTGACGCTGTTCATGCTCGAGGAACCGGAAGGGGCGTTCGAGGGTCAGTTCGCTCACGACGCAGAGGGGAACCTGGAGGCATAGGGCCCGCGATGTGGACCACCCAAAGCGAGTCAGCAGGATAGAAACGACGCGAACATCGGAGAGGAACACGAATGGCCGACATCTACGAGTGGGACGTCGAAGACGAGTCTTTCTGGGAGAACACGGGCAGCAAGGTCGCAAGACGGAACCTCTGGATCTCGATTCCGAGCCTCCTCGTCGGCTTCGCAGTATGGCTCTACTGGGGAATCATCACCGTCCAGATGCTCAATCTGGGCTTCCCGTTCACAACGGGCGAACTCTTCACGCTGTCCGCGATCGCGGGGCTGACGGGAGCGACGTTCCGGATTCCGAGCAGCTTCCTGATTCGGATCGCCGGTGGACGCAACACGATCTTCTTCACGACCGCGTTGTTGATGATTCCGGCTGCGGGGACGGGGTTCGCGCTCATGTCCCAGGACACACCGCTCTGGGTGTTTCAGGCGCTCGCGGTCCTCTCCGGCCTCGGCGGCGGGAACTTCGCCTCATCGATGTCCAACATCAGCTTCTTCTACCCCAAGAAGAAGCAGGGTCTAGCGCTCGGTCTCAACGCGGGTCTCGGGAATGCCGGTGTCACGACGATGCAGGTGCTGATACCGCTCGTCATGACCGTCGGCGTCGTTGGTGCAGGTCTTACACTTGAGAAGTCCTCTGGCTGGATCTTCGGAAAGATTCCTGCAGGGACAACGACCTGGATTCAGAACGCCGGGTTCGTGTGGCTCATCTTCCTGATCCCCCTTGCCTTCCTGGCCTGGTTCAGGATGGACAACATTCGAGCCGAGCACGTATCACCAAATATCAGTGGGCCGCTCAGTTCGTTTGCGAAGATCGGCGGCATGCTGGGATTGGCCTTCATCCCCGCCATCGCTGGTCTCTTCATCATCCTTCCATCTCCAACCGGGTTGGGCCTCTCCTGGGCGAAGTACCCGACGATCATCCTCGTGATCGTCGCGACGGTGTTTCTCCTCAAGCTGTTGCGTGGTGACATCAAGCCGAACCTCGAACGTCAGTTCAAGGTCTTCAACAACAAACACACGTGGATCATGAGCATCATCTACACGATGACGTTCGGCAGCTTCATCGGCTACGCCGCAGGTTTCGCACTTGCGATCAAGGTGATCTTCGGCTTTCAGCACGTCATGGTCGACGGTGTGATGACTCACGAATTGGTCAACCCGAACGGACCGTCGGCGTTGACGTTCGCCTGGATGGGTCCGTTCATCGGTGCGTTCATCCGCCCGGTTGGCGGTTGGGTTGCCGACAAGGTCGGTGGTGCGAAGGTGACCCAGTGGGTGGCGGTCACGATGATCGCAAGCGCACTCGGCGTCGCATACTTCATGAAACAGGCGTACCAGTCGGCGACGCCGGAGGACTACTTCCTACCGTTCTTCCTGTTGTTCCTGGTTCTGTTCGCGGCCACCGGGGTCGGCAACGGTTCGACATTCCGTACGATCGCGATCGTGTTCGATCAGGAGCAAGCCGGCCCGGTCCTTGGCTGGACGTCTGCGGTTGCTGCGTACGGTGCCTTCGTCGTACCTTCGGAGTTCGGTGCGCAGATCAAGAACGCGACCCCGGAGTACGCGCTCTATGCCTTCGCAGCGTTCTACGTGATCTGCCTGGTGTTGAACTGGTGGTACTACCTGGGGCCGAAGGCTGAATACCAGAACCCGTAGATTTCAACGTTTCGGTGGAATCGGAGACGAGTCCCCGGGGAGTGGCCCATATCAACTGGACTTCAACCCCGGGGTCTCGGTGCGTCTGATGGGGCCATGGCGGTACGAATCCATACCGGCATGACTCCCCGAAACGGTTGCTACGCGAGGGTTGCTTCCAGCGTGATCTCGACGTTGCCGACCAAAGCGTTGCTCACGGGACAACCGTCCTTGGCGTCTGCTGCGAGCTTCGCGAACGTCTCGGCATCGATGTCGGGGATCTGTCCAACAACGGACAGGGCCATCGTCGTGATGCGCATCCCTGCGTCGGTCTTGGCGAATGTCGCCACGCCAGACGTGTCGAGCTGAGTCGCAATGAACCCGGCTCCGGCGAGGATGTTGCTGAACGCCATCGAGTAGCAGGCTGCGTGTGCAGCTGCGATGAGCTCTTCGGGGCTGGTCTTGCCCTTGGCCGCCTCGGTGCGGCTCGCCCAGCTAACGGGCAGTGGGCCTGCGGCGCCGGAATCGAGTGACGCCGTTCCTGCTCCGTTGAATAGATCGCCGTTCCATGTCGCGGTGCCTTTGCTCTTCATGAGATGCTCCTCTGGTTGGGTGCTTGATTATCGCGCCGTGGAATCGATTACCAACGAGATTTCTTCGAGTGTTCGATTCAAGCGTTGTTCTGAGTCTTGCACTTCGCCTCGTTTCCTCTACGCTCAGCATCATGAAATCTGCCGACCGCTTCGGATTCGTTTTTGCGGGCTCTTCTGCCCGGGCGATCGGACGCGGCTAGCCAAGACCGCAGGAACGTCCGCCCGGACGAGGTGCCGGGCGTTTTCGCGTCCGACGCGATGCCGCTACAGGACAGGAGCAGGACTCGCGGAATCCACCGCTAACCTCTCAGATCCCATGGAAACAAACGAGATACTCGAACAGCTGAGGGCAGAGGCGCCGCCGCGCATCGAACAGGTCGGGACCGTCGATGAGTTGGAAGATCTCGCCGCTGAGATCACGGGCAAACGCTCTCCGATCGCGACCGGTCGTCGATCGCTCGGCAGCGTGCCGGCCGAACAGCGCCGCGACCTCGGTCGCTCCATCAACGACGTCGCCGTCGAACTCAACGCATTGATCGATGCACGGCGCGCCGTTCTTGAAGCCGACGAAGCGTCATCCGCGCTCGAGGCGGATCGGGTTGACGTGACGTTGCCGGGTCGGGTGCCCTTGCGGGGCACCACACATCTGATCCAGCAGGTGATGGACGAGATCGTCGACATCTTCGTCGCCATGGGCTACACGGCAGCCAGCGGTCCGGAGGTCGAGACCGAGTTCTACAACTTCACCGCTCTGAACTTCCCCGTCGCCCATCCGACGAGGCTCGAATCGGACACGTTGTACCTGGACTACGGCGACGTTCCCGAGGAGATATTGCTTCGTACACACACGTCTCCGATGCAGGCGCGATACATGGAGCAGTACGATCCGCCGGTCTACCTCGTGGTGCCGGGCCGTGTGTTCAGACGTGATCCGGTTGATGCCACGCACTCGCCGGTGTTCCATCAGATCGAAGGGCTCGCCGTCGATGTCGACATCACGTTCGGCGATCTCAAAGGCGTGCTCGACCACTTCGCCCGCGAGTTCCTCGGACCCGACATCACGACGAAGTTCATACCGCATCACTTCCCGTTCACCGAACCGTCGGCGGAGATGCACGTGTACGCCAATGGTCGATGGATGGAGTTGCTGGGCTGCGGCATGGTGCACCCGGCCGTCTTCGAAGCAGTCGGGTATGACCCGGACAAGGTGACCGGCTTCGCATTCGGCATGGGCGCCGATCGCCTCGCCATGGTCCGTCACGGCATCACCGACCTCCGACACTTGTTCGATCCTGATCGGCGCATCTTGGAGCAGTACCGATGAAGTTCACAATCGACTGGATGCGGGAATTCGTCGACCTGCCAACGAGCGATCCCGAAGCGATCGCCGAGGCCCTCGAGAGCCTTGGCCATGAGGTCGAAGGCTGGGAGAGGACGTCTCACCGCTTCGAAGGTGTCGTGATCGGCAGAGTTCTGGAAGTCACTGCCCATCCCAATGCCGACAAGGTTCGTGTCACCAAGGTGGACGTCGGGGAGGAGGTTCTCGACATCATCTGCGGGGCCTGGAATTTCGATGCCGGGGCGGTCGTTCCTGTCGCAAAGCCGGGAGCCGTCCTCCAGGGTGATTTCGAGATCACTCAGCGCAAGATCCGGGGCATCGTCTCAAATGGGATGATCTGCTCCGAATCCGAACTCGAAGTGGGGGAGGATGCCGCCGGGATCATGGTGCTCGACGTCGACTATCCCGACGCCGCCGATCGTGTGGGAGAGGACTTCGTCGGACTGCTGCCGGTGGACGATGTCGTCTTCGACGTATCGATCACCCCGAACCGACCGGACTGCATGTCCGTGTACGGCCTCGCCCGCGAACTGGCGGCCTTCTACGTGATTCCGCTCGCTCAACCGGACCTCGAACTGCCGGGAGGCAACGCAGCAACGTCCGTGTCCATCGTCGACTCTGAGGCATGCCCACGGTTCGTGGGACGCGAGGTCCGGGGGATCACAGTTGGTCCATCGCCACATCCGATTCGGTCACGTCTGGCCGCGGCCGGTGTGAGACCGATCAGCAATGTCGTCGACGCAAGCAACTACGCGATGATGGAGTTCGGGCACCCAACGCACGCGTTCGATGTCGATCGCCTCGGCCCGACGGTCGTCATCCGTCGCGCAGAACAAGACGAACCGATCACGACGCTCGACGGCGCTGAGCGAACCCTTGACTCATCCGACATCGTCGTCGCGGACGCTGAGCACCCGGTGGCGATCGCTGGTGTGATGGGTGGCGCGAACACAGAGGTCACCGACGAGACGCAGAACGTCTTGATCGAGGCGGCGTACTGGGAACCACCGAGCGTACTGATGACCTCAAAGAGGCTCGGCCTTCGATCCGAAGCCTCCGCGAGATTCGAACGAGGCATGGATCCCGAATTCTGCAGACTGGCAGCGGATCGAGTTGCGAAGCTCCTCGTTGAGACGGCCGGTGGAACCGTGGCAGGGGTCGTAGACGAGTATCCGGCACCTCCCGCACCGAAGACCGTTGAACTCCATATGAGTGAGATCGAGCGGCTGTTGGGGATTCAGATGGAACCCGATGCCGCCGCCGCGTTGCTTGGACGTTTCGACTTCTCCACCACCGGCATCGATCCGTTGATCGTCGACGCCCCGACCCGGAGACCCGACGTGCACCGTCAGGCGGATCTGATCGAAGAGATCGCCCGGCTGTACGGCTTCGACAACATTCCCGGCCGATTGCGCTTCGGTGACGGTCTGGGGCTCCCGGGTCGAGAGCAACGGCTCCGGGTCCTGCGTTCGGTGATGGCCGGGGCCGGTTACCACGAGATCTTCAGTTTTTCCTTCATCGGTGGGGCCGATCTCGATGCCCTGCACCTTCCGGAGGATGATCCGGCGAGGACTGGCATCACGGTGGTGAATCCCCTTCGTGAGGAGGAGGGCGTGATGAGAACCACACTGTTGCCCGGACTCCTCAAGGCAGTATCGTCCAATCTCGCGAAGCGTGTCGACGACGCGAGACTCTTCGAGATCGGCAAAGCGTTCCTACCGAGCGAGGGAGTTCTCCCCGACCAACCCGACAGGCTCGGGTTCATCGCGGCCGGGGGAGCGGCCTCCAGATGGAATGGCGAGGCTCAGGGCTACGACGTCTACGACGCGACCGGACTGTGGGAGATGATCGCTCGAGCGATGAGGCTCGAAGGCACCGAACTGCGATCCATAGAGCGTGCCCCGTTCCATCCGGGTCGGGCGGCCGAGATCATCTCCGATGGTTCGGTAATCGGGATCGTCGGCGAGATCCACCCAGCCGTGTGTGAGGCACATGGGATCGACGGTCGAACGATTGCCGGAGAGATTGAAGTCGATCCGATCGTCTCGGGACGCAATACGTGGCGGTTCGATGCCCCTTCCACCTACCCGCCCCAGGTCTTCGACCTGGCTTTCGAACTCGACTCATCGGTGCCTGCGGGCACGCTCCTTGCCGCGATCGACGCGGCCGGGGAAGGGATCATTGAGAAGCGATCGATCTTCGATGTCTACGAAGGGGATCCGATCCCCGACGGTCACAAGAGCGTCGCGATCAACCTGACCGTCCGTGCGCCGGATCGCACACTGAGCGACGAAGATGTTGCACCGATCCGCAGAGCGATCGTCGAATCGGTCGAGGCGGCGACCGGCGGGACGCTACGCGGATCGGTGTGAACGGAGACGCCACACATCCCAGACGGTTGGGCGCGTTCCTCACGGGCGACGTTGTAGACGTGGCCCGGGGTCTGCTCGGCTGCCGACTCGTCACGGATGTCGATGCCAAGATGACGGAGATCGTCATCGACGAGGTCGAGGCATACGGGGGATCGGATGATCCGGCGAGCCACGCCTACCGCGGCCGCACGAGACGCAACGACTCGATGTTCCAGAAGCCAGAAACGCTCTACGTGTACCGCTCCTACGGCGTTCATTGGTGCGCCAATGTCGTCACTGGCCCTTTGGGGGAACCCTCCGCAGTGCTGTTGAGAGGAGGCGTTCCGGTCGTCGGCTGCGAGACCATGGAACAGCGAAGGGGTCGCACCGATCACCTCACGGATGGTCCTGGAAAGTTGTGCAGTGCCCTGGGGATATCAGGAGAACACGACGGGACGTCCGTCATCGATGGCCCCGTCCGCCTCATCAGGGCAGCGCCACCGGCAAGTGCCATGACGGAAGAAGGAGGACGCATCGGCATCACGAAGGCAACCGACCGTCCATGGAGGTTCGTTGCACGGTTCGGGAGTGGGTCTAGCCTGACGCCCACATGAAGCCTGCTCACGAACAACTCGAGTACATCACCAGAACCGTCGACGTCGATCTGCCCGAAGGGGTGCTCCTCGCTCTCCTCGAGGAGGACCGTCCACTCAGGGTCAAACTTGGGGTCGACCCAACCGCACCCGATGTCACGCTGGGATGGGCAGTGGTCTTCGACCTGCTGCGGAGGTTCCAGGCCATGGGGCACACCGCCGTTCTCATCATCGGAGACTTCACCGCTCAGGTCGGTGACCCGTCCGAGAAGAGCGAGACGCGGAAGCGTCTGAGCGCTCAAGACGTGCGGGGATACGCAGAGCACCTGCTCCCTGTCATCAAGACGCAGCTTCTGTCCGAGAGACTCGAGATCAGATACAACTCGGAGTGGCTAGCTGCGATGGACATGCGGGACGTCCTGGAGCTGACATCGGAATTCACCGTGGCACGGATCATGGACAGGGACGACTTCACGAAACGGTGGGACGCCCACCAACCCATCTCGATGATCGAATTCCTCTATCCACTGCTGCAGGGGATGGACTCCGTCGCAATCCGGTCCGACATCGAGATCGGGGGCGCAGACCAACTCTGGAACCTGCTCGTCGCTCGAGATCTCCAAGAACGACGCGGGCAGCGTGGACAGTCCGTCGTGACCGTTCCGCTCCTCGTCGGCACCGACGGCGTCAAGAAGATGTCCCAATCGCTCGGCAACTACATCTCCGTCCGCGACGAACCGGCCGACATGTTCGGCAAGGTCATGTCGATCCCCGACGGCGTCATGTCCGACTGGTATCGGCTGGCGGCGGAGGCGACGGAGGAAGAGATAGAGACGCTCGAAGGAGGCCTCTCCGACGGCTCCATCCATCCCGGTGAGGCGAAACGCGAACTCGGTCGTCGAATCGTGGCGCGCCATCACGGCGCAGGTGATTCACTTGCGGCAGAAGCTGCGTTCGACCGCCTGTTCCGCTCGCACGAGGTTCCGGACGACATCGAATCCTTCACACTGTCAGCCGTGGGGGAGATATCCCTCCCGGCCCTCCTCGGTGACACCGGGCTTGTTGCGTCACGATCAGACGGTCGCCGGATGATCAAGCAGGGGGCGGTGAAGATCGACGGTGAACGGGTTGACGCAGAATTCATCGACGCGGAATCCGTCATTGATTCGGTCGTCCAGGTCGGGAAGCGTCGATTCATCCGAGTCGTCGACGAGTAGTGGCGTCCTGACAGCGCTATCGTCTCGCATCGAACGTGAAAGGACTTCTTTGACGAATTCAACGCAGAACCGATATCCAACGTGGATGATCGTCGTGTCGATCATCATCCTCGCATTTCTCATTGTCTGGGCGCTGAACCTCTTCATGCACGTCGTCGCGGCGATGTCCATCGGTGGCATCCTCGTCGTTGCAGCTCTGATCGGATTGTTCATTTGGCTCAAGGGCCGGGTCGACGACCAGCGCTGACTCAACCACAGACGGGGTTCCCGGGATTTCTTCCAGAACCCCGATGAAAACCAGAGTTGTGATTTGCAGTACAGCGGGAACGTGCTTGAATTCAAATTCCAGCCGGTCATCCGGTCGGCGTTCGGCGCCGCTAGCTTCTAGCGGTGCTATAATGTGAGGCCCCCCACTCGGGCGCACGCGTGTGCACGAGAAGGGATCCGGGCTCCTTGACAACTGAACAGCGTGTCAAAAGCCAATGGGCGTTCGACCCGTCGGTACCGTTCGCGGTGCAGGCAGGGAGAACGCGTACAAGTTCGGTCACATCAACAGAGGGACCCCCGTCCCCGATGTGGCCACCCTTTGAGAGATCGATCTCCAGATCTCAGCGAGATCAGGAATTCTTTCTCCCATCTTTTCGATGGAGAGTTTGATCCTGGCTCAGGACGAACGTTGGCGGTGCGCTTAATGCATGCAAGTCGAGGGATAACCAGTCGTTCCGTAAGGTTCGGCTGGGGAAACCGGCGAACGGGTGCGTAACACGTGAGGAACCTGCCCCGAAGACTGGGATAGCCCGAGGAAACTCGGATTAATACCGGATACCCTCTTTGGACCACATGGTCTGTTGAGGAAATAGTCCGCTGCTTCGGGATGGCCTCGCGGCCTATCAGCTTGTTGGTGAGGTAATGGCTCACCAAGGCAAAGACGGGTAGCTGGTCTGAGAGGACGATCAGCCACACTGGGACTGAGACACGGCCCAGACTCCTACGGGAGGCAGCAGCAG
>CAXMQQ010000067.1:0-20001 GCA_964195545.1 uncultured Acidimicrobiia bacterium | reverse complement strand
TGAGAGTCGGGCGATCCCCACCCTTCATAGCCGCCGTCTGTTCCGCCACAAGCCGTTCTTCGATGGTCATGAATTTCGCTTCCGGTCGTTTGTACACAAGGGTAACCGGGGAGGCGGGCAGACAGCCGACAGCCGACAGACAACGGCCCCAAGCGCCAGGCAGCTGCCCCGCTGTTTGCTGTCCGCTGTTTGCTGTTGGCTCTCTTTACAAACCGTTTGCTTCCTTCCAGGTCATTCCAATAGACTGCTCTGCATATCAGGTGAGAGCCGGTTGACAAATGGTCAACTTCGTGAAAGCATTCACATTCACAAAGTCCAATCAGGAATCATTTCGAGGAGATACAACCGTGCTAACTGTGACCGATTGGCGAGAGATGTCCGCCTGTCGCGACTCTGACCCCGACCTGTTCTTCCCAATAGGGACGACTGGTCTCGCCACCGACAAGATCCGTCAGTCCGTGGCGATCTGCTCCGCCTGCGCCATGCAGGACGAGTGCCTTCACTACGCGCTGGAGACCAACCAGGAGGCGGGCGTCTGGGGTGGCTACGCCGAAGACGACCGACGTCGGCTCAGGAAGCGCTGGCTCGCCGAGCGTCGCAGACAGCGTCAGGCCGCCAGCTAGGCGCTGATCCCCAAGCTCTTTCCATCGGACCCGGTATGCCGGGTCCGAGTCGCGTCGGTCTCAAGCCTCGCCGGTGAACCCCACGTCGCGTCGCCGGGCCGACTCGATCTCCATGAAGGCGACCTTCTCGACGACGATCCCGTGCCGATGACCCCGGGTATCGCGGATCCAGAGAATCGACACCCCCTTGGCTGCAGCGGTCTCGAACTCGGTCGCGATGTCGTGGCCGGACTCTACTTCGATCTCGAGTTCCCTCGTCGAAGACATACCGAATCGAACCTTGACGGTCTCAGTGATCGTGTCGCTCATACAAACCTTTCCTGGTTGGCACCGATCGTAACGGTCCGACGAGCCGATCAGTTGTTGATGACGAGCTCGGGGTGTGTGCGTGCTCGGGGCTTGCGCTCCTCAACAGCTGCTGCGAGGCGATCGAACGCTGCGGCAGCTTCCCCGTCCGGATCGACGGCCACGGCTGGGAGACCCTGGTCGGCACCTTCCCGGACGGCGGGAACGAGCGGGATCTGAACGAGAAGATCGGTTCCGAGCCGGGCCGCGAGCGCCTCGCCTCCTCCCGCACCGAAGATGGGATAGCGAGTGCCGTCATCTCCCGTGAACCACGACATGTTCTCCACGACACCAAGGATGTCCTGATTGACCTTCTCCGCCATCAAACCGGCCTTCACCGCCACACGCTCGGCCGTTGGCTGCGGAGTGGTCACCACGATGGCTTCGGAACGCGGCAGGAACTGGCTGAGCGAGATCGCCACGTCGCCGGTCCCCGGCGGCATGTCGATGAGGAGATAGTCGGGATCATCCCACAAGACGTCGACCAGGAACTGCTCAAGCGCCTTGTGAAGCATCGGCCCGCGCCAGATCACGGCCTGATCAGGATCAACGAAGAAGTCCATCGACATCACGCTGACGCCATGCACCTCCGGCGGAATCATCACGTCGTCGAGGACGACCGGTTGCCGCTCCAGTCCCAGCATTCGGGGGATGGAGTAGCCCCACACGTCGGCGTCGATGAGGCCGACCCGATTTCCCCGGGCGGCAAGCGCCACTGCGAGATTGGCTGTGACGGAAGACTTTCCAACGCCGCCCTTACCGGAGGCGATGCCGATCACCCGGGTCTTCGACCCGGCTCTGCCGATCGTAACCTCACGGATGTTCCCACCACGGACACTCTCAACGACTCCGGCCCGTTGGGTATCGCTCATCGTCGTGAACTCGACGGTGACACCTGCGACGCCGTCAACGCTCTTGGCGGCTGCGGTGACGTCTTTCGTCAGTTTGTCCTTCATCGGGCACCCGGGCACGGTCAGAGCCACTACGACGTGGATGCCGCCGTCGGGACCGACGGTCACGTCGCGCAGCATCCCCAGTTCTTCAAGGCCCCGATGTAGCTCGGGATCCTGCACCGCACCGATTGCAGCGCGAAGCGCATCGACATCCACCACGAACAACTCCTATCCAGATAGTGAATAGAAACTATAGTGATGCTCCGTAGCTCAGATTCGCGACAGGAATTGCATGGACAGCGAAGCGTTCGATCAACAGATCGCCGATCTCGCCAGCACCCTCGGCGATGCGACGCGACGCGGGATCTATGTCACCGTGCGTGAATCCACCGAGCCCGTGACCGCATCACAGATCGCCGAACTGTTCGACATCCACGCCAACGTGGCCCGACACCATCTCGACCGTCTTGTCGGCGATGAGTACCTCCAGGTGACGCGAAAGCGCCCGTCCGGCCGGACGGGTCCCGGTGCCGGACGCCCGGCGAAGTACTACGAACCGACCCGCAAGAACGTGTCGGTCGAGTTCCCTGCACGACGGTACGACCTCCTAGCGGAGCTGCTCCTTCGCGTGATCGAGCGCATCGCACCCGACAACGCCGCCGAGATCGCCGACGAGATCGGGCGGGAGTACGGCAGGGAGCTCGCTGCCGAGATCGGTTTCCCGGAAGACTCCGGATACGACACCGCTGCGATCGCCGTTGCAAGTGCCCTGATGGGAGTGGGGTTCGAGGTCGAGGCCCACCCGAATGAACACGAACTCGTCACCCGCTTCTGCCCGTTCGGTGAATCGGCCACGAACCACCCCGCGATCGTCTGCCAACTCGACCAGGGCCTCGTCACCGGCCTCCTCGAGGGAACCGAACAGATCCCGATAGCGACCGTCAACGCCCACAGCACAGAAGACGGCGACTGCGTAACGACGATCTGACTCGAACGCGAAGCGTTCGAAGGTACCGAGTAGTTCGTATCCCGTACTCCGTATCTCGGGTTCATGTGTCGTGTCTCCTCCTCGCTTCTCTTCCTCCCCATCAGCCTCAATCCACGGTTTCCCGGTGGAGAATCGGCGGATTTCCCAGTCAGCCGGCGGATTTCGCCACCGCTGGTGCAGCCACGAATTCGGTGTGGCCTCGGAGCCGCGGGAAGCCTTCTCTGCCAAGGACTCCGGACAGATCCGGATCCAGGACTCCGTGGATTGAGGATCAGGGGGAGGTGCCGAGCGGAGCGAGGCGGAGGGGGTCAAGGAGATCCGACCGGAACCGTCTGACCCCCCTCCCGGCCTGGCGGCCGGACTCCCCCCTGAGGGAGGAGAAGAGAAGCGGTCGTGGGCCTCCCCCGATCCTGATTCCGGGCCCGCAGGTAAGGTCACCTGGTGAGCTGGATTGACGTCATCGACGACGACTCCTGGGACGGTGAACTCGCCGCGCTCCGCGACCGGGTTGCGGATCCCGCGAGCGGGAGGGTTGATCACATCATGGGGGTCCACTCGCTCAACCCCCGCTCACTTGAGGCGCACGACACGCTATATCGCTCGGCGATGCGCGGGACAGCCACGCTACGCAAGGTCGACCGGGAGTTGATCGCGCTCGTCGTCAGCACGATCAACGAGTGCCACTACTGAGTAACCCATCACCGGCGCGGTCTGCGCCGTCTCCTCAAGGACGATGAACTTCTTGCAGGCATCGAAGGCGACTGGGCAACAGCGGGCCTCGACGATCGGCGTGTCGCAATGCTGCACTTCGCAGAGAGACTCACGCGTACACCGGGGGCGATGAACTCCGAGGACATTGATGCACTCCATGCTGTGGGGTTCACGGACCGTGACGTACTCGATATCGTCGAGGTGATCGCCTACTACGCCTATGCCAACCGGATCGCCGACGGCCTCGGCATCACCCTCGAGCCGCGGATCGCCGGTGACTGACCCAACCGAACAGGCTCGGAGGATCCATGCCGACCTGCCGGTCGTGGACGGTCACAACGACTTGCCCTGGGCACTTCGCATCCGCGCCGAATCCAACCTCGACCGAGACGACCCATGCAGTTCCCTCAACGGCTACCACACGGACGTTCCTCGCCTTGCAGTAGGCGGCGTTGGAGCACAGTTCTGGTCGGTGTTCGTACCTGCATGGGACCCGACCCCGCTCCGAACGACGATCGAGCAAATCGACCTCGTACGCCGGATGACGGACCGCTGCGACCGACTCGCCCACGCCGAGTCAGCCATCGACGTAGCCGATGCTCGGTCTCGAGGTCTCACGGCTTCTCTCATGGGAGCCGAGGGTGGTCACTCCATCGAGAACTCGCTGGTGGCCGTCCGGATGCTTCGAACGCTCGGCGTCCGCTACATGACCCTCACACACGCTGACACGATCGACTGGGCCGACTCTGCGACCGACGATGCCAGACACGGCGGCCTGACGGACTTCGGGGAAGAGGTGATCCGTGAGATGAACCGGATCGGCATGATCATCGATATCTCACATGTCTCGGCAGACACGATGCGTCACGCCTTGTCCGTGAGCGACCGGCCGGTCATGGCCTCCCATTCCAGTGCGCTCGCCCTGGCCCCGCACCCCAGGAACGTGCCCGACGACGTGCTCGAACTCGTACAGACGAACAACGGCATCGTGATGGTGAACTTCTATCCACCGTTCGTCGGCATGGCTGGAGCGGAACAAGCGGCCAGCATGTTCGCCGTTCAGCGAGAACTCAGAGATCGCCTCGGAGACGACACCACCGTCGAGGCCGAGATGAAGCGATTGATCGAGAAGGACCCCTACCCGGAGGTCACCGCCTCCGACGTCGTCGATCACATCGATTACATCGCAGAGGCAGCCGGTGTCGATCACGTCGGCATCGGCTCCGACTTCGACGGGATCGATGCCACGCCAACCGGCCTCGAAGACGTCTCGACCTACCCGGCGATCACAGTTGAACTGCTCGACCGTGGTTGGCAAGAACGGAATATCAGAAAGATCCTAGGCGAGAACGCATTGCGCGTGCTCGCAGCGAACGACTGATCAGCTCCAAGCTCCAAGCCGTAAGACTCGGACGAATCTTGAAGCTTGAGGCCTGCTACTAGCTTGCCATCTCCCGGATCACCATGTGCAGGATCCCTCCGTGGCGGAGGTAGTCGACCTCGATCGGAGTGTCGCAGCGGGCCATGGCTTCGAACTCGATGATCGCCCCGTCGGCTTTCGCAGCCGTCACCTTCACGATCTGGCGTGGCGTCAGGTTGTCGTCAACGTCGACCGAGATGACCTCGGTTCCGTCGAGACCGAGACTGTCGGCGCTCTGGCCGTCAGTGAACGTCAGCGGGATCACACCCATCATCACGAGGTTCGAACGATGGATCCGCTCGAAGCTCTCAGCGATCACGGCCTTGACCCCGAGAAGGAACGTGCCCTTCGCCGCCCAGTCGCGCGACGACCCCATCCCGTAGTCCTTGCCCGCGAGCACGACGAGCGGCACGCCCTCAGACTGATAGTGCATCGAAGCGTCGAATACCGGTTTGATCTCCCCGTCCAGGAAGTCGCGAGTCCATCCACCCTCGGTTCCTGGAGCGATCTCGTTCCTGACGCGCACGTTGGCGAACGTTCCTCGCGTCATGATGCGGTCGTTACCCCGCCGCGAGCCGTAGCTATTGAACATCTCTCGTTCGACGCCGTGGGCAAGGAGGTACCGCCCGGCCGGCGTGTCGGGTCCGATGGCTCCGGCTGGAGAGATGTGGTCGGTAGTGACCGAGTCAGCAAGTTTGAGTAGAACCCTGGCTCCGTTGATCGGCGCAACCGGCTTCGGATCCGGTGCGAGGTCAACGAAGAACGGTGGCTCCTGTACGTACGTCGAATCCGCATCCCACGAGTAGATCGATCCTTCGCCCGACTGAACGTCCTGCCATTCATCGGAGCCGTCGAATACGGCGCCGTACTCGGTGATGAACTGCTCACGATTCACCGAAGCGGCTACGACGGCAGCGACTTCCTCCTGCGTCGGCCACAGATCTGCGAGGTAGACATCGTTGCCATCACGATCGATGCCGAGTGGTTCGGTCGCAAGATCGATGTCGACGGTTCCGGCGATCGCGTATGCAACGACGAGCGGCGGTGAAGCCAGGTAGTTGGCTCGCACATGCGGGCTGATACGACCCTCGAAGTTGCGGTTTCCGGAGAGCACCGACGTCACGACGAGGTTGGCCTCTTCGACGCCTGCGGCGATGGGTTCGGGGAGCGGCCCCGAGTTTCCGATGCAGGTAGTGCAACCGTATCCGACCGTCCAGAACCCGACGGCATCGAGATCGTCAACGAGTCCGGCCTCGACAAGATAGTCCGTGACGACCTTGGACCCGGGAGCTAGCGATGTCTTCACCCACGGCTTGCGCTTAAGGCCCCGCTCGTTCGCCTTCCGAGCAACAAGGCCGGCACCGATCATGACATCGGGGTTCGACGTGTTTGTGCACGAGGTGATCGCAGCGATCACCACGTCACCGTCGCCGAGGTCGAAGGTCTGCCCCTCGCTGGTCACGCTGGCGGTGGCACCGGGGACCGAATCGTCCGGACGCAGGCCTCCCTCGAGATCGGTGTGCCACTGGGTCTTCATCGCGTCGAGTTCGATGCGATCCTGCGGCCGCTTCGGGCCGGCGAGGGACGGGACGATCGTCCCGAGGTCCAATTCCAATTCGGAGCTATAGGTAATGGTGCGACTCTCGTCACGCCACATTCCTTGCTCCTTGTAGTACTGCTCGACCGTGGCGATCAGCGCTTCGTCGCGCCCGGACAGCCTCATGTAGTCGAGTGTCCGATCATCGACGGGGAAGAAGCCGACGGTGGCGCCGTACTCGGGCGCCATGTTGGCGATCGTCGCCCGGTTGGCAACGGGCATGTCGTCGAGGGCAGGCCCGTAGTACTCCACGAACTTGCCGACGACGCCATGAGAGCGAAGCATCTCGGTGATTCTGAGTACGAGATCCGTCGCGGTCGCCCCCTCCGGAAGCGTGCCGGTGAGGCGGAATCCGACGACTTCCGGGAGCAGCATGTATATCGGCTGGCCGACCATGACAGCCTCGGCCTCGATGCCACCGACGCCCCATCCGACAACGCCCAACCCGTTGATCATCGTGGTGTGCGAGTCGGTTCCGACCAGCGAGTCCGGGTAGAGCGCCCCGTCGCTATCCCAGACGACTTTGGCGAGATACTCGAGGTTGACCTGATGCACGATCCCGGTGGCCGGCGGCACGACGCGGAAGTCGTCGAAGGCCAACTGTCCCCATTTGAGGAACTCGTAGCGCTCCATGTTCCGTGCGAATTCCATCTCCGAGTTGATCTGGAGAGCATCGGGAGAGTTGAACGCGTCGACCTGGACTGAATGGTCGACAACGAGATCGGCCGGGACCTGCGGATTGACCTTGGCCGCCGAAGCCTCGTCGCCGGTCATCCGAACAACGGCGGACCGCATTGCGGCGAGATCGACCACAGCCGGAACGCCGGTGAAGTCCTGCAGGACGACCCTTGCTGGCTTGAAGGCGATCTCCGCCTCCCCCACGTCGGTGGCGACGTAGCGGGCCACGGCATGAACGTCCGCGTCGGTGACGACTCGGCCGTCGTGGTTCCTGAGGGCCGACTCCAGGAGGACCTTGATCGAGTACGGGAGCGCATCGACGTCACCGATGCTGCTGAGGGCATCGAGTCGGTAGATCAATCGTTCGCCGAGCGGTGTGTCGATCGTGCGGCGTGCGCCGAAGGGATTGTGGTTGTCGGTCATGGTGCGGCCTCGCAAGCATCTGGCGGTCGTGGTTGTGGTTGTGTCGAATCAGGGACATGATATCGCCGCCCAGAGCATGCTTCCGCTCGCCGCACCGATCGGTTTCGGAACAGATCTTCGAGCGGTCGATATTCGGTTCTGTTCATTACCTTCCAGCCATGTTCGTCCCTCTCTCTTCCCGTCGCCTCCGTACCGCTCTCATGGCCCTTCTCGTCGTTGCTGCAATCGCCGGGGCGGCGTGCTCAAGTTCGGAGTCATCGGCTGAGGGGCTTCCCGACCTCGAGGACGTTCCCGGCGCAGAGACACCACCGGGACATGGGGACATGGCGCCCGACTTCACGGTCATGACCCTTGACGGCGCCGGCTTCACACTCTCGGAGCATCTGGCCGATGACGGCCGACCGGTGTTTCTCAACATGTGGGCCTCGTGGTGCCCACCCTGTCGGGCGGAGATGCCCGACATCGATCACGCGTCGGAATCCCACGAGGACATCAAGTTCTTCGGCGTCGCCACCAAGGACGATCTGGTCGAGGCTGCTGAATTCGCCGCGTCGATCGACGTTGGATACGCGATCGGGTTCGATGAGTCCGGCACCGTCGGCAGTGCCTACGAAGTGATCGCACTCCCCGCCTCATACATCATCTCGTCAAACGGGTTCATCCTGGAGCGGATCTTCGGCTCAGTCACGGAAGCCGAAATCGACGCAATCCTCGACAAGTGGTTCGGCTGAGCTTCAAGCTCCAAGCCGCAAGCTGCAAGATCCGTACCGCTTCTCTTCCTGAAGCGTGGAGCTATCGACCTTTCCAGATCGGGTCGCGCTTGTCCAGGAACGCTTTGACGCCTTCTGCGGCATCTTCCGTGGTCGCTACTGCAGTCAGGCCGATGTGGAGATGGTCCAGGGCGGTGTCGAGATCCATATCCTCCACCGCATAGAAGGCCGACTTCCCGAGTGCAAGAGCTGCGGGGCTCTGTGAGGCGAGCGCATCCACCGTCTCTCCCACCGCGCCGTCGAGTTCGTCGGCAAGCACAACTCGATTGACAATCCCGAGCTGAGCGGCCTCCTTCGCACCGAACCGCCTGCCCGTCATCATCATCTCGAGGAGCGGCCGCCGCGGAACCAGAGGCTGAAGGGCCGCCGTGATCATCATGGGCCACAGACCGACACCGATCTCCGGCGTACCGAACGTGGCACTTTCCGCAGCGATCGCGATGTCGCATCCTGCGACAAGGCCGAGTCCCCCGCCGAGTGCATGACCGTTGATCCGGCCGACCACAGGCTTGGGACAGCGACGCATGCCACGGATCAAGTCTGCGAGCGCACCACGACCGCCGTGACCGGCCAGCGGCGCGTCGACGAAACCTCCCGAGAGATCCCCACCGGCCGAGAACGCCCGATCTCCAGCGCCGGTGACGACGATCACGCGTACATCCCCGTCGCCGCACGCAGCCCCCAACGCCTCACCCAACTCAGCCATCGCCTCATTCGTCAACGCGTTGCGACGATCAGGGTCGTCAATAGTGAGAGTGGCAACCTGCCCGTCAACGTTGTATCGGATCATGGGGAGAAGCTACAAGCTGCAAGCCACAAGCTCCAAGTATTGGGTACTCAGTACTCAGTGCTGAGTACGCCACCGGATGCGGCATCGGCTACCGTTGAACCGTGCTCTGGATGTTGCTCGTCTTGGTTATCGCTGTGCTCGTCGGGCTTGCTCGAGGGGGAAAGCTCTCGAATCTGACGGAGATCGGCGTTCGTGCCTGGTGGCTCCTGTTCATCGGGTTCGGCATCCAGGCCGTCGCGACATTTCTCCCGCGTTCAAGCCACGACCTCGCCGTGGGATTGATCCTCACGTCGTATGTTCCGCTCCTCGTCTTCGTATGGCTCAATCGTCAGATGGCTGGTCTCTGGGTCGCAGGTATCGGCGTCTTGATGAACTTCACGGTTATCGCTGCAAGCGGCGGTATGCCCGTCATGCTCGAAGCGGTGAAACTGGCTGGAGGATCGGCCGATGTGGCCCTAGGAGCAAAGCACGTCTTACTCACCGAGGAGACCAGCCTGGCATTCCTCGCCGACATCATTCCACTACCACGCAGCGTCATCTCGATGGGTGACGTGTTCCTTGCGATTGGCGTCGGGGTGTTCCTGGAGGATCAGGTCCGTCGCCCGGTCCGCCTCTTCGCTCATGGTGTCGAGGGAACTCCGGGATCCGCTGCAGACCGCTGATCCGCGGACGGCGAAGTCAGGCTGCGATCACGCCCCGTTGCGCGAGAACCCGCCGCAGCGATGCCGACACCTCCGGGTCGAAGTCGTAGGCGGATCCTCGGTGGATCCTCTCCAAGGCCTCGAGAGGTGAGAGGTGCATCTCGTGAACGGCCCGGTCGTAGGCACTCGCAACCTTGATGATCTTCGAGATCATCGGGACGTCCGGGTCCATCGCCTCTCCCGGCCGTCGGAAGGGACTGTGCTGCACCCGAACGTACTCCGATACCTCCTGGAGGTAGGGAGCTTCGGCGATGATCTGTGCGCCCCAACGGGCAATGTCCTCGTCGGTGTAGCCGGCTTTGAGGATCGCAGGTTCGGTCAGCGTGATCCGACCAACGTCATGCATCAATGCGGCGTATTCCAGTTCGGTCACTTCGTTGGGGTGAAGCCCGATCTCACGAGCCATCGATACCGCAAGGTCGGCAGTTCGAGTCGCGTGGCCGCGCGGAGCGAGATCTGCGACCTCGGGAATTTGAGCGAGCGCACGGATCATCTGACCGTACGTGATCCGGGTCGAGTGGTATCGCACGAATGCCAGGTGGCTGAATGCGTACGGAAGGATCGCAACCGGGAAGGCCCAGACGCCCATGAGAGGCCAGGTCATGCCGAATAGCGCACCACCGGTGAAGATCGCGAGAGCGACAGTCCAGTCCTCAAGCGCGAGGAGCCACAGGTAGCGGGAGGCAAGATCGTCGCGCTCGGTACCCACCCATGCCGACACGAGTGCTCGCAGGACAAACCAGACGGCCCCCCCGACCATGACCGACAGCAACTGTTCCCATGCGAGCGGAAGCGACGAACCCGAAAGACCTGTCAACGCCAGCGAGGCGACGAGCCCAAATGCGAGCATCGAGACGGACTCTGCCACGTAGTCGGAGTCGGCATCTCGATCGCTTGTCGACCTCCACCGAAGCACCCCCCACCCGCCGACGAGTCCAACCGAATACGCGGCCAGCACGACGACGGTTCCTGGCAAGAGAATGGCGGCCGCAACGGCAGGACCGATCGCAAGGTTGATCCGTTTCCCAGACGGCGTCGGAACGGAGAGGTAGTGCATGCTGGCGATGACCACGGCCCAGAACGCGGCGGCAGCCCACGCCTCGCCGGATCGGACAGCGAACAGAACTGAGATGGCACCGAGCACCGCGATCGCGGCGAGCAGGATGAGCGAGAGCCGGTGGAGTCTTGACTCAGCCATTGTCGGCTTCCTCCACGATCGGTGCAAGCGGGAAATTCCGGCCGTGGACCTGGTCGGCCTTCCGGATCTCGTCGAGGCCCTCTTCGGCGATGTCCCGTGCCTCGTCGTCGGTGAGTTCGATCTTCGATCCGTAGCGATGGCCGGAGCCCTCCATCGCTTCGATGAATGCTTCTACGACCTCGGGGTCGAACTGAGTGCCGGCGTGGCGTCGCAGTTCCGCGTATGCGTAGGGCTGGGTGAGAGCCACCCGGTAGGAACGTGTCGAAGTGATTGCGTCGAACGAGTCGGCAACGGCGAGGATGCACACCTCCTTCGATGGTGTGTCACCGTGCTCGTGACCGGCACCGTGGTATCCGTTGCCGTCGTAGTGGGCGTGGTGGTTCGATGCGATCTCGATCATGGGTCGAAGGAAGGCGACGTCCTCAAGTAGCTCCTCGACGAAGTGAACGTGCTGTTGCATGGTCTTGTACTCCTCATCGGTGAGACGGGAGCGCTTGCGGATGAGATCACGGGGAACGGCGAGCTTGCCGACGTCGTGGATAAGGGCAGCCCACCGGAGCCGTTCGAGTTGCGTTCCATCGAAGCCCATCTGCTTGCCGATCATCTCCGTGAAGCGGGCGACACGCTCGGTGTGACCCCGGGTGTAGAGGTCCTTGGCCTCGAGCGCTTTTATGAAACCTCGGATCGTCGAGTCCTGGGCCTCGCGAAGCCGTGCGTACGACTCGAAGGCCATGTACCCGACGAAGAAGACCACGGCGATGAGCGGAAGCGCGGCGGTTCCGATGGTGAGGTAGGTAGCGCCGAGCAGTCCACCGAGGAAACCCATGCCCGTCATCGGCAGAAGAATCGCCCCGATGTGCGACCACGGCCGAACCTCGAGTCGACCGTAGACACGGCTCACAGCGAACAGCACCATCCGGTAGTTGACGACGCCGTACACGATCGAGGCCAACGCGGATCCCAACGCGATTCTCCAAAGCCCGGCGTCGAGGGCAGATCCTCCGCTGGGCACGCCAATACTCACGAAGAGCGCCAGGACGGTGGTGGCCGCGGCGGCCGATGTGACCAACTGTCCAAAATTGGCGATCGGCTGGAACCATCGACGCTCTCGAATATCGGCCGGAGTCGCAACTGCCAATGCCGCCATTGCGGTGCCCCCCAGAACCGCACCCTCGGGACCGAAGGTGACTGCTGCAGTTAGGAGAACCATGATCGATGGGCTGGCGAAGAGCCGATCGTTGACTTCGACGGAGTGCCATTCGAAGTAGACGAACGCCACCGCGAATGGGATCCAGAGTCGTAGGTCGGGGAACGTCTGCCATGGCATCCAGATGAGCGCGACCAGGATCGCTAGACCGAGCGCGCCGAAGCCAGCCGCCAGTTCGATCTTTCGCCTATGTTGTCGCTGGACCACAGCCCGTGACATGTCGTCTCCCACGAGGGATTTGTTGGGGAGGGGATGCCCGAGCTTTTGCTTTAACCGATCCTTAGGCTTGCCACGCCGGCCACGAGGGCGGCGGCGAGGCTCGAGATCGTCAATCCGGTCCGAACCAACTTGTTCTTCACGAACCTCTCCAGGATGTGCACTCGATCACGACATGTGCGCCGCTCACGGACTGCAATTCCGCTTCGCTGAGGTTGATGTGAACCCGGGTTCCCCTACCCAATCCCGGTCGCCCGTTAGGACACCCGGAACCTTGAACTATCTAGGTGCTCGCCCGGCCCCACCGGAGAACAAGTGCCTCTCGGCACAAACAATCGACTGGCCCGCCCAAGGGCACCCGCCGCATTGCTGCTGCGAGGAACACCACGCTAAAGGCTACGACGCCATCTGACAAGCGTTTCGCGTTCTCGAAGACACCACTCCCCGTTGCCTTCGGGCTACCCTGCGCCATCATGGCGTTCGATCATCGAGAACTCGAAGAATCCATCACCCACCTCGACTCGGTCGATGCAGCCCGCGTCGTCACCGACGGGCCCCGGGTATCGGAAGTTCACGTCATCGCCGCGTCGGGCAAACCGGCGAAGCAGGTCGTGCGCGACATCCAGTCTCTCGCCATGGCCAGGTTCGGTGCGACCATCGACCGACGCGTCGTGTCGGTCGTCCAGATCAGCCCGTCCGACCTCAATGGTGAGAAGTCCAACAGGCCTGCACTCGTCGGTGTGAATGAGGAACCGAACGGGACAAGAACCACCCTGAAGGTCACCCTTCGTTTTGATGACGAAGACCGCACGGGCGCCGCTATCGGACCAGCCGTCGCCTCGACTCGACTCCGCCTCATCGGGGAAGCCACCATCGATGCCGTAGAACGGACGTACGACGGTGTACCTCCGATCGCTCTCGATGCTGTCAGCGTGAGCATCGTCGGCTCACGCCGGGTCATCGTGGCAATCGTGGTCAGCGCCCACGGCAGCGGAGAGCAACTCACCGTTGGCTCGGCGCTCTCATCGGGTGACGACGGAGAGGCAACGGTGAAGGCCGTCCTCGGTGCCCTGAACCGCCGGATCGAACGCATCAAAGTGTGACCGCTGCGAATCGCGACCCATCTTCGTCGATCTCAACCGGTCCCCTTCCACAGACCTCGGCGGTTGCCGCAAGCCCCCATCACCTGGCGTCTGAAGCCGCTCTTCAGATCATGGAACAGGGGGGATCCGCCATCGATGGAGCGATCGCTGCTGATGCCATGCTGGCGGTGGTGGCTCCGGATACGTGTGGCCCAGGTGGCGATCTCTTCGCCATCGTCCATCGTCCAGGCGACGAGCGACCGGCCGTTCTCAACGCGTCAGGCCGCGCCGGAGCAGGCGCCTCCGCGGCAACGCTGCGGGACCAGGGTTTGACCGAGATCCCCATGCGGAGTCGCTGGTCGATCACCGTTCCCGGGTGTGTCGACGGGTGGGAGGCGCTCATCGAACGCTTCTCGACGCTCACGCTCGCCGACGATCTTGCTCCAGCGATCGAACGGGCGAATAACGGTTTCCCGGTCTCCTTCGAACTCGCCGGGTCCCTCGACCGACTGCAGGACCTCATCGGTGCTCAGCCCTCCGCGGCAGCGCTCTACCCCGCCGGCGAAACGCTCGAGACGGGAGCAACGCTGCGCCGTCCCGCTCTGGCAGCGACACTCACGGCGATCGCCGACGAAGGTCGCTCAGCTTTCTACCATGGCCCAGCCGGCGAGGGAATAGTCCAGGCCACGGATGGAGTCGTCACCACAGAGGACCTCGAACGGCAACAGATCGAGTGGGTCGCGCCGGCATCGACCCCCCTGTTCGGCCTCACCGCGTGGACGGTGCCTCCGAACAGCCAGGGATGGATCACGCTCGCCGCGCTGCGGGTCTTCGAGATACTCGACCCGCCCCGCGATCCCGCTCATCCCGAGTTCCAGCATGCCCTCATCGAGACCTACCGCGCCGTCGCGTGGGAACGAGCGGACACGACAACGGATCCCGATACCGCACCATTGACCCCCTATCAACTCCTCGACCCCGAGCGACTCGCCGAACGTGCTTCAGCGATCAATCAAACACAGGCCCGCCGATGGCCGATTCCGACCGACGCTCCCGGAGGGACCGCATATCTCACGACGCGCGACCACGATGGGATGGTTGTGTCGTTCATCCAATCGAACTTCTGGGGCATCGGCAGTGGAATCTCGGCAGGAGCCACCGGGGTGTGGCTGCACAACCGTGGTGCCGGGTTCAGTCTCCGTCCCGGCCATCCGAATGAACTGACTCCGGGTCGGCGCCCCCTCCATACGCTCGCTCCCACTCTGTGGACGGATGGAGACCGGGCGCGCCTTGTTCTCGGGACCCGCGGAGGGGATCAGCAGCCGCAGATCCTCGCTCAAGTGGCCGCGAATCAGCTGTGGGCGGAGGTCGATCCCAGCGAAGCACAGCGGCTCCCGCGATGGTCGATCGATGCTCCTGCGTCGAGCGGCCTCCCCACCATCAAATACGAGCCCCGCTACGAGTCGTCCACGATCGCCGGAATCGCATCGATGGGTCACGTGACAGAGCCGGCCGGACCGTGGGAGGCTGGATGGGGGCCGGTGTCGACGATCACGATCGGGGATGTGGTTCGGGGAGAGGCCGATCCTCGCGTCTCGACAGCAACCGCCATCGGGCGTGAATGATCATTGGTCGAGGGGTACGCAGGCCCGGAAGGACTCCGTAGTCCGTAGTCAGTGATCCGTACCGACATCCGCCGATCGCGTGCAGATCACGGACTACTGATTACGGTCTACGCCTCGGCCGACCCATATATTGCCATTTCGCGGCTTGCCCTACACGGGTGGCCCCGATAGCCTGATGTGACACAAGACGGGTGCGCGCTGTCCCCGCCCCTGCTGGGGGGCAGGTGACTGGATGACGGTGCCCCCGACGCAACCCGGAAAGCAGAGCATCAGCCACGTGCGGTCTCGCATCCCACTCGTTCTCGCCGGCCTCCTGGTCATCGCTCTCATCGCGACGATCGGCCTTGCCGCGTTCACACCGGGTGCGACAGAATCAACGACCGACACGACTGCGATCGAGACCCTCGACATTGATCTCCCGATTTCGGGCAGGATCGCTTCGGCCGTGCTCGCTCTTGCGGTTGCTCCGGAGCGAGACGCAGATCTGGCCACCTCCACGACAATCGCCGTCGCCGAGACGGATTCCGGATCCAGTGACGCCCCCGCCACTGAGGCCGCACCGGACACCACCGCTGCCACGGCCGACAACGCAGCAGTCGAAGAAGACGACGAGGCCCTATCAGACGCCACCGAGTCGAGCACCGCCACCGTCACGACCTCGGCCGAACAAGTCACGACAACGAACGCTCCAGCGACGGATACGACACCACCGGCGATTCAGGTCGTGTCGCCAAAGGACGGCGCCACCGTGACGAGCCGGGTAATCGAGTTCTCCGGCGTTACCGAGCGCGGCGCCGAGGTCTTCTCGGGTCCTTTCGAAGCTGAGGTGAACAACGGCGAGTGGTCTATCAATCTCGTTCTCGCTCCCGGCGCCAACGGTGCTGCCTTCACAGCACGCGACGCTGCGGGCAATGAGGCAACGGCTCGTATCACCGTCAACTACGACGCTCCGGACGCGACCACCACAACAACGAAAGCGCCCACGACTACCACCAAGCCACCGTCGTCTTCGACACCGACGACCACCCAGGCACCCACAACGACCACGACGAAGCCGACCGCCACCTCGAGCGGATTCTCTTCGCTGTGGCCCGCCGACGCCGGCGGAATCCGCAACGTTGAGAACTGGCGCTCGACAGTCGCCGAGCACTGGCGGGCAGATCAGGTCGACTGTGTGCTCGGCATCATCCTGCGCGAGTCGCGTGGAGATCCCACCGCCTACAACTCGACATACGGTGCGTCGGGACTGATGCAACATCTCAGCAAGTACTGGCCGAGCCGGGCCAAGGGTGCCGGTTTCGTCGACTCCAGCGGTCTCGTCGCTAGCCCCTTCAACGGCGAAGCGAACATCGCCGCCGGCAAGTACCTGGCCGACTACTACGAGGGCCGCGGATCCAACTGGTGGGCCCCGTGGAGCCGCCTCACCACGTACGGCAGTTGCAGCGGCTAGCCGCCCGTCGTTGAACTCAGTAGCATGGGCGACATGAACAAGCCATTCAAGCAGTTCCTCCGCATAGGAGGCGTCATCGTTGGTCTCGGCGCGGCCGCTTGGGCGCTGCGCGACAAGCTACTCCCGGCTCCCGAAATTCCCGATGGCCCCCCACCGAGGTTCCGGACCGGAGACACACCCGCACCTTCCGATGATGACCTGACAACGGTCAAGGGCATCGGGCCGGTCTACGCCGAGCGCCTCACCGGAGCCGGGATCACGTCGTTCGCGGCTCTCGCCTCGGCGGATACCGCCACGGTTTCCGAAGCGGCAGGGGTCTCGGAGTCGACGGCGGCGTCATGGATGGAGCAGGCCACCAGCCTCTCGTGAGCGGAGCCTCTCCCTATCTGATCGCACCCGAAGATCTCGGGGCGCTGTTTCCCGATGAGCCATCGTTTCGCTCGGACCAGCTTCGAGACTGGCTGTACCGATCCCCCGTGCTGACCACCGACGAGATGACGAACCTGCCCAGTTCGCTCAGAGAAACCATCGGCGGCAATCTCTGGCCGTTCGAAGTCGAAGTCGACCAAAGCGCCGACAACGGCCGCACCAGGAAGTGGCTCTTTCGTGCGCCAGATGGAGCCGCCATCGAAGCCGTCCTCATGGGCTACCGAAAGAGAACGACCATCTGTATCTCGTCCCAGGTCGGATGCGCGATGGGCTGCACGTTCTGTGCGACTGGGCAATTCGGATTTGAACGGCATCTCGAGGCCGGTGAGATCGTCGCCCAGGTCGCGTACGCCAACGCATTCCTGCGTCGATACCCAATCCCTGGTTCCCCGAACCACGTGACCAACGTCGTCTACATGGGCATGGGTGAGCCGCTCGCGAACTACGAACGCGTTCGCGAGTCCCTGCGACTGCTGGTCGACGTCTCCGGACTGTCGGCCAGGTCGGTCACCGTCTCAACGGTTGGCGTCGTGCCCGGTATCCGACGTCTCGCAGACGAACCGTGGCCCGTCTACCTCGCAGTGAGTCTCCACGGTGCAGATGACGAGACCCGTTCCCGCCTCGTTCCGCTCAACGACCGGTATCCCCTCGAAGCTGTAGTCGAGGCTGCGGAAGCCTATTTCGAATCGAAGGGAAGGCGCCTCTCTATCGAGTGGACACTCATCGACGGCGCCAACGACAGTGACGATCAGGCGAGAAAGCTGGCTGCGATCGCCAGGCGCCTGCGGGCACACGTGAATGTGATCGCGCTCAACCCCACCCCCCTCAGCGCAGACCGCCCGTCCGACAGCGACCGCATCCACGGCTTCGTTGAGACCCTGCTCGCGAACGGCGCCAATGCAACACTCCGTGAGACGAGGGGCCAAGAGATCGATGCGGCATGCGGACAGCTCCGACTGCGCAGTGCCACCGAGTAGCCTTGCGGTCAAACGATTTTGGGGGACGCTATGCGACTCGAACCAGGACAGAAGGCACCGACATTCCACGGCGTCGATCACAACGGCGTTGAAGTGTCCAGCGTGGACTTCGCCGGACGCGATCTCTTGATCTACTTCTATCCGAAAGCCTTCACCCCGGGTTGCACGACCGAAGCCTGCGACTTCAGGGACCGCTATCAGACGTTCGACGCTGCCGGGTATGCCATCGTTGGCGTCAGCCCCGACGAGCCGGGAGACCTCGCTCGCTTCCGTGACGAGTACGACCTTCCCTTCTCCCTGATTTCAGATCCTGACCACTCGATCGCCGAGGCGTTCGGTGCGTGGGGGATGAAGAAGAACTACGGCCGGGAGTACGAGGGACTCATCCGATCTACGATCGCCATCGATGCGGACGGCACCATCACCGCCGCCTGGTACAACGTCAAGGCGACTGGCCACGCCGAGCGGATCGAACGATCGGTGGCCACCTGATGGGTGTGCGAACAGCGGTGTTCCCGGTCGGTGGACTGGGCACGAGGTTTCTCCCGGCCACGAAGGCCGTCCCGAAGGAAATGCTGCCGATCGTCGACAAGCCGTTGATCGAATATGCGGTCGAGGAAGCACGCGACGCGGGGATCGAGAACTTCGTCTTCGTCACCGCACACGGCAAGACGGCGGTTGAAAACCACTTCGACAGGAACGCTGAGCTCGAACGGGCACTGGGCGAACGCGGACAGGATGATCTCCTGGAGCTTGCGAACGTTGCCGGCACGGTTCCCGGCCGGATCTCTTACGTCAGACAGATGGACGCGCTGGGTTTGGGACATGCCGTGTGGTGTGCCAGGAACCTGATTGCCGATAGTCCGTTCGCCGTGCTCCTCGCCGACGAGTTGCTACGCGGGGATCGTCCGCCGCTCGCAGACCTCATCGACGTCCACAACGAGGTGGGTGGCAACGTAATCTCCGTGATCGAGGTGCCTGAGGACGAGACCGGCTCGTACGGCATCGTCACGCCTGGGGTTGTCGACGGCCGAACGATCGAAGTCAAGGGACTGGTCGAGAAACCGGATCCTGCTGAGGCTCCCTCTCGCTACGCCGCTGTGGGCCGCTACATCCTGGAGCCGAGGGTCATGGGCCTGCTCGGCGACGGCCACCGCGGAGCGGGAGGAGAGATCCAGCTCACGGACGCGCTGGCCCGCCTCATCGGCGGTGCTCCATTCCATGCCGTCGTCCACGACGGTGCCCGCTATGACTGCGGAACGAAGGTGGGGTTCATCGAGGCGAACGTGGCCCTGGCCCTCGAGCGAGACGATCTGGGCGCCGACGTAGCCGCAACCCTCCGCCGGCTCCTCCCCTAGGAACACGCTTCCTCCATTCCGCGGGCTCACGGCGTCATATACAAGGACGCGAACCCAGGGTTGCAGTCCTTGTACATGACGTTGTCGGCCCGCGGAATGAGAGATTCGCCGACCAGGCTGCACAGACCTGCGAGAATCCATGGGACCCCGATCACCAGGAGAGACCAATGGCCAAACTGACAGAGCTCGCTGCCGCCGGACAGAGCGTCTGGCTCGACTTCATCCGCCGCGACATGGTGACCAACGGTGAACTCGAAGCTCTCATCGACGAAGGCGTCACCGGCGTAACGTCGAACCCGTCGATCTTCGAAAACGCCATCGCCGGGTCGAACCTCTACGACGCTGCCATCGCTGCTGCCGACGGAGACGCCTCCTCGGTGTTCGAGACGCTCGCCGTCGAAGACGTGCGAGGTGCGGCGGATGCGCTCCGTCGCGTCTACGACGCCACCGACGGCGCCGACGGCTACGTCAGCCTCGAGGTCTCTCCCACGCTGGCCGATGATGCCGAAGGCACGATCGC
>CAXMQQ010000066.1:0-49180 GCA_964195545.1 uncultured Acidimicrobiia bacterium | reverse complement strand
CGCAGAAGCTGCACGGGACGAAGCTCAAGGGAAGGGATCTGACGGTCCGCATCGCCAAGCCCCGCAACCACCGAAGCTAACCCCCAAGACGCATACCCAGGGTTCGCGTCCTTGTATTTGACGCCGTCAGCCCGCGGAATGACGCGTCACGCGTACCCAGGGTTCGCGTCCTTGTATTTGACGCTGTCAGCCCGCGGAATGACAACTCACATCAACGACCAACTCACATCAACGACAACCTCGGGCCAACCGGCCCACAGAACGACAGAAGGAATGCCAATGAAGGCACTAAACACCTCGCGCGCGAGCGCACCATGGAATCTCAATCATCTCCAACTCGGGTCGACATACCAGGCCACGACTCGACACCGCACAACGGCCGGCGAGTACCTCGGCATGGAGACCCCTCACGGTGACCGGTCGATCCTCCTCCGTCACCGGACCGGGACCGAGTCGATCGCACTCAGCGACCTCACCTCGCTTCAACCGACGGCCGCATAGCGCAACCCCTCACTCCTCACTGAGGCCAGCGTAGAAGACGGCACGATGAGGTCGAAATCTACGCTCGACACGTGAAGTGACTGAGTGAGTCCTCACTCAGTTAGACTCACCGAGTGAGTTCCGACCACCAGCGCGCCAAACCACTGCCCCCCGACGACCGTCGGCGAACGATCGTCGAGGCCATAATCCCGCTCCTCCTGGAGAAGGGATCGGCGCTCACATCGCGAGAGATGGCCGGAGCCGCCGGTGTCGCGGAGGGCACGATCTTCAGCGTCTTCCCCGACAAGCCTGCGGTGATCATCGAGGCCGTCAAGGTCACGATGGACCCCGCACCGATTCAAGCGGCGATAGCAGAGGTCCCTGCCGACACCCCACTGGACGATCAACTCGAATCGGTCGCCGTCATCCTTCTCGAACAAAGCGAACGGATCGGAACTCTCGTCGGCGTCCTGCGCTCGATCCAACCGAGTGGGGTCCAGAAACCCACGGGGGCACACCGATTCGTCATGGAATCGAGCGCCGCGATACTCGCCGCTCTCACAGAACTCTTCGACCGTCACCGGGATTGCCTCCGCGTCGAACCGGGAAGGGCCGCTGTGGCGTTCCTGGGGTTCGTCTTCGCCAACGCCCATCCGCTGATGGCGGCCGACGCGAAGCCGGACGCCGCTGAATTCGTCGACACGCTGCTGCGCGGCATCGCTGACCCTGACCGGGAAGTAACCGCCTGATGCTGGTCGGAATCCTCCGCCGCTACCTCCAGCCCTACAAGCGGGAGATAGCGATCATCGTCGCACTCCAGCTCGTCGGCACACTCGCCGCTCTGACGCTCCCCAGCCTCAACGCCGACATCATCGACAATGGCGTCCTCAAGGGCGACACCGGCTACATCCTTCGCATGGGGGGGTGGATGCTCGCGGTGTCGCTGGTCCAGGTTGCCGTCACGATCACGGCCGTCTACTTCGCCGCACGCTCGGCAATGGCTTTCGGAAGAGATGTCCGTTCGGCCTTCTTCCGGCGTGTGATCGAATTCTCCGGTCGGGAGATGGCACGCTTCGGAGCGCCGTCGCTGCTCACGCGCAACACCAATGACGTCCAACAGATCCAAATGCTGGTCCTCATGACTTTGACGATGCTCGTGACCGCGCCGATCATGATGGTCGGCGGTGTGTTCATGGCCCTGCGTGAGGACGTCGGGCTTTCGTGGCTGATCCTGGCGCTCGTCCCGATCCTCAGCTTGATCATTTGGTTCATCTTGTCACACATGGTGCCCGGGTTCCGCGTCATGCAGCGGCGACTCGACACGGTCAACAAGATCCTCCGGGAGCAGATCACCGGCATCAGGGTGATCCGTGCCTTCGTCCGCGAACCGTTCGAGACCGATCGATTCGCCGAAGCCAACACCGATCTGACGAACGTGTCGATCAACGTCGGCCGATGGATGGCAGCAATCTTCCCCTCGGTGATGTTGGTGATGAACCTCTCGAGCGTCGCCGTGCTCTGGTTCGGTTCGGTTCGCGTCGATTCCGGGGCAATGCAGATCGGATCGCTGACGGCCTTTTTGACCTACATCGTCCAGATCCTCATGTCCGTGATGATGGCCACATTCATGTTCATGCTCCTCCCCCGGGCATCCGTTTCCGCCGATCGCATCGGCGAGGTCCTCGAAACCGAGTCGTCGGTGGTGCCACCGACGGACGGCGTGACCGACCTGCCTCAACACAGCACCGTCGAGTTCGAGGAGGCCGGGTTTCAGTACCCGGGCGCCGAGCATCCGGTGCTGTGCGGCATCACATTCACCGCGCTGCCGGGTCAGACAACGGCAGTGATCGGATCGACCGGCGCAGGCAAGACGACCCTCGTCAATCTGATCCCCCGGCTCTTTGACGCCACCGAGGGACGGATCCTCGTGGACGGTGTCGATGTGCGTGAGATCGACCCTGACAGTCTCTGGGATAAGATCGGTCTCGTGCCGCAGACCGTCTACCTCTTCTCGGGGACCGTCGCCTCCAACCTTCGATACGGCAAGCCGGACGCCACCGATGCCGAGATGTGGGAAGCGCTCGAGATCGCCCAGGCCCGCGAGTTCGTCGAGGCGATGCCAGACGGTCTCGAATCGGCCATCGCACAGGGCGGCACCAACGTCTCGGGTGGCCAGCGCCAGCGACTCGCGATCGCACGAGCGCTCATCCGTCGTCCCGAGCTATATCTGTTCGACGACTCGTTCTCCGCCCTCGATGTCACCACAGACGCCAACCTTCGTCACGCCCTTGAGAGCGTCACCGAGGACGCCACCGTCATCATCGTGGCGCAACGGGTTGCGACCATCATGGATGCCGATCAGATCGTGGTCCTCGAAGACGGCGGCATCGTCGGTCATGGAACCCACGACGAATTGCTTCAGACGTGCGTCCCGTACGCCGAGATCGTCGACTCGCAACTCGCGGCGGAGGTGTCATGAGCACCCCACCGACGATGAAGAAGACCGAGCGAGTCGAGATCCAGGGTGGCGGGCATGGCCGGGGACCATTCGGCAGTTCAACGGTCGGACAGAAAGCCATTCACTTCGGCCCATCAATGCGGCGACTCGTCAAGCGTCTCAGGCCCGAACTCCTGAAGGTCATCGCGGTCTTCGTCGCCGCTGTCGTCAGCGTGGCACTTGCTTCCATCGGACCCAGGGTTCTGGGATGGGCTACCGACATCATCTTTTCGGGTGTGGTCGGGAAGATGTTCCCTGCCGGCATGTCGAATGCTGAGGCGATCGAGTCGGCGCGAGCGAGCGGCCAAGATCGGATCGCCGACATGCTGAGCGGTGTCGACTTCGTGGCGGGTCAAGGAATCGACTTCGCCGCTCTCCGGCAAATCCTTCTCATCGCCGTCGCCCTCTACGTGACCTCCTTCCTCTTCCAGTTCCTCCAGGGCTATCTCCTCAACGACGTGGTCCAGCACACGATGTTCCGCCTGCGATCCGAGGTCGAGGACAAGATCAACCATTTGCCGTTGCGCTACTTCGACGGGCTGCCCCGCGGTGAACTCCTGAGCCGCGTCACCAACGACATCGACAACGTCTCCCAGAGCCTCCAGCAGACGATGAGCCAACTCCTCAACGCGCTGCTCACGATCGTGTTCGTGTTCGCGATGATGATCTCCATCTCATGGAGTCTCGCCCTGATCGCTCTTGTGACGATCCCGCTGACGATGCTCCTGGCCGGCGTGGTCATGAAGCGATCACAGACCAAGTTCGTCGCCCAGTGGCGCCGGACCGGCAATCTCAACGCTCAGGTCGAAGAAGCCTTCACCGGACATGCCCTCGTCAAGGTGTTCGGTCGCCAGAGCGAGGTGCAGGACTCGTTCGAGGCGGAGAACGAAGGGTTGTACGAGGCGAGCTTCGGCGCCCAGTTCCTGTCGGGATTGATCATGCCGATCGCGATGTTCATCGGGAACCTGAACTACGTGATCATCGCGGTGGTCGGTGGTCTCAGGGTTGCGAGCGGAACGATGAGCCTCGGTGACGTTCAGGCCTTCATCCAGTACTCCCGACAGTTCACCCGACCCATCACACAGGTCGCTTCGATGGCGAACCTTCTTCAGTCGGGTGTGGCCTCGATCGAGCGGGTGTTCGAACTCCTCGACGCCGAGGACGAACCGGCAGACGACGGGCATTCCGCGACACAAACGGTCTCCCACGGGCGGGTGGCGTTCGACGACGTTTCGTTCCGGTATCTCGAGGATCAACCGCTGATCGAACACGTCAGTTTCCACGTCGACCCAGGCCAGACCGTCGCCATCGTTGGGCCGACCGGTGCGGGCAAGACGACGCTCGTCAACCTCATCATGCGGTTCTACGACCTGGATGCCGGATACATCACCATCGACGACGTCCACATCGCCACGATGCAGCGTGAAGATCTCCGCCATCAGACCGGCATGGTTCTCCAGGACACCTGGCTGTTCGAAGGAACGATCAGGGACAACATCGCATATGGGCGTCTCGACGCCACAGAAGACGAGATCATGGATGCGGCTCGGGCGACCTACGTCGACCGGTTCGTGGGTGCTCTCCCCGACGGCTACGACACCATTGTTGACGACGACGGCGGGCGCATCAGCGCCGGAGAGAAGCAGCTCATCACGATTGCACGAGCGTTCCTTGCCGATCCAGCACTGCTGATTCTGGACGAGGCGACGAGTTCGGTCGACACCCGAACCGAAGTGCTCGTTCAGCATGCCATGTCGGCGTTGCGTGCCGACAGGACAAGCTTCGTGATCGCCCACAGGCTCTCCACGATCCGCGACGCGGATTTGATCCTCGTCATGGAAGACGGTCGCATCGTCGAGCAAGGCGACCACCACGGACTCCTCGCACTCGGCGGGTCCTATGCCCGGCTCTACGAGTCGCAGTTCACCGGCGCCGAGAGCGCGGAGGACACCTCAGACGAAGCCCCGGGATACGTGCGGCATTGACGTGGACCGTTCGGGGATCGAACCAGAGGCAGACACTGAGATTCGCCCCAATCGCCTAACTCTCTTGCCGCCGTCGCCCGAACGGGCTAGGGTCCTCCCCCAATGAACCGGCTCTTCGTCCACGCGCATCATCATCATCACCACCCATCCCGGGTCGGTCGATAGTGGGCGCCTAGCAAGAGACGAAAGCACACCACAAGCGCCGACCCAAGCGGTCGGCGTTTCTCGTTTACGGGCACCCGACCTCGATGACGGCGGGAAAGAACCCGTATGTCTTACGACACCAACCCATCGACCCTCCACCTCGCGATCCCGAAAGGACGCATCCAGTCCGGCGTCATCGACCTGCTCGGTGCTGCGGGTCTTGAACTCCGCTCCGGTCCCCGGGGATATCGCCCCGTGCCCTCCGTGTCGGGCTACGAGGTCAAACTCCTCAAGCCGCAGACCATCGTGGAGATGCTCGCAGCGGGCTCTCGCGACGTCGGTTTCACCGGTGCAGATTGGGTTGCTGAAACCAGCGCCGATCTCGTCGAACTCTTCGACACCGGTCTCGACCCGGTGCAGTTGGTGATCGCTGCTCCCGAGAGCGTGTTGGAGAACGGCAGGCTCCCCCAACGGCCCCTCGTCGTCGCGAGCGAGTATCCAAACCTGACGAAGCGCTGGATCGCACAGCGAGGCCTCGACGCCACGTTCGTCCGTTCCTACGGGGCTACTGAAGTCTTCCCACCCGAGGACGCCGATGTCATCGCGGACATCACTGCGACCGGTGAGACCCTTGCTGCCAACGGCCTTGTCATCGTCGAAGAGATCCTCCGCTCATCGACCCGTCTCTACGCCAGTGCCCTCGCGATGGACTCGCCCGACAAGAAGATCGCCATCGAGGCACTCGTCCTCGGTGTGCAGTCCGTGATCGAAGCTCGCACCCGGGCGATGGTTGAGCTGAACGTCACCGAGGATGAACTCGAACTGGTGATCGAGATCCTGCCGTGCATGAGGGAACCCACGATCGCCTACCTCCACGGTGGTGCGGCTCTCTCGGTCAAAGCAGCAGTCCCGAAGAACGAACTCTCCCGCCTGATCCCTGCACTCAAGGAACGGGGGGCCACCGACATCGTGGTCACGCAGTTGGAACAGATCGTCCCATGACCAGACCGATGTACACCGGCCCCCTTCTCTCACACGAAGTCGAGCTCGATCTGTCGAGGAACGAGGGGATGCACACCTCCGTAGATCTCGTCGGATCCGTTCCCGATCTGAACGAACTGATCCGCCGCTACCCGGACACGGCCGGACTGCGGGATCGCCTGGCGGAGATGCACGGTCTGCCGACTGACCAGGTGCTGGTGACGGCAGGTGGCGACGACGCTTTGCTCCGTTGCTTTCTTTCGCGTCTCGGCCCGGGGCAATCGGCCGTGGCGACAACTCCGACGTTCGAGATGATCCCTGTGTACGCGGGACAGGTCGGTTCCAGACTCGTAGAGATCGAATGGTGGGACGGCCCGTTCCCAACGACTGCCGTGGCCGAGGCTGCACGTGACGCAGATGTCACATTCGTCGTGTCGCCGAACAACCCGACCGGGGCAACGATCACCGGCGATGAGTTGCGAACGGTCGCAGAAGCGGCCAGGCTCGTCGTGCTCGACGCGGCCTACGCCGAGTTCGCTGATGATGACCTCACAGCCACCGCCCTCGACCTCGGCAACACGGTGGTCGTCCGCACGCTCTCGAAGGCGTATGGCCTTGCCGGGCTTCGGATCGGATACCTCCTCGGCCCCTCCGATCTGATCACTGAGATGGCCGGCTACGGGAGCCCCTATTCGGTGTCGTCGCTGTCGGCCGCCGTCGCTCTGGAGCGACTCGACCAACTCCGCGATCTGGAGGGATTCGTGTCGGAGGTTCGATCCGAGCGAGACCGCCTCGCCGATCTTCTCATGTCACACGGAGCACCGTCTCTTCCGTCCCAGGGGAACTTCGTGCTTGCGAACGTTGAAGACCCCCTGTGGATCGTGGGTGCCTGTGGCTCGCTCGGCGTCGGTGTTCGCCGCTTCACCGGACGCGGGGCCCTCGACGGGTGGATCAGGATCACGTTGCCGGGGGAACCCGAGGCGTTCGCCCGGCTCGAACGCGTACTGACCGCGGCCCTGACTCCCGAGGCACTCCTCTTTGACCTCGACGGCGTCCTCATCGACGTGAGCGGCTCCTATCGGCAATCGATCATCGAAACGGCGGCCTCGTTCGGAGCGACCGTGACCGAACGAGACGTCGCGGAGGCCAAAGCAGCGGGTGGGGCGAACGACGACTGGGAACTCACGCGTCGGCTCATCACCGAACGTGGTGTGCAGGCGCGGTACGACGAAGTCGTAGATCGCTTCGAAGCGATCTACCAGGGACGGCCCGGGCGACCCGGTCTCAAGCTCGACGAGCGACCTCTCGTCGATCGATGGACGTGGCGTCGATGGGCAGAATCCTTCCCCCTTGGCGTCGTGACCGGCAGACCCAGGACGGACGCCGAGGAGGTGCTCGACCGGTTCGGTCTCCTGGAAGACACCTCGGCCCTCGTAACCAGAGAGGACGCTCCGCTCAAGCCGGATCCCGAACCGGTGCGGTTGGCGATGAGGCGCCTCAACATCGACCGCGCCTGGTTCGTCGGCGACACGCCTGATGACGTCGAAGCCGCCCGATCTGCCGGCGTCGTCCCGATCGGTGTCGGCGCTCCGGGTGCCGACGAAGCGTTGGCCGCCCGAACACTGTCGAAGGCCGCACGAGTCCTCACCCGAACCACCGATCTGGAGGAGCTACTCCCATGACCAGGACCGCAACACTCGACCGAAGAACGAACGAGACCGAGATCAAGTGCCGGATCGAACTGGATGGCAACGGCCTGTCCGTCATCGACACGGGCCTCGGCTTCCTCGACCACATGATCGTCACGCTCAGCAAGCACGCCGGATTCGACATTGAGCTGAACGCCGCCGGGGACACCGACATTGACGACCATCACACGGTGGAGGATTGCGCCATCGTCCTTGGGCGCGGCATTGCGGAGGCCCTCGGCGATCGGGCGGGCATTCGGCGTTTCGGATACGCATACGCCGCCCTCGATGAGTCGCTGGTTCGCACCGTCGTCGACCTCTCCGGGCGCCCCTGGCCCGAGGTCCATCTCGACTTTGCCCGGGACCAGATCGGCGATGTCTCGACGGAGAACATCGTCCACTTCCTCCAAACCCTCGCGGTCGAGAGCCGCATAGCGTTGCATGTCGATTTGATCCGAGGCGCCAACGACCACCACCGCGCGGAAGCGGCATTCAAGGCAACGGCCCTCGCGTTGGGGTCGGCCACGGAGGTCATCGGTCTCGAGACACCGAGCACGAAAGGAACGCTCACATGAACACGGACGTCGTCATCGTTCCGACCGGTACCGCCAACACCGCTTCGGTGATTGCCGCATTCCGGCGACTCGGTGCCGAGCCCAGGTCTGCGGGGAACCCGGAGGAGATCAGGGACACCGACTACGTGGTGCTGCCGGGGGTGGGAGCGTTCGGTGCCGCCATGGAGCGCATCGACGAGGAGGGGTTTCGGGAGACACTGGTCGATCGGATCGAAGACGGGAGACCGACGCTGGCCATCTGCCTCGGAATGCAGCTTCTCGGCGAGAAGAGCGACGAGAGCCCGAGTGTCTCCGGCCTCGGCGTTGTACCGGAGAGCGTCACGCGACTCCCCCAGGACCTCACGGTGCCGCAGATCGGATGGAATCGGGTGATACCTGATCCGCGGAGCCGTTTTCTCGATCTCGGATGGGCGTACTTCGCCAATTCATACAAGCTCTCGACGGTCCCTGACGGTTGGGTCGGCGCCCAAACCGAGTACGGCGGCGAGTTCACCTCCGCAATCGAGCGTGGGGACGTGCTCGCCTGCCAGTTCCATCCGGAGCTGTCCGGTTCATGGGGAGCGGACCTGCTTCGCCGTTGGCTCGACGGTGCGGAGAGCAGGTCCTGATGGCGGCGCCGAGACTGATCCCATGCCTCGACGTGAAGGACGGGCGCGTTGTCAAGGGCATACGGTTCCAGAATCTGAGAGACGCCGGCGATCCTGTCGCCCAGGCCGCCATGTATCAGGACCAGGGAGCAGACGAGATCGTCATCCTCGACGTGTCGGCCACGCCCGAGGGCAGAGGCCACGCCGTGGAAACTACGGCAAGCGTGCGACAGGTCCTGTCGATCCCCTTGACCGTTGGAGGTGGCGTCAGGAAGGTCGAGGATGCCCTCGCGCTGCTGGAAGCAGGCGCAGACAAGGTCGCTGTGAATACGGCGGCCGTCCAGCGACCGGAGCTCATCGCAGAGCTCGCCGATCGCTTCGGATCACAGTGCACGGTCCTGGCAGTCGATGCGGCACAACGAACGGATGGCGATTGGGAGGTCGTCGTCCACGGAGGCCGAACGCGCACGGGCAGAAACGTCGAGCGTTGGGTTCGCTCCGCTGCCGCTCGCGGTGCCGGCGAGATTCTGCTCACGAGCTGGGACCGCGACGGCACACGGTCCGGCTACGACATCGACCTCATCGAGGCGGTCACGGCGGCCGTCGACATCCCGGTCATCGCCTCCGGCGGGGCCGACAACGCAGACCACCTCGAAGATGCGCTCTCTTCCGGGGCGACGGCGGTGCTCATCGCTTCCATCCTGCATGACGGTGTCACAACCGTCGGCTCGTTGAAGAGGCAACTCCTCGCGAACGGAACGGAGGTTCGGCCGTGATCGTCCCATCCATCGATCTGATTGGAGGTCGCGCCGTCCAACTCATCGGCGGCGAAGCAGAATCGATCGACGCCGGTGATCCGTTCCCGATCCTGGAACGATTCCGCATCGCCGGTGAGATCGCCGTCATCGACATCGACGCGGCGCGTGGTGAAGGCTCCAACGCGGCCGTCATCCGGGATCTGTGCCGACAGGCGCCGATACGGGTGGGAGGCGGCATCCGCGACGCTGATACTGCTCTGGCATGGCTCGACGCCGGAGCATCGAAGGTGATCATCGGCACAGCGGCCAAACCGGATATGCTCTCGAAGCTGCCAGGTGAACGCGTGATCGTCGCCCTCGACTCCAGAGATGGGCGTGTTGTCACGCATGGCTGGCGCACAGACACCGTCGACTCCGTGCTGGACCGGATCGCCGAACTGAGAGAGCTGGTCGGGGGGTTCCTGGTGACCTTCGTTGAGCTCGAAGGCCGCATGGGGGGTACCGACCTGGAGCGTGCTCGCGACGTAGTAGCGGCAGCCGGAGAAGCACACGTCACGATCGCTGGAGGGATCACGAGCGCAGAGGAGATCGCGGCGATCGATCGCCTCGGTGCCGACGGGCAGGTCGGAATGGCCCTGTACTCGGGAGAACTCAGCCTCGCCGAGGCGATCGCTGCACCACTCACGTCGGAGCGGCCCGATGGGTTGTGGCCGACCGTTGTCGTTGATGAATCGGGTGTCGCCCTCGGGCTCGCGTGGTCGAGCGCCGAAAGCCTCGAACGGGCTGTCGAACGCCGGATGGGCATCTACCAGAGTCGGAAGCGGGGTCTGTGGGAGAAGGGTGCGACGTCGGGAGCGACCCAGGATCTGCTCGGGGTCGCCGTCGATTGTGACCGTGACGCACTGCGCTTCACGGTCCGTCAGCATGGCGGCTTCTGCCACCTGGGCACCCGCTCCTGCTGGGGCGATAACGGAGGCATCGGCGACCTCTCCCGACGGCTCGCCGGACTGGCCGACCAACCAGAGACTGGGTCGAACACCGTCCGACTGCTGAATGATGCCGAACTCCTGGGAGCGAAGCTTCGCGAGGAAGCCGATGAACTCGCCGTTGCATCTTCTCACCTGGATGTGGCGAGCGAGGCCGCTGACGTGATCTATTTCACACTCGTCAAAACGGTCGCCGCGGGCGTGAACGTCGCAGACATCGAACAGGAACTCAACCGACGCACCCTCAGAGTGAAGCGGCGCCCTATGGAAGGCAAGCAGGGGTACGACGCATGAACAGACTCAAACGTGTCGACCCAGATCAGGTGATCGGGGAGCGTCGCTCTCCGATCGACGCCGTCACACTCAACGGAGCAGCGGCGATCGTCGAAGACGTCCGGCTGCGGGGAGAAGTGGCCGTTCGAGAGTACAGCGTGCGGTTCGAGGATCTCTCCCCCGCCGATACGATCGTGCTCGACCGCGATGACCTCGACGCGGCTCTCGAAGCGATCGATCCATCGACTAGGGACTTGCTCGAGCGGGTCGGAGGAAGGATCGAGGCCTTCTCGCGGGAACAGCGCTCGTGTCTGCTCGATCTCAATACGACAGTGGATGGCGGTCGCGCCGGACACCGTTGGATGCCAGTGGACACAGCGGGCGCGTACGCGCCGGGGGGTCGCTACCCGTTGCCGTCGTCGGTTCTGATGACCGTGATCCCTGCACGGGTTGCGGGCGTTGCCCAGGTATGGGTTGCGTCACCTCGACCGACGGTGGTGACGCTCGCTGCGGCAGCCGTCGCGGGTGCCGACGGCCTCCTGGCCATCGGCGGGGCTCAGGCCATCGCGGCCCTGGCGTTCGGTGTGTTCTCACCGCCGAGCGATACGGTCGTTGGGCCGGGGAACCGATGGGTCACCGCCGCCAAGAAGCACCTCAGCGGGGAGATCGGCATCGATGGGCTTGCCGGTCCCAGCGAGATCGTCGTCGTCGCCGACGGAACCGCCGACCCCCGACTGGTTGCGGCCGATCTCCTTGCACAAGCCGAGCACGATCCCGATGCTTTGCCGATCCTGATAGCCGAGGCTCCGTCCGTCGTAGAGGAAGTTGAGGTGATGCTCGCTGAGCAGCTCGCGACGCTGCCGACCGCCGACATCGCCGAGTCAGCCCTCGAGTCCGGATTCGTGGTCGTGGTCGAGAACGGAGATGAGGTGGTTGCCCTCTGCAATGGCATCGCCCCGGAGCATCTAGCGCTTCACGTGGGGGATCCCGTGACGATGGCCGAGCGCCTCTCGTCGTACGGGTCGCTCTTCGTCGGCTCCGACAGCGCCGAAGTGTTCGCCGACTACGGGGCAGGACCGAACCACGTGCTCCCGACCGATGGAGGTGCCCGCTTCCAGTCAGGGCTTTCGGTTATGACCTTCCTCAAGGCGCCCACGTGGCTAGCGCTCGAAGACCCCGGGGAGATCGCAGAAGATGCAGCCATCCTCGCTCGCCTGGAGGGTCTCGAGGCCCACGCAAGAGCAGCCGATCTCCGAGCAGAGAAGATGCGCGGCTAGGGCGCGGCGGTCGGCGGCTATCAGAGAGAACGGCCCCCTCTGCCCTGCCGGGCATCTCCCCCACTACGTGGGGGAGAGTATCGAACAGGGTTGTCGCTGCGAGAAGCCGTTGATTGAAGCTGCGTGGGGGAGAGTGTCGAATACGACACGGGCGGTGGGATCGGTGGCGACGCGGCTCTGCTGTCTCAGGAGTTCAACTCGGCGTGCCCTCATGGAGTGACCAGCGTGAGAGTGTTTCGCCGCCGACACAACACAGCTTCTGACACCCCTCCGGGTTGCTCATCGGGCAGCGCGCCCATCGTCCGTCCCTCCGAGCGCGCCCTGTGAATCGAGGAGCAGTCGGCGTCGCCCTGGCCACCGTCGGCGCAGTCATTTTCGGTGTGGGGACCACGTTGGTGGGATACGTCATCGAAGACATCAACCCCTTCCAACTCTCGTCTCTCCGTATCGCTGTCGCCGGCCTCTTTCTCCTTCCGTGGGCGATCGCTCACCGGACCGCCATCCTTCGGGCGCCCGTTCTGGTCGGACTCATCGGCGTGTTGCAGATCGTGCTCAACTGGGGGCTCTACGTCGCGATCGATCGGATCGGGGTCGGCCCTGCCGTCGGTCTCGAGTTTCTGGCTCCCGTCCTTGTGGTGACGTGGGATCGGGTGGCGGGTCATGCCCATCCACGACCGATTACGTGGGCTGCCGTAGCGGGTGCCGTCGTCGGCGTGGCCCTGTTGGTCCAGGTTGGCGATCTGGCCAGTCTCGATGTGGTGGGGATCCTCGCCGGCCTTATGTCGGCGATCGGCCTCGCCGTCTATCTTCGACTTGGTCAGTACGTCGGAGGGATCGTTGGAGGCTTCCCGCTCGCGGCAGGTGCCATCACGATCGGCGGCGCCATCGGCTTCGTCATTTCCCGCCCATGGAGCATGTCCATTCCTTCTGACCCGGTGGTGATTTGGTCAGTGGTCGTTCTCGGGACAATCGGGTTCGCGATCCCGCTCTCGATGGAGATCGCCGCGCTTTCGCGTGTGCCGGCGCGGATCATCGGCGTCATCATCACCATCGAACCGGTGGCGGCTGCCGTCACGGCGTGGATATTCCTCGACCAGATGCTGGGAGCGTCCCAGATCGTTGGTCTCATACTCATCGTCATCGCGGTAGGGGCAGTCTCGCTCACGGCGTCATCTGGTCGATCCGAACCGATGGTCATCGCGGAACCGGCCTGAGCCGATCGCAGGCGCTCGTGTCGTAGCGGCCTCAGCGAGCGCCTCTGACCGGGGAAGGGGGCGACTCGAACTAGTACCCTCATCATCATGAGTGCTTCTTCCGCTGAACCATGCCGCACGGCCCTGTTCAACTGGCATGAGAGTCACGGGGGCACCATCGTCGACTTCGCCGGATGGGAGATGCCGGTCCAGTACGAAACGGGCGCCATCGCCGAACACCTTGCGACGCGTCGGGGTGCCGGACTGTTCGATGTCGCCCACATGGGCCGCTACCGATTCAGCGGCGCGGGAGCGATCGATCACCTCGGTCACGCGCTCACCAACGACCCCCGGGGCCTGAATCCGGGCGAGGCGCACTACACGTTCATCGGCAATGAGAACGGCGGAGCGGTCGATGATGCCTACCTGTACTGCATCGGCGAGGATGATTTCCTGCTGGTCGTCAACGCAGACAATCGGGCGAGGGACTGGGATTGGATAGCGGCCCGTACTCGCCGCGGTTCCGAGATGGTCGACGTCAGCGACGAACTCGGGATGATCTCGCTCCAGGGTCCCACGGCAACCGACGTGCTCATCGACGCTCTGGGTGCCGTCGAGCTACCCGAAAACAAGCGAAACCAGTTGTGCATCAGCGAGGCCGACGGTCATCGGCTCATCATCGCCCGCACCGGCTACACCGGCGAGGCGTCGGCATTCGAGATCTTCCCCGAGGCCGATTTCACGGTGGAACTCTGGGAACGGCTGGTGGCAGCCGGCGGCGTACCGAACGGACTCGGTGCCAGGGATTCGCTGCGCCTCGAAGCCGGACTCCCCCTCTACGGGCACGAGCTCGGCCTCGATATCGACGGCAACGACATCCCCCTGTTCGCCAACTCGCTGGCTACGTGGGGCGTCCGGGGTTCCGGCGATGGTTTCGTCGGACACGCCGATCTGAAGCGTCAACGTGCCGAGTACGAACTGATCAAGCGCGATGAACTCGAGGCACCCTTCGAAAGCCGCCGGATCACGCACCTCGTCCAGCCGATCGCCGTATTTGACGACCGCAAGCCGCTGCGTGCCGGATACCGGCTCCTCCTCGACGGCGAGGACGCCGGATATGTCACGTCGGGTACGAGCGTTCCGTACACGCAATTCGAAGGCACCGGGATAGACGCCGTGCCTTCCGATGAGCACGGCCTACGCCCCGTCGGACTGGCACTCGTCCGTTCGGACGTCCGGTACCGATCGGACGTCCCGGTGGTCTTCGAGGTGATCGATGCCCGAGGCCGATCGAGCAATGCCGAACTCGTGCAACGCAACGTCTGGCCAACCGCTCCCTTCGTCCGCCCGTATCCCGGATTCGAAGCGAAGACGTCGGGGGCGGTTCTCGACACCAGTGATCTCCCGGCGAAAGCCGAACTCCTTCGGGTCGACAGCACGGCGAACACGACCTGGCGGCGCGAGGAGTGCATCAATCTCATTCCGTCCGAACAGACAACGTCGCCGTTCGTCGACGACTTGTGCCGTTCCGATCCGGCGGGTCGCTACAACGAGCACAACCGCCTGAAGGCACTCGGGCCAAATGCCGCCGACGTGCGCTACTACCAGGGCACCGGCTTCATCACGGAGAAGGAGGATGACCTCAAAGCGGCACTGCGTGCGTTCTTCGGATGTACACAGGTCGAACCGAGGGTGATCAGCGGCCAGATGGCCAACGACTCCGTCTACGACGCCCTGAAGCAGTTCCGCAACCGGTTCCGCAGCCGTCAACCCCACCAGTTGCTCAGCCGCGTGCTCGTCCACGATCTGAATAAGGGCGGCCATCTGAGCGCGCAGATCGGCGGGGCGCTCAAGAACTATGTCGCCATGGACCCGCGCACCGAACGGCCGGCTGTGGAGCACTTCCCCATGCGGGATGACCTGCCGTTCGCCATCGACGTCGAAGCCACCAAGGAATTGATCGCCGAGACGAATCCGACGCTGATCGTCTTCGGCCGCAGCGTCATCATCCACAAGGAACCGGTTGCACCGATCGCCGCCTTCGTCCATGAGTTGTACGGCGTTGACAACCCTGATCGCCCGCTGATCATGTACGACGGGGCACACGTGCTCGGGTTGCTCGGACCGTACCTCCAGGCACCGCTTGTCGAGGGTGCCGACGTCGTGACCGGTTCGACTCACAAGAGCTTCTTCGGACCGCAACGCGGCGTGATCCTGAGCAACGTCGATCCTGGTTCACCGTTTGAGGGATTCTGGCGCCACGTCGAGTCGCGGACGTTCCCCGGCCACGTGAGCAATCACCATCTCGGCACGTTGCTCGGGATGCTCGGAGCGACGTACGAGATGCTCGAGTACCGGGACACCTATCCACCACAGGTCATCGCGAATGCGAGGGCGTTCGCTACGGCACTGCATGCGCAAGGCCTGACCATGGAGGGTGACCACGCCAACGGCTACACCGACACGCACCAGGTGGTGCTGCGGGTGTCGCGAGCACAGGGCATCGGACTCGCCGAGATCCTGGAGGAGAACAACGTCATCACGAACTCACAGGCGCTTCACGATGACCCGAGCTTCACGGCGGCAAGCGGAATCCGCATGGGCACGTCGGAGATGACCCGATACGGCATGGTAGAGACCGACTTCGAGGAGTTCGCTCCTCTCTTCGCCGAGATCGTCCGCGACGGCGATCACCGGCCAGAAGGCCACTGGGCGGAGGCCGTTACCGGGTTCCGAAGCCGCTTCCGCGACATGGGCTACGTCCTGTAACTGCTCGTCGATCGGAGCCGCGATCGGCTCATCGACGCCGATGTGCGGGCATCAGGGTTGTAGCAATCGGACAAGGGCGTAAAGAAGCCCGACGATGCTCAACGCGATCACTGAACCAGGATCGCGCCGCGTCTGAACCGGGGGATGAGGGCAATTCCGTAGGCGATCCAACCGATCATCATCACGAACGCGACGAGGAGTACCCACTGGAACGACGCCTCCGGTTCCGGGAGGAACGTGGAGATGATGCCGCTCGCGATCCAGGGGATGACCACGATGCCGAACCCTGACGCCCAGCCAAGAGTCCGACCATTCCCTGTGCGAGCACTGCGGTGTTCCACATCAGCCATGTCTGCATGTTCGCCGGTGGCATGATCCCCGCAAGGGTCAGATGGCCTCTTCTCCTTGGTCCATCCCCGTGCGTACGGTCGAGCGGGAGCACGACTCGGGGCTACGCTGATCGGTCATGACGAAACGCGACCGGTGGGCGATCAACGACATCCTCGAGAGCTTCCGAAAGCGGGAGTACGTCGTGCGCGAGATCCAGGACGGAATGACGTTGACCCATACCGCGTCACGGATCACCGGCACCGTCACGGAGTTCTCCCAGGGGGGTCAGGTGGTCTTGATCGACCAGTGGGGCGAGCGCCACTCGTTCCAAGCGCTGGACGGAGCATTCATGCACAACGGCGTGCGTGTGGCGATGAGGGAACCGGCCGAAGCCTCACAGGCCGCCCGACGGTTCACGGCATCGGGATCGATCGAGGCCGAGAGGTCCCGCGCCCGCGTTGCCAGGGCGAGTCGGATCTGGGTCGAAGGCGTCCACGATGCTGAACTCATCGAGAAGATCTGGGGTGACGATCTCAGGGAAGCGGCGATCGTGGTCGAACCGTTGCACGGCGCAGACGATCTGGCCTCCGCCGTGGCCCAGTTCCGACCGGGACCGGATCGCAAGATCGGGGTACTTCTCGATCATCTCATCGAGGGATCGAAGGAGACTCGCATCGCACAGAGCGTGCGGCATACCGATGTTCTGATCCTGGGCCATCCCTACGTCGACATTTGGCAGGCCATCAAGCCCGACACCTTCGGCATCGCTGGGTGGCCGCGAGTGCCGCTGGGTCAGCCCTGGAAAGAGGGGGTCATCGAGGGACTCGGGTTGGATATCGAGACGGGCCGCTTCTGGAGGAAGGTCCTCGAGTCCGTCGCGTCGTACAAGGACGTCGAGACTCCGCTCGTCAACGCCGTGGAGCAACTCATCGACTTCGTGACCGTCGACGCCGAGACGGCGTGACACCAGGTCGTCGTGTCGCTATCTGAGGCTCGGCACCGACGGACGGAGGCCATCAGCCTCTAGACGGCGGTGAGCAAGGAGTCGAGGCTTGGGGGGAACCGATTGCCGGGAGGCAGCCATGATGAAACAGGTCGCTCAGATTCTGGGCGGCGTGGTCCTCGCACTCGCCGCCCTTGCCGCTCTCTTCGTGATCTCGATGCGGACGAAGTACCCGCCCGTGCTCAAGGCCGTTCGCCGCTTCAACCGTGCGGTGACGAAACCGCAGGCAATGAAGACAGCCGGGCAACCGGGAGCCCCGTATTCGACGATCCAGCATGTCGGTCGCACATCCGGCACCTCCTACGAAACACCGATCGGCCCCGTCTCGACCGGCGACGGGTTCGTGATCCCATTGCCGTATGGGACGACTCCCGACTGGCTGAAGAACGTTCTGGCAGCAGGATCGGCGGTCATCATCAATGAAGGCATCACCTATCAGGTAGACCGTCCAGAGCTGATCCCCAGTGCAACGGCCCTCCCTCACGTGCCGGCCGGCGAGCAACGAGCACTCCGTGTGTTCGGCGTCGATCAGTTCCTTCGAGTGCGCTGGACTCAGGCCGGGTAGATCGGGAAACCAGACACCAACGCCTTGACATCACCGCGGATTCGGGCGGCGGCTACGTCAGCGGTACCGGACCTCATCGCTTCGAGCGCGTCGGCAATCCAGTGACCGATCTGGTTGAATTCGTCAACACCCATTCCACGCGCGGTGCCTGCCGACGAACCCAGGCGCAGGCCCGAAGTGACTTGGGGCGGTTCCGGGTCACCGGGTACGCCATTCTTGTTGGCTGTGAGGCCTGCGCTCTCGAGCACGTCCGAGACGGCAGCGCCGGTCAACGACATCGGACGCAGGTCGATCAACAGCAGAGGGGTGTCGGTCCCGCCTGTCAGTACCGCTACGTCGCGTTCAACGAGCGTCGCGGCAAGAGCCCTGGCATTGTCGAGTACGCCGCGTGCGTACATCGCAAATTCAGGTGTCATAGCCTCCCGGAACGCCACCGCCTTCGCGGCGACCGCGTTCAGGATCACGGATCCCTGCACACCCGGGAACACCGCCGAATTCAACTTCCGAGCCAGATCGCCGCGATGCGACAGGATGAACCCGCCTCGAACACCGCGCAGGTTCTTGTACGTGGTCGCCGTCACGACATCTGCAACGGGCACCGGGTCGGGATGCAGTCCGGCGGCCACCAGGCCGGCCCAGTGCGCCATGTCCACCAGCAGGATCGCCCCGACCTCGTCCGCGGCAGTTCGGAACCGGTCGAAATCGATGGCACGGGGGTAGGCGGATCCGCCAGCGATGATGAGCCGGGGTGATGCTGCGCGAGCAGTCTCGACCATGGCGTCGTAGTCCAGAAGCCCATCGGTATCGACACCGTAGCTGACGACATCGAACCACTTCCCCGAGATGTTGGGTCCCGCGCCGTGGCTGAGATGGCCGCCGGCCGACAGGTCCATCGACAGGACCGTATCGCCCGGTGTGAGGAAGGCAAGGAACACAGCAAGATTCGCCTGCGAACCGGAATGGGGTTGAACGTTGGCGTAGCTGGCCCCGAACAGCTGCATCGCCCGCTCGATGGCAAGCGACTCGATCCGATCGGCGTTCTCTGCACCGCCGTAGTACCGACTCCCCGGATACCCCTCGACGGTCTTGTTGACCATCGGTGAACCGATCGCCTCCAGAGTTGCCCGACTGACCAGATTCTCAGACGCAATCAACTCGATGCCGTCGCGCTGGCGGACGGTCTCAGCTTCAAGCGCTAGGTAGACGTCGGGATCGACGTCGGCGAGTCGCTCGGTGAAGTGATTCATACAGATGTTTCCTGATCTTCGCTGACGAACGCACCCGAACGCGCGGACAAGGCTCCGGCCGTGCACTCCATCGAGGATCGTAACACCAGGGTCTGCGAGGAGACCCGCCGATACCCGGACCGACTGGGCCATTGCTGCGCACACTTGCGATGGGGAAGTCAACCGATCCGACGCGCATCGATCTAGAGCCTGATCGTCTTGTGTCCTCTGCCGGTACTGGTCGGCAGAGGGCTCGGTACATTGCGCGACGATGACGAGTAGGTCCATGTCGAGCACTGCACCTGCCGGGCGTGGGCAACGACGGAGACTCCGTCAGCCTGCGGGAACGGCGCGCGACGCAACATACCCGCCTGTCAGTACGATCACGACGCCGATGATCGCGACGGGAGCCACGACTTCATCACGGAAGATGACTCCGAGCATGATTGCGACGACAGGGATCAGGTACGTGGTGGTCGACATGCGGGGAGCGCCGACGCGTCCCGCGAGCGTGGCAGAGATCGCCCTGGCACCGCCGGTGCCGACAACGCCGAGGATCAGCACGGCAACGACGGCGGTCGTTGTGAACTCGGAGTCTCCGATCCCTGCGGCGGCGAACGGTGCGAGCAACACGCTCGAAACGAGAAGCGCCCACAGGATGACTGCCGGCCCTCCGTACTTCTGTTGGAGCGGCACGATGATGTTCGAGTTTATGGCGTATCCGATGGTGCCCACGAACACGAGTACGACACCTGCGGGGTTCGCGTGGATGCCGATGAGCGACGGAGATGCCATGAGCAGGATACCGACGAAGCCGAGGCCGACACCGAACGCCTGCGCACGCCCGGGGAAGCTCCACAGGAGGAGGCTGGCGATGACCAGGGTCAGGATCGGCGTACCGCTCGTGATCATGCCTGCAACGGCCGAGTCGAGTCCAGTCTCCGCCTGGGCGAGCAGCAACGCAGGGCCCGCATTGCCGAGTATGGCCACGGCAATGATTCGCCCCCAGTCCTCACGATCTATCGCGCGGCGTGCCCTTGAGAACGTTGCCAGCGCTCCGGCGCCGAGAGCGACACGGCCGAAAGCCACGACGCCGGGTGACATGGAATCGACACCGAGCGCGATCCACAGAAATGCTGATCCCCAGATGAACCCGAGGGTGAGGGTCAATCCCCATTCGGCCGGCCCGTAGGCCGCGGGACGAGATCCAATGTTGGTGAGCGAATTGGCCATCGGAGGGACACTATCAGCGGCGTGGCGGACACGGGAGACCGGCGCGCACCCCGCACACGCCGGAGCTCAGCAGAGGGGCGGACGCCGCGCAGTGTGTGCGATGAGGAACACTCCCGACACCTAGACACGATCAGTTGTTCCTGAGATAGCCAGTAGTGAAGGGGAGTATCCCCAGGCCGGCGCTGTCGTCAATACGGCCTTCGGGTCCGGTGCGCTGGGTCTCTCCAAGGCGGGAGAAACCTTTGTGGCTGATTTGGACCTCCGTACTCGTGTCTCCGCGCCCCCCGGCTTGACCCGTTGACCTTCAGTGTGACTCGTGAGGAGTGGTCGGGGCTGCGTTCACCAGATGCGCGTGCTTAGTCTCAGCATGTGACCACACGATTCAACACATCCGTTCTCACCCAGCCGCGATGGATAGCCGCAGTCGCCGTTGGAGTGCTCTTGTCCCTGGTATTTGTGCGGCTCGGGGTATGGCAACTGGATCGGCTCGCGGAGAGAAGAACCGAGAACCAGATGATCGAAACGCGACTCGCGGAGCCATCGCTACCACTCCTCGGAATCCTTGACCAGTACGGGGCTGACGTTGAGGCGATCGTTCACCGCCGTGCCACAGCCAAGGGTGAATTCCGCAAGGACGCAGAGTTCTTCTCAATCGGACGGACGTATGGCGCTCTAACCGGCACACTTGTGGCAACGCCGTTCGATCTGGAGGACGGTTCGGTGCTGATCGTCGTGAGGGGGCTTGTGCCTCCTGGCACACCCGGTCCGCCTGCGGAGGACTATGAGCCAGAGTCTGGGCCAATGGTTATCGAAGGGGTGCTCCTCGCAGGCGAACAACCAACACCACTAGGAGAGCCAGATCTCGAAGACGGAGTGCTGATGTCGCTGAGTCGCGTCGATCTTGCACTCATCAACGAATCTGTCGAGGGTGAGGTGCTGCCTGTAAGCATGGTGCTCGGTACCACATCAGTGCCCAATCCAAACGAGACGCCTGTGGCGATCCCGGAACAGATACTGACCGAGGGGCGGCACCTCGGATATGCCGTGCAGTGGTTCGGATTTGCCCTGATCGTTGTATTCGGTGTCGGTGCGCTCGTGTACAAGGCTGGCTCTTCGGAAGCAGTTACCGAAACCGACTCGAAACGAACGCCGCTGCCGTAATGCCACCATCCGGGCGCCCCGCAACCGACTGGGGTCACTCCCCGGGCCTGGCGCACCCGAGCGTTCAGCTGATCAGGTAGAGGGCCGGGTAGAAGAAGACCCACACAACATCGACGAAATGCCAGTACTTCACGGATGCTTCAACGGGCCAGGGATCCGAGGACGTGAAGTCGTTGCGACGCACACGTCCGTACACGATGGCGATGATCACGAGACCGCCAATCACATGGAATGCGTGCAGACCTGTCATCGTGAAGAACACCGATCCAAACGGCGTGCTCGGTGGGAAGACCCCCAGGGCTTCATACCATTCGAAGGCCACGCCAGCTGTGAAGATGGCCCCGAGACCGAGCGTGTACATCAGATATCGCTTCGTATTGGCCACGTCGCCGCTGCCCATCGACCTTTCCGCCCGGTATGCCGTGAACGATGAAAGCAGGAGGATCGCGGTGATGATCAACCCCGTGATCTGTGAGAGTTCTTCGTGTGTGAAGGTGCCGAGAATGGAGAAGCGCACCATCAGCAGACCACCGAACAGCATCGATTCGCTGAGAATGAACAGCCACATGCCGAGCCGGTTTATCGCCAGGCGACTACTTGTCGACTCATTCTCCTCGTGTCGTACATCGCTAGCTGTTGTCATGCATGATTTCCTCTCCATATCTGACGAACATGCATGAAGTAGATGACGATCAGCACTGCCTTTGACAGCGCGATGACGAAGATCATCCCGATCTGACCAGGCGGTTTGGCCACGGCGATGAGATACTCGATCACGGTGAGCGCTGCGAGCACCAGAATGACCCGGGCGCCGATGCCCATGCCTTCTGAAGTTGGCGCCTCGGCCAAAGGTACGTTCTCAGTCATGATGCCGGCTCGAATGTCGCGTGTTCGGTCGATGGATCACCGTATCCGTAGGGATCTCCGACGATGCGCGGGGCAACGTCGAAGTTCTCGTGCGGCGGCGGTGACGACGTCTGCCACTCGAGCGTCGTCGCTCCCCAAGGGTTCGCGGGAGCTGCCGGGCCACGCCACCACGAGTAGATGTAGTTCCACAGGAACACCACGAAGCTCAACCCAAGGAAGAAGCCTGCCATGGAGATCATACGGTTCGTCCCCCCGAGGCTCGGGACATAGTCGGCAACGCGTCGATTCATGCCGTTCATGCCGAGCCAGAACATCGGCATGAACGTGAAATTGAAGCCGATGATCATCCACCAGAAATGAACCTTGCCGAGGAGCTCGTTCATCGATCTGCCGGTCATCTTCGGGAACCAGTAGTAGATGGCGGCGAAAAGACCGAAGATGCCGCCGCCGAGGATCACGTAGTGGAAATGGGCGACCACGAAGTAGGTGTCCTGGAGTTGGATGTCAACGGGCACGTCCGCAAGAAAGACGCCGGTAATCCCGCCGAAGAGGAAATTGAACAACACTCCGAGCGCAAACAGCATCGGTACTCGCAGCCTGAGCCTGCCCTGCCAAATCGTCCCCAGAGCCGACAACATGATGAACCCTGTAGGGATTGAGATCAATTCCGTGGAAGCGAGGAACGGCTTGAGCAGTACGTCAGGCATACCACTCGTGAACATGTGGTGAGCCCATACGACGGCGCTCATGACTGCGATGCCGATCATGCCGCCAACAGCGAATTTGTATGCAAAGAGAGGCTTGCGGGAGAAGTGAGCAAGGACCTCGAGCATGATTCCGAAAGCGGGCAGGATCATGATGTAGACCGCGGGGTGCGAGTAGAACCAGAAGATGTTCTGATAGAGAAGGGGATCGCCACCGGAGCCCGCATCGAAGAACACCATTCCGAGCGTCCTATCGAGGGCGACCATCAACATGGCGAGGGCGATGAACTGCGTGAAGATGAGAGCGAGCCATGAGGTGAGGTAGATCGACCACGCGAAGATCGGTAGGCGCGACCATGTCATGCCGGGGGCCCGCATCGTGTGGACTGTCGTGAGGATGTTTATGGCTCCAACGATCGACGAGAGCCCAAGAGTGAGGAACGCAAGGTTGAAGAAGAGCGCCCCTGTCTTCGTGGTCTCGGACAGAGGCGCGTAGCCCGTCCACCCGGTATCGAAACCGCCGACGAGGAACGATGCCGTGAGAAACACCACCACCATCGGCAGGATCCAGTAGCTCAGCGCGTTGAGCTTCGGGAAAGCCATGTCGTCCGCGCCGATCATGAGGGGAACCACGTAGTTGCCGAACGCTCCAACCGTTGCCGCGACGGCGACGAACACCATCATCGTGCCATGGAGGCTCATGAATCCGTTGTATGACGAAGCGGTGAGCAGGTCCTCCCCCGGATTCATCAACTCCCATCGCATCACCATCGCGAAGAGGCCGGCCAAGAAGAACATGAACAGGAACGTGACGAGATACTGGATACCGATCACCTTGTGATCGCTGTCGAAATTGAAATACCGCTTCCACCCGGTGACTGTGTATGGCTTGAGCTCCTTGCCGAACCACGGGCGCGCCCAGTACTCCCACACGCCGGCTCCGAGTACCCACCCAGCAAGGGTCGGCAGGTATGCACCCATCGTTGCGACTTCGAGGTCCCACGGATCGGCGCCGGTTGCGCTTCGTATTGCTGTCACCAAGCCTGCACCGATGACATATCCGACGAACGCGCCAAGTGTCCCTTTCAGAATGCTCACCGCAGCACTCCTCGGCGATCGCCCGTCATTGTCCCGGCTCCGTGATCTTCGTTTCTTGAACCCACATGTTGAAGTCAGCCCGGCTGCGAACCGAAACCCTGGTATCCATGTTCATGTGGCCGACGCCACACAGCTCGGCACACTGGACTCGGAATCCGTCATCCTCGGCGAAGTCACCGACGTCGGTAGCCGTCGTGTATACCTCCGTGGTGATTCCGGGTACAGCATCCTTCTTGATCCGGAACGCCGGGATCCAGAACGAGTGGATCACATCCAAGGAAGTGATCTTGAAGAGAATCCTCGTATCCACTGGCAGTACCAGCTCGTCACCGTCGATCGTGAGGTCATCCTCCACGTAGTTGTAGTCCCAACCCCACTGCCGGGCGGTGACCTCGATCGTCAAGTCCTCTTCCGTGTCTGCAGCAAGAGCGTCAAGACCGGTGAATCCAGGGTTGATGATCGCGTACACCGAGAGCCCCGCGGTGATGACGATCCACAGCACTACGAACAGCCGGTTGCTGCGCACCGGTGCTGACTCCTCGTCGTCGTCCGCTGCAGTGCGGAACCGAACAACGGAGTATCCAAGAACGACGAGGACGAACGTCGTGACTGGTGCGGCGAGATACATCAGCAGGTTGAACGCGTCGTCCGTGATTTCCGCGTTCGTTGACGCCCCCAAGGGGTGGAAGTTCGTCGATGCGATCCACCAGAGCGCGACGCCGGTTGCGACGATCCAGATCGCCCCTGCGACGATGAGGTCTGTTCGTGTTCCTCTTCTATCGCTGATCATCGAAATGCGAACCTCGTCGGTTGGCGTGCAGATGTCCTGCAGGCATCAGATATCTCCCTCGCGCCGTCACACCGGGTTGAGCCTCGCCGGGTTCAACTGCCCGGGTCCTCAGGTCTGCCGTTCGGGTTGACTCCGACGGCACCGGCCGACCGAACCTTGTTGTGGCTGCCGATGGGGTTGGGCGTCGGACGAGACCGACGCCCAACCAGTGGATGCGCCCACTGGTTTGACCAATGAGGCACGAATTGGCCCACGTCTACGGTGCAGATACAGTCAGCATGCCTTCCATCCCGGCGGCGAAGTGGCCTTCGATCGCACAGATGACCTGGTATTCACCGGCTGGAGGTGCCGTGAACGTGTGCGTTTGCTTGTCACCAGCCTCGACTTCCTCTTCCCAATAGACGAAGTTGGCGAGGAGTTCTTCCTCGGTGGCCGGCAGATCGGCCTCGCTGTCGATCGTGACGCCGGGCTTGAGAATGACCCATTCGTGAACAATCTCGGCCACATTGTCCATCTCGATCGTTATCTCCTGCCCCGCAGGAACCTCCCAGGACGATTCATCGAACTCGAAACTGTCAAGAGTCACTGCGAGACTCGTTGACGGGCCGTCGCTCGAACTCGAACATGCGGCCGCCAGCACCGCCAACGCCACCACAAATAGCGCGCCTCTACTCATTGATTTCATGCCTTCCCCTCCCTCTCCTTCGCCAAGCCATCGTCTATCTTCTCTCGACAAACATACGCGACTGAAACCGAGGATGTCGGAAAATGTTCTGGAGTGCACTGACGAAGCACAGTCTTGGAGCTTCTGACTCGACGCCCCGCGAGATTCCGGACCAGTCCAGATGCGGCGGACGGCTGAACCGACGACGACTTCTGGCGGTCAAGAGGTGGTCCACCTCGAGAGCAGTATTCTGTTGAGTGGTGTAGCTGGAGTTGTGCCTCTCAGCGGTTGCCTACCGTGCCACCAAATCGCCAACCGAAGTCGATCGGACTCAGCCTTCTTCCGCTTCGATCCGACCCGAAGCGATCGCAGCCGTGAAAGCCTTGTAGTCACGGTCGTTCTGGTCGGCGTAGGCGTAGGCGAACTCGGTGAGTGCTTTGGCAAAGACGGTCCCGGAACCCATGTACCCGGAGATCGCAAATGGATCACCGGACCGAGCGTGTGAATGAGCGAGCGTCCACCCGCACAGGTTGGCGTACGTCTTCAGCATCCGAGGGCTCATCTTCGCAACGTCGGCCGAACCCTTCATGTCGTAGAGTTGGCGCCAGTAGTACGCGTGACCCGACCATCCACCCACCGACCAGCCGAGGAAGATGTCACTCTCGGCCTGCATCAGACGCTGGCCTCTCACAACCCGCTCACCGTGATGGGAGTACTTGCTCTTCGGGAGATGCGCCTCAAGAACCGAGTCGGTCGCTTCCTTGATCTGGAGGAAGAGCGGGTCGGTATCGTCATTCGCCTCGAGCAGCCCGATCAAGCACCGCGTCCCAACGCTGCCGACGCCGACCACCTTCAGCGCAATGTCGACGATGTGGTACTTGTCGATAAGGACCCTGCGATCGTCGCTGAGCGTGGACTTGTACTCCTCGAAGCTGCTTTCCGCATCCTTTGCGAGCTGATCAGGATCGTCCTCGGCCGGAAGATCCCGAATTGGTATGAGCAGTGGTGGATCACTCTTGATGCGGAGGTTGCCGTCAACCTTCTCGGCTAGCTTGGTCAGCGCCCGCATGCTTCCTTTCGCCCGTGACTTTGCGGCAGACTTCGCGACGACCTTGCGGTCCTTCTTCTTCGGGAGCGCATCCGTGATCTGCTGCATCGTGAGGTGGGCGTACCAGACATCGAGGGTGGTCGTCGTCGTGAACCTGACCATCGCGTTCTGGTAGCCGGTGACAGCCATCTTCGTCATTGCTCGCGTGTCGGAGTCGTCGAATTCGTTGTCGCGCCCGGCAAGCACAAAACTCGCGGCCAGCCGCTTCAGGTCCCATTCCCAAGGGCCTGGGAGGGTCTCATCGAAGTCGTTGGTATCGAAGATCTGCTCGCGCGTCGGCGTGCCGAACGACCCGAAGTTCGAGAGATGAGCGTCACCGCAGATCTGGGACGTCAGACCCGACGCGGGCGTGCCAGCGAGATCTGCCGCCATGACCACGGCGGAGCCGCGGTAGAACGTGAACGCCGACTCGGCCATGCGGTAGTGGCGAATGGGGACGAGAAACTGGAGTCGGTCCTTGTCCTGATCGGTGATCAACGTGACAGGGTCCGCGCGATCTGCGCGCGGCGCCCACACCGCATGACTCGATCTCGGGACGGTCTTGCGGATCTCTTTGCCGCCTGCCGTGCGGTCCGCGGGCGTGGCTGACTCGGTCATAGTTGCCTCCTCCAAGCCAGCCACACCGCTGCGGCCCCGCTTCGGTTGTTCGTCTACGGCCTTGAGATACTTGGGTTTGCTATGCCTCGACGATGTCGCGTCCGTGCGCGGTCAGTGCCCAGATGACGAAGATCGACACAGCAAGGAATGCAATCGCCCATATCGGGTACCACGGCATCCACGCGAACGCCACCAGCGCCCACAGCACCGCAACGATCACGCCAACCGTCCGCGCCCACACCGCACCGGTAAACAGGTAGAACCCTGCCAGCAGAATAACGATGCCCAACAGAAGATGAATCCAACCCCACGTCGTGACATTGAACTGGAAGATGTACTCCTCACCAACGATATAGAACGTGTCGTTCGCGAGGGCAACAATGCCGGAGATAATCCACCAAATGCCGCCCATCACCATCATGATTCCGGCAAACGCCGTCCAACCAATCGCCCAACCACTCGGATCATTATCCATACGTCCGCTCCCATCTTGCTTTTCGCCCTTGCGGGCCCTTCCAGCCAGCCTCCCGGCCCGTCAACGGTTCGACCCGACCCGATCCGGCTAGGCCTCACCACTGAACAGCCTGTCGACTTCTCAATCTCAGAGTCTAGGTATCCGATTCGCCGGTCGCAGACATCGCGTCACCGTCGGCGACGCGACGCTCGCTGCACGGCTCGGGAACCTCGGCTGATTCTCACGGGACTGCTGCGACGTGTTCGGCGAACTCCCGTCTGAAACACCCCGAAGAGCGAGGACACCCAACTCGGGTTCGGCACCTTGGCTTGTTGTCTTGCTCGCGACTTAGCGGCCTCGTTCCGAACTACTCGATCGAGCGATTTGAGTGTTCGTCGACCGTCTGATCTCTTGACGCGATCGTGCCGATCGAGGCTGACCGGGTGAGGTAGAACAAAGTACTCTCAAGTGTGCCAACTAGCACGCCTGGACGCGCCGAGGCTGAGAAGGCAGGACACTGTTGTCACCGCACGAAGAGGGGTTTCGACCATGGCAGACACATTCTTGGAGTATGGATTGGAGGAGCCGTTCCCCGGGAAGTTGGGGAAGAACGTCGACGATTCCACTGAAGCGTGGCCGATGCCGATTCAGGCCACCGAAGGGGCACCGAATGTGCTGTTCTATGTCCTCGACGACGTCGGGTTCGGTCAGTTGGAACCCTTTGGCGGGTTGGTCAAAGCACCGAGAGTCAAGCGCATCCTCGATCGCGGCATCGGCTACACGAACTTCCACACCACCGGCCTGTGCTCGCCGACGCGCACTTGCATCATCACCGGCCGGAATCACCATTCCAATGGCATGGGTGCGATCAGCGAGTGGTCCTCCGGATTCCCCGGGTACGACGGCCGGATCCTGCCGTCGCACGGCTTCATCTCCGAGACCCTCAACATGCACGGGTACAACACGTTCGGCCTCGGGAAGTGGCACCTGAGTGTCGCGACCGAAGAGACGATGGCCGGGCCGTTCGATACGTGGCCCCTGCGTCGCGGCTTCGAGCGGTTCTACGGATTCCTCGGTGCTGAGACCGACCAGTGGTACCCGGATCTCGTCTACGACAACCACAGCGTCACGCCGCCGGCGACACCTGACGACGGATATCACCTGTCGAAGGACCTCACGGACAAGGCCATCCAATTCATCGGAGACGCCCACTCGATCACACCGGACAAGCCGTTCTTCATGTACTTCTCCCCGGGGGCAGGACATGCTCCCCACCACATCTTCAAAGAGGAAGCGGACAAGTACAAAGGCAAGTTCGACATGGGCTGGGACGAGCTGCGCAAGACGATCTTCGCCAACCAGAAGAAGCTGGGCATGTTCGACGAACCCGTCGAAATGTCGGAGCGCGACCCCGATGTCCAGGTATGGGACGACTTGCCGGACGACGAGAAGGACCTCTACCTCCGCATGATGGAGGTATTCGCCGGGTTCGTGACCTACACCGATGAGCAGTTCGGCAGGATCCTCGACTTCCTCGACGATCTCGGTGAACTCGACAACACCCTGATCATGGTGATCTCCGACAACGGGGCCAGCCCTGAAGGGGGCGTCAACGGCACGCTCAACGAGAACGACTTCTTCAACAACATCGCTACGGACCTGAAAGCCAATCTGGCGGCGATCGACACGCTTGGCAGCCCGGACCACTACAACCACTATGCGTGGGGCTGGGCGAACGCGGGCAACACACCGTTCAAGCGGTGGAAGAAGGAGACCTTCCGCGGAGGAACCTCGGACCCGTTCGTCATCTCTTGGCCGGCCAAGATCGAGGCCGACGGCAAATGGCGGCACCAGTACGGGCACGCGATCGACATGGTGCCGACGGTGCTGGATCTCATCGGCATCGAGCCGCCGGAGTCGATCAAGGGAGTCAAACAGGATCCGATCGAGGGTGTGAGCCTTGCGGCGACTGTAGAGGACGCCGAAGCAACTGATGTGCACACGATGCAGTACTACGAGGTGCTTGGGAGCCGGTCGATCTATCACGAGGGTTGGCGGGCCGAATGCGGTTGGCCTGGCCCGAACTACAAGACAGGGAAGGACCGCGGGCACGTGGTGGGTGATCCGATCCACGCAAAGGACATCGAAGAGCTCGACAAGGTGGGGGAGCTCTACGACCTGAGGAACGACCCCGCCGAGCGCCATGACCTCGCGAGGAAGCACCCTGGCAAGCTGAAGGAACTGATCGACCTCTGGTATTCAGAGGCGAAGAAGTACAACGTACTGCCGCTCCAAGGCACGATCGGCCAGCGAGTCAGCTTCCCACGGCCAATGCCGGGCCGGGCGACCGACAAGCACGTGTACTTCCCCGGCGCACCGGTGGCCGCGCTCGTGGCGCCAGACACGTACAACCGGCCGCACACGATCACCGCCGAGGTTCACGTTCCGAAGGGCGGCGCGGAGGGCGTCATCTACGCGGTGGGCGCCAACGCCGGCGGCTACACGCTGTTCGTGAAGGACGGCAAGCTGAACTTCGCCTACAACTACGAAGGGCACAAGATGTATCGCATCGTGTCCGACAAGGGCCTACCCGAAGGCGACGTCACGATTCAGTACGGCTTCGAGGTCACCGGCGACACGGACTTCCCGAACGGATCCGGAGCACCGGGCACCGGCATCCTCGCCATCAACGGGGAGAAGGTCGGCACCGTCGACATGGACAAGACGACGCCATTCATCTTCTGCATCGAAGGGCTGAGCATCGGCTACGACTACGGCGACACCGTCGACCACACCAACTACCGCGACTCGTTCCCGTTCACCGGCACGATGAAGAAGGTGACATACGACATCTCCGGCGACGCGATCCACGACGCCGAAGCCGTCGCACGGAGACTGCTGGGCCGGCAATAGGAGCGGCTGGGCTTCCCGCGCCTGAGAAATCCAGAATCGCCATTCGGATTCATCCGCCTCTCGGCTTCCCCCCGTTCAGGGGGGAGGAATAGGGAAGGAGGGGGTGGAATAGCGAGTGAGACCTCGGACGCGAAGACGACCCCTCCGATTGGAGGGGCCGTCTTTCTACTTGCTTTCGGATCTGCCTACTGCAGATCTCCGGGGGCGTCGCCTGCGGTGATCTCGACGGCGGGTTCGTCGGCGTCCATCGGTGTCCGATCCCGGAGGTAGACGCCAGGCTTGGGACGCCTCGGGCGGCTCGTCCGCTTCGGGGTCTCACCGTCTTCCGTGGCGGCGGTCTTCGCCTGCTTGATTCGCTCGCCGCGCTCGAGTTCGAGCTGACGCAGCGTATCGATGACCTCTTCCATCTGTTCGTCGGTCACCTCGTCAAGTTGATACGCCGCATGCACGAAGTGAGCGGTGTCTCCCCGATAGTCGTGGCCGAAGCTCTTGAACTGGCCGGGCACCGTCCGCATGGCGTTCATAGCGTCGACCATGATCTGCACGAATGTGATGAGCGGAACCCAATGCATCCCCTCAGGAATGTTGCGCCCCCGGTCGTCTCCATCGAGCCACGGCGGACGCTTCACCGCCCACCGGAACGACATCTGAGCAATCGGATCGTTGTCATGGTCGACAATCACCGCTCGCAGCTTCTTGCGTTCTTCTTTGGAGAGCTTCTCGTATTCACCGAAGTTGTCGAATGCCTCGACGGTTCCCGGCGGGACGAGATCGCTCGATCCCTGTCGCATCCCGGTCTTCGACCACTTCGCCAATCCAACGAGGCCGAACCAGAGCGCATGGTCGATGCCGTAGTGATCGAAGCCGGCGATCCCCTGATGCATCACCACATCGGACGATGACCATGAGCCGAGGCTCTCGCCAAACACCAGAACCTTCGGTCGCTCATCCTCTGGCATCCCTCGGAGTCGCTCCCTCACACCCCACAACAGGCCGCGGAACTGAGAACGTCCAAGGTGGACCTTCTGGACCTCGAGGAACGAAGGCCCGCGTCCATACTGGATGCATGCCGTCGCAATGTCGCCGCGGGTAAGGATTTCGGTCGACTCGATCATCGTCTGATCCACCCAGCCGGTCCCGGTCGGAGACACGAGCAGAAGGTACTTCCGATCGAACGCACCGAGGCGCTCCAACTCGTCGAGCATCATCTCAGAGCGTCCCGACGGATAGAGCGGATCGCTGTTCACACCAACGAACGCCCGGATTGGATGGGCGACGGCCTTTTCCCCCAACGTTGACTCGATGAGATCCGGTGTCACCACGTCCGTGAGGAACCGGCGACCCTGTAGACCAACTTCGAAGAACGGCGAGATGCTCTTCGGTCCACCCGACACGAATTCGCTCTCTGGTGTCTTGGAGTATGCCGGTTCGATCTTCTCATTCGATCGGGCGATCAGGCCAACAACCGTTGAGTAGAAGCTGATTGCGCCACCAGCCCAGATCGCGTCGTTGATCAGTCGCCCGGCCAGAGCTGTGGTCGGGCTTGGCCCGAAGTATCCGGACATGCCCCGACGCGACGCCAGATATCCGCGACCGATGCCGCGCCCTGCGGTTGCCACACCGAGACCGATACCGATCGACGCTCCAAGCGTCGCCGGCTTGTCGTCCTCGGTCCAGCGCTTGATCACCGTCTGGCGCTGCTTGAGGAGATCTCCTGAATACACCAAGACCGCCCCGAGGCCGGCGGCACCCACAATGATCGGGCGCAACGGCGACTTGGCGGGGTAGCGCTCTCTGGCGGCAATGCTCGTTTGGTAGATCATGCCACCGATCGCTCCAGCCGCAGCCAATCCACCGGCACTCCGGACCGATGCCTTGGCGGTCGGCTCATCGTCGGCCTCCGGAATTCGGGCCACCGCGAGACCGGCCGCGGCGACTGCGGCCCGAGCACCAAGGCGTACCGTGAGCGGAGCAGTGTTCGGAGCGACACGTCGGATCGAAGCATCAACGGCGCTCATCACGAGATCGGCGGCAAGGATCGACAGTCCGGCGGCCATTCCCTGATGCATTGCGGCACGGGGCATGAGCGACGGTCCAAACGACGCGAGGAGCGTTTGCGTCTTCAGCGGCGCCGACGGACTGTTCGTGATCGGGTTGAATCGATTCGCCGCCCACATGGCGGTCTTTCCTGCGGCTGCACCAGCCTTCATGAATCCGTCCTCCTCGTGTCGATCCTGTCCTCTGTGACTGTGGTCACGGAGGTCCCCGTCTGAAACCTCGCATTGCGTGCGCGCGCCTGTCGCACGTGAACCACGATTCTAGGCGTCAGAGGTTTCGACGCTCTTCACCGGCATCCGCTTGCCCAGCTCCGCACCGATCGGCATCAACAGGACGAGCCCGATCAGGGCACCGACCACCACAGTGATGAGCACATCCGGGCTGTCGGAGAAGTTCTGCGCACCGACAACCATCGCCGCTGAGACGTTGCGCTGGGCCGTTCCGAGACCCATCACCGAACGAGTCGCCGGGTCGGACCCGCCTGCGACATATCCGAGAACGAGCGAGATCAACAGGAAGATCACGATGGCGAGCAGGCCGCCAGTGCCAATCATCGAGACGATCTCTTCCCACTGCAGGATGATCGCTCCGACGAGCAACAGCAGGATCGCGAAGGAAGAGGTGCTCGACATGAGACCCTGGAGTTCCTTGGCGGTGCCCTCCCAACGCGCCTTCATGAACAGGCCGATACCCAACGGGAACAGCATCAGGACGATCAGAGACCTTGCGATGTCCCACGCATTGATGTCGACACCGGACAAGAGCAACGGCAACACGAGCGGCATGTAGACGACAGTCACCAACATCAGCAACACCATGAGTCCCACCGAGAACGCGGCGTTCCCCTTCGCCACCTGGGCCAGCTTGGGTAGGAACGGCGCACCGGCCGCGGTCGCGAGGAGCAGCAGACCCGTGTAGAGGTCTTGGTCGAGATCCATCACTGCTTGGATACCCCAGGCGATGGAGGGCACAGCGATGAAGTTGATCGCGAGCGCCAGAATCACCAGACGCAGGTTCTTCAGCGGGGCAATGATTGCGGGAATCGTGAGGCTCAGGCCCATCGCCAACATCGAGGATACGACGAACACCAACGCTGACAGGTTGACAATCACGCCAAGTACGTCGCTCGCATCGCTCAGAGCGAATACGGTCATCACAACACTTCCTTCTCCGGGGATTCGTCTGTTCCTTCCGGCCCGAATCTAGGCGACCCCTCGCCTATCCGCACGCCCCGAATCGGGTAGTCGAGCGCTCCTCGATCTCCTCGGTGGGACCGGCGAGATCGGAGAGCACCGCGCCTACGATACGATCCGCAACGCCGTCGACGCAGTAGGTGCAGCCGCTGGGGCGGCCAAGCCCAACACCGGACCAGGAGACGACGGTTGAAAGAGAAGAGCAACTACCACGGCCAGGACCTCCGCGGCCAATCATTCCGGGGAGCGGAGCTCGAGGGTGCTGACTTCACCGAAGCCGACGTACGCGGTGCCGACTTCTCCAAGGCCAGCCTCGTCGAAGCCAACTTCACGAATGCCCGCATCGGAGTGAGGCCTCTCGCTGGTGCGCTGATCCTTGTTGCTGCGATGGTTGTCAGTATTGCGGCTGGGGTGGTGGTGGGCATGCTTGCCGACGGGATGCGGCAGCGGATAACGTCCACCGAATGGCAAGACATCTTGGGCGGCATCATCCTGCTGACGCTCATCGTGCTGTTCTTCTACATGCTGATCAAGCATGGCGTCGTGCGTGCGCTGAAGCTCCTTTTCGTCATCACCGTCATTGTGGTCGCCATCGACTTCGTCGTGGTCTCGATCTTCGGAGAGCCTCGATACCGGGACAGCCTGCCGGTGATCGGACTCATGCTGCTATTCGGTCCGGCGGCCGTTGCCGGGATCATGGGACGCGTCGTTGGCGGTGTCTTCGGCAGTTGGGCCATCGCGATTGTGTCGATCGTCGGTGGCCTCGCAGCCGGCCGCGCCCAGGGTGGCTTCGCTGCTATCGCTGTAGCCGTCGTCCTGATGCTGGTCGCGAAACGGGCCCTCAAGGCGGACGATCGCGACCTGATCAGCCGGAGGCTCGCGCAGCGATTCATGACACGGCATGGGACGCATTTCGCCGGAGCCGACCTCACGAGATCCAATTTCGTCGGCACGGCGCTCACGCAGGCCGACCTGTCGGACGCCGTTCTCGATGACGCCGTCTGGGACAAAGGGAAGGGCCCGCTCGTCGCGTAGGATATCGCGTTCACCTACGGGACCCTCCACACAGCGTTCTTCGCTTGCAGATACCAGGTCGCGGTCGTGTTGTTCATCGTTGTGCTCGGGACGATCGTCCCGCGCCATCAGGTCCGCACCAACCGGTGGCTGCTCGCAATCCTCTCGACCCCGATCCGCCGACTCAAGGTGATGAGCGGTGTAGTCGTGCTCGTGATCGCGCTGATTGGCTACGGCATCGACGAACAGAACGCCCGTTTCTTGACCTGCGATGGGTCCCGGGTCAGCGGGAATGACATTCCGACCGACTGCTTCGGCGATCGTGTTGGCTGAATCATCCAGGGAGTACCCGTCGGGCGCGACATCCGAGGCAGACGCGAACGCCGATACGGAGCAGTAGCAGGGAGGATCGCGAGCCAAGCAGAGCACGCACGGTCCGCGATCTTCTCGGCACACAACCGCGGTGGGCGCCAGCACCGAGGGCGGGAAATGTCGCGAGATTGATCGCCAGGAACCGGTACAATCGTGCGCCGAACATGAAACACGCCATCCACCTCCGCTGTCCCGCCTGCGCTTGTGCACGCTCAACCGCGGAACGATGTTGCTGTCCCTGACTCCCTCAAAACCCTGACGCACGCGGCCCGCGGCACATTGCCCGGGCCTTTTCTCATGGAGGATTTCCACGATGGGACAGATACATTCCGATATCACCAAGACGATCGGCGGCACGCCGCTCGTAGAACTCAAACACCTTTCACCAGAAGGCGGCGCTCGCATCGTCGCGAAGGTCGAATCGTTCAACCCGCTCTCGAGCGTCAAGGACCGGATCGGCCTCAACATGATCGAGGCCGCGGAAGCCGTAGGAGCGGCCCGTCCGGGCGAGACCACACTTGTTGAGCCCACGAGCGGCAACACCGGGATCGGCTTGGCGTCCGTAGCCGCGGCCAAGGGCTACCGACTTGTACTGACGATGCCCGAGACGATGAGCATCGAGCGGCACCAACTCCTCAGCCTCCTCGGCGCCGAAGTGGTGCTCACCGACGGAGCTACCGGCATGAACGGCGCGATCTCGCGGGCCGAACAGCTCGCCGACGACATCCCCGACGCCGTCATGCTCAGGCAGTTCTCGAACCCTGCCAATCCGGATATCCATCGTCGCACCACCGCAGAGGAGATCTGGGCTGATACCGACGGCGAGATCGACATCTTCGTCGCCGGGGTTGGAACCGGCGGCACGATCACTGGTGTCGGCCACGTTCTCAAGGATCGGAAGCCTGCGGTGCACGTGGTGGCTGTCGAGCCTGCCGACTCCCCCGTCCTGTCGGGTGGTCAACCGGGTCCACACAAGATCCAGGGCATCGGCGCCGGGTTCGTACCTGATGTCCTTCAGCCGGAGCTCATCGACGAGATCGTCACGATCGGCAACGACGACGCCTTCGATACCGCCCGTGTCCTCGCCCGTGAAGAAGGGATCCTTGCCGGGATCTCGAGCGGGGCCGCGCTCTCCGCAGCCCTCGCCGTAGCCAAGCGGCCCGAGAACGCCGGGAAACTCCTGGTCGTGATCCTGCCGGACACGGGTGAGAGATACCTCTCGGCGGGACTGGCCCAGAGTGATGAAACGAGCGTCGCACTGTGACTCGACCGAATCTCGCCCGCAGGAACGGCCTCGAAGGACCGGGACGGCTGTGGCTCCACCTCTGGGGGCGGCTCGGTGAGGACATTCAATCCGTATTCGACCGCGATCCCGCGGCCCGAAGCGTTGCCGAGGTGCTGTTTCTCTACCCCGGACTCCATGCGGTGACGATGCACCGCATGGCTCATCGCCTGTGGACGGGGGGTCATCCATTCGTCGCGCGATTGACAAGCCAGGTGAGCCGCGCCGTGACAGGCATCGAAATCCACCCCGCTGCAACGATCGGACGACGATTCGTCATCGATCACGGCATGGGCATCGTGATCGGCGAAACCGTCGAGATCGGTGATGACGTGATGCTGTACCAAGGTGTGACTCTGGGTGGCACCAGCCTCAAGAGAAGGAAGCGCCACCCAACGCTCGGCGACAGAGTCGTTGTCGGAGCCGGGGCGAAGATCCTGGGCGCAGTCGCCGTCGGAGCGGGTGCAAGAGTAGGGGCCGGGGCCGTGGTCGTGAAGGATGTGCCGGCTGGGTCGACCGTTGTGGGATTGGTTGGTCGCGTGATCGACGAGCACGTCCCGGGATCACCGGGGCTGAGCGTGGCTCTGGAGGAGAGCGGCGACGACCATGCCGTTCGGGTGATCGAGGTCCTCTTCGAGCGCGTGCAGCAGCTCGAAGACCGCGTCAACGGCGACAGTTCTTCTACCGACTCGATTGCGCTCGAGCCAGCGCTCGTTCAGGGGCAAGGCATGTGATCGGCCGTGATCGAAGTACCGGGCCTTGACTGCCGTATGGCTCAATGGCCAGCGCGGCGATCACTGACCTTCGCGGCGTGCCGCTTCATGAACGCGTTGAGGGTCCCCCCGATCAGCGAGATGCCGCCGAAGATATAGAACACCGTGAAGATCTTCGAGAGGTCGCTCGTCGGAGTGAGGTCACCGAATCCGACGGTTGTCAGGGTGATCGAACTGAAGTAGAAGGAATCCACCCAGGTCCAATCCTCGATGAAGCGGTACACAACGGTGCCCATTCCAAGGGCGACGATCGCCAACCCGGAGAGGTACCGGAAGGCGTTCTTGTTCCACGCCTCGCTCGCGGTCTGTGCCATCGTCGGATTCTGAGGGGTATCCGTCATCGCCGATCGTCTCCTGTTCGATCTTTGTCGCTTGCTCGGATTCAGCCCGCCCGGACCTTCACCTTCATGGTGCTGCGAGCATCGTACCCGGCCAAGTCGGAACCGGTGCTGGCTCAGCCAAACCGTTCCGACTCCCCCAACACACTCCAGGCGTACCTCAAGGGCATCTACCGCGAACTCGGAACCGGCAAGCGCAACGAAGCGGTAGAAAGCGCCAGGGCCTCGAGTCTCGTCGACTGACCGGATCGCTCGGTCGCCAATCGCCGTTCTCGTCTCCCCCGCCGATAGGTGACGAGACGAAGCCTGACAGCTCCATCAACCTTCGTGCTTCGGCACACCGAGTTTCACGATTTCGGCCGGAGCGCGGTTCTGCTTGAGGAGGCGGGACATGAGCTTCATGGCCGGGTCGACGTGGTGGAAGAAGGCTTTGTAGCTCGGACAGAGATAGTTGAGGCCTTCCTCGCCGTCGGGGGTGGTCGTGAACCTATTGCGCGGGCAGCCGCCGTGACAGGCAAAACGAACATCGCAATCGAGGCAGAACTGCGGCAGTGAATCCCGTTTCGCCATCCCGAACTCCCGCTGCTGGTCCGATGCGACCAACTCGATCATCGGTGTCTCAGTGATGTTGCCGAGCAGATACTTCGGTTCGACGAAGTGATCACACGAGTAGACGTCCCCGTTGTGCTCTATGGCGAGGGCGAGGCCGCACGTCTCGGAGAACACGCAGAGGGCACCGGGTTCACCGTGCCAGTTTGCGAGCGCCGTATCGAACATCTGAACATAGACCTCACCGACGTCGCTCTTGACCCACTCGTCGAACACGTCGATGAGGAACCGCCCGTAGGCGTCGGGGCCGACGCTGCGGTCGGTGACGTACGTTCCTTGCTGGGTGTAGAGCGGTCGCTGCTCGGTCCGCTCCGTACTCCAGCCGAGGTTTGCGATTGGCAGCAGCGTCTCGGTGGCGCGCTCGATGATCGGGATGAATTGGATGAACTGGACGCCCATGTCCTCGCGGAAGAACCGATACACGTCAGCGCCACGATCCTGGTTGGCGGCGTGCACGGTGCACAGCACGTTCACGTCGACGTCGGCAGCTTGCAGGTGTGCATAACCCGCCATCACCCGGTCAAACGAGCCACCACCCCGTTTGTCCACCCGATAGGTGTCGTGCAGGTCGCGGGGTCCGTCGACCGACAAGCCCACGAGGAAGTTGTTCTCTTTGAAGAAGGCTGCCCAGCGCTCGTCGATCAGCGCACCATTCGTCTGGATTGTGTAGTCGACGCGCTGCGCCGGGCGGCGATACTGCTCTACCAGTTCGATGGAACGCTTGAAGAAGTCGAGGCCCATCATCGTGGGTTCGCCCCCCTGCCAGGCCACCGTGACCTCGGGCGTGCGGTGTGACTCGAGCAGCTGGCGGAGGTACTCCTCCAGCATGTCGTCGGCCATGCGAAACCGATCCCCCGGGTACAGCATCTCCTTGGACAGGAAGAAGCAGTACTCGCAGTCCAGGTTGCATATCGGCCCCGTCGGCTTCGCCAGAAGGTGGAATGCTGGTGGCGTCCCTTGCATGGTCAACAGCGTGTGCTCCTCTCCAAGCCGCGCCACATCATGGTCGAGTGAGCGCCCCTATCAATCGCGCCTGGTGGGCTCACCGTCAAACTAGGCGGTCAGTTCCTCGTCGCCGAAACCCGGGTTTGGAAACGCGAGAGGCGAAGCGACGCCGGGACGGTGAGCATTGCATAGGCGACGCCGGCGATCGCTGCGGACTCGATGATTCGAACCCGACGAACTCGTTGGGACCCCGGGCCGGACACACCGCTCACGTGCGGCCGTGCGTTGTCGGAGTCCTCCTCAGTCGGGTCGCTGACCACTCACATACCCGTGCTAGCAAACCCTTCACTCAGCAGGTTCAGGACTCGGGAACGTCCAGCTTCTATTCAGACTTCCTCTCTCGGCTGATACAGCCTCACGATCTAGTTCCAGCCTGGTCCGATAGGCAAGAAGTTGGGTTGCCCGGGGTCACCCCCGAAGTGGATGGTGACACTCCCGTCTTCGTCCCCCTTGGCCGCAACGTCATTGAACGAATAGCGGGTTCCATCCCGCATGACGACTTCTGCGAACTCTGCCCGAGTCGTCGGTCCGTGTCGCCAACGCCGCGAGGCCGATTCAACACATACGGCGTGGGCGGTCAGAATGTTCAGAGCGGTCAGACGGCGACGAGTCGCCCGTCGCGCACTACCAGTGGCGGCGACTCACCCAGGCACGCCGCCGGGAAGCACTCACCGAACACCTCGTGCCCGTCGAGCGGGCTGCCACACGTCGCACACATCAACGTCCGAGTCGAAACCGGCATCGGCGCTGGGATGCGGGACGCCGCTGGATGGGAACTGTGACCGTATGTACCGCGTTGATGAGAAAGGCTCATACCATTGTCTTCGACGCCCGGGGGCGCTCCCTGAAGACCTTCCCGGACAGCCCCGCGGCCAACTCGAAGCCCCCCGGACGGCGCGGTCGAGCACCCGCACATGCAACGCCCCGGACATCCGTTCCCTCGGGGCGCTCTCGCGCCTGGGTCGTCTCCGCCGGGGTCGCCGATACCGATCTGCACAGGTGCGCCGGACGTGTCAGTCGGTGCCCGTCAGGTGCTCGCGAGCGCTCACGTCGCGCCTTCGCCCGACAACACGCCACCCATCGATCTCGGCGCCGTCAAGGCCGACAAGGCCGACGACCGGATCAACCGCCCAGTCCTCATCGACGTGATTCGCGACCGTAGGATCGACGAGGATCTCACTTCTCCCAGCCACCGAGGCCAGCGTCGCGGCCCTTCGACGCGGATTGCCCCAAACATTGAACGCAACACGTTCGGTTCCTACGACACCCGCCACAACGTCACCCGCAGCCAGGCCGATGTGGGTCGTGATCACCACACCCGCGGCCGCCGCCGCACCTTCGAGCCAACCCCGCACCGCGACAGCGAATTCGATGGCCTTGGAGGCGTCGTCGTGTTCAACATTGAGACCGGCCACCGCAACGTACTGCGTTGCTGAGGAAGCGATCTGTTCGAGTCCGTGGTGCTGAGCGAGCGAAGCGATCCCGGCGGAGACGGCGACCGTGTGCTCGGCGATCGCTTCGCGTTCACTCGCCCGGACAACATCGGGTTCGTCAACCGAAATCGCAACCAGGGTTGCGTTGGACAACGCCTCAGCGATATCTCGATCACCACTCTGATACTGCCCGACAAGATGGTGAGGCATGACGGACCCCAGGAGTTCGGTGGTCTCGGCTTCTACCTGTTCCAGATCTTCGGCTTGTTGTCTCAGCGTGCCAACGACACCGTTGAACTTGCTCGCGAGATCTCCGAATTCGTCGCGAGAGCGAATCGCCAGTTCGACGGCGAGGTCGCCCTTGCGAACCTGATCCGCGCCGTCGACGATCGGACCAATCGATCTGAGGAGCTTCCTGGCGGTGACGAGAGCCAGAATGACCACCATCGGTATCAATGCCGCGAGGAGGATCGCGAGCGTCACCAAATGGCGGCGCACGGGCGCTTGGGCCTCCGCAGTCGTGACTTCAGCTACTCCAACCCATCGAAGACCCTTGATGTTAAGAGGACGGGCAACCGTCAGCGTGTCCTGTCCGAGGTAGTTGCTCGTCGCCGCGATGAAGCTGTCGCCTGCAAGCGCCGCAGCCACCGCATCCGTGTTGACAGGCTGGATCAGCACCGTCGTGTCAAAGACTTCGACGGCTTGGGTGATCTCGGTGGCATACCCGGCGTCCGCGACCAGTTCGAGATAACGATCGGGATCCTCGAGCCAAACTCTCGAGTCGGTTCGCATGAGGAGGTCGTCGCCAACGATGTATACCTCTCCGGTCTCCCCCAATCCCGATCCTCGCCAGTCCTGCCCTGCCGTCGTGAGCTCGACCAGAAGTTCGCTCGGGATCTCGACGGCTAGCGCACCAGTCACCCGCCCTTCGTCTCGAATCGCCGCGGCCACAAACGACGTGGGATTCATACCGGCCGGACCATACGGCTCGACGTCCACGATGACGGCTTCGTCCGCAGCCGCCGTCTCAAGATGCTCGAACACTGCCGCGGCGAGGGCGCTCTCCCGATAGGGGCCGGAGGCGAGATTCGTCCCGAACTCGCTGTTCTTGTCGACCGAGTACACCACCGTCGATATTTCGGCGTCAATCAGGAGCATGTCTCCCAGCTGCAGTGCCTCGGACATCGCCCGCAAGGTGGGGTGATGAACGGCGTGGGCCTCGGTGTAGGCCGATCCGTCGCCCGGATCATCGAGCTCGGACCGATCCTCGAACGGATTCGTCGCGAGGTAGTAGTACTGCAAGTACTGGGCGCGTTCGGATTGCGGGAAGACGGCGTCGATCGGCGGCGCCTCGTAGCCGGGTGGAACGACCGAGGCAATTGCATCCGCGTACGTGTTCCGCACCTCGTCAAGTTCGGCCGCCGAAAGTGGTGTATCGAGAGCGAGGTAGCCATCGGTCAAGTCGTCAAGCGCCTGGACCACGCCGGTACCGTTGGCCATCGTGACAGCCAAACCTTCGAGCGCCTCGATGCCTCTCTCGAGACGGCCCATCCGAGATTCACCGATACCAATCAGCTGCGCTTCCACCGTGCCGTTCAGGAAACCGCGTGCGGTCACGACGTTGAAGATCCCCATGAGCAACACGGAGACGATGGTGACGAGCGCCATGACGACCGCCACCTCGGTGCGTGCCCGGCGACCACGCCGCGGCTGCTGCACCGGGACGACCTCCTGGGGCGTCGAAGAAGGAGCCGTCATGATGGTGACTCCTCGCTGCGTTCACCATTGCTCGGATTGGGATCGTCCACGACGGAATCTCCTCGAATGTCCGCCACGTCCCGATCCAACCCCGGACCCTCGATCTCGAATTGCTCCAAGAGCGGGTCGAGGCGTCGGTTCCGAGACGTCAACAGGTGATTCAACTCGTTGGCGACCTCCGCGTTGCGACTCGCCACGGCGCTGGCAATTGTGGCGTCGATCCGCACGACTTCACAGTCGGTAATCGCCACTACTTCCTGTGGCGCACTCTCGCGACTTGTCCGGCTCACGACGCCGAATACGTCGCCTTCCGACAGTTCGATAGACGCACCCCGGCGGTCGGCAATCGTGACGCGGGCGCGCCCCGACCACAGGACAAAGACCTCGCGACTAGCGATGCCGGGAGGAAGTATCGTCTCGCCACTGCTGAACCGCTCGGGGGCGGAGGCCTCAGCGAGCTCGTGAACGTCAGCGGCATTGAGCTCCGAGAAGACTGACGCCTTTCGAATCCGTCCCGCCAGTTGGTCCACAGTGAGAGTGGCGTCGGCCTCCTCTTGTATGGGATCGTGATGGTAGAGATCGAAGGCGGGGCTTGGAAGCGGCACACCCATCCGATGCGACTGGTACCAAACGAGTGAACCGAAGTCGCTCTTGACGCGGGGAGTGATGGTGTAGTCGTCGATCCACATCTGTACTTCGTAGCCCATGAGCGGATCGTCGATCTGCACCACTCGAATCTGTGGCTGAGGATCCTCGAGTACTCCCTCGGTGGCTCGGGCTGCCGCAAGCAGCATCTCTTTGGCATTCGTCGGCGGATTGGAGTAGGCGACCTGCAGAGAGACCACCACACGATGAAGGCGAGACGGCGCGTCGAAATTCACCAGGGTCGCTCCCGCGAGGGTGCTGTTCGGTATCACCACCAGATCGCCGTTGCGGTCCTCGATGCGCGAAGCGCGCCAATTCGTATCGACAACCCGACCCTCGATGTCATCGACCTGGATCCAGTCTCCCGGACTGAATGGGCGATCACCAAGCAGGAGGAACCCAGAAGCGAGCCCGCTCAACGTGTCCTGGAGTGCGAACGAGACCACCAGCGAAGTGACACCGAGGGCTGCGAAGAGTCCCGTGAGATCAACGTTCCAGACCGCCGTGAACAGGAGCCAGCCGGCAACCAAGAGGACCACAAGACGCGGCAACATCATGAACAGCTGCGGCACGTGGCGAGTGCCGGGGATCTTGGACCCTGCTCGACTCTGCTCGGTGAAGTATCGGATTACCTGCAGAAGCGTCACCGTGAGGGCGAACAGGCCGGCGGTGGTGATGACCCGTGGGAGGGTGCCGGTCTCATCGACGTTGAAGATCAAGACCACGAGAATCGACAAAGCCGCGAGCGGGAGTACCCAGTTCCGGAACGTCGCGACCGGCTTTTCCAGCAAGGATCCGCGCTGGCGGAGCCGCTCCTGCACTTCCCCTGCACCGACGATCAAGACCGGGAGGAGAACAATCAGAAGAGCAGCCCAGAAAACAACGGCGTTGAACGGGATCGAGTTCATGTCTCGTCACCCGCTTCTCGATCGGCCGGTACGGCCACCCAGGCCGAGACATCGCCGGAGTCGAACGCCAGCAGATCCTGGCCTCCCGGCAGGCGATCACGGACTTCGTCCGTTACCAGGACCTGGCCTCGACCAGCGAGGCCAGCGACGAGCAAGGCCTCGACCGCCGTGTCCCCCCATAGATCGTAGACGAGGAGAGCATCGCCGGTGAGTCCGATCGTGATCGGTCCGGTGCCCACCCCTGCAGAGACGTCGAGGTCGACTCCTTTCTCGTTCGCAAGTCGCCGAATCTCTTCTCGAACCTCAAACGCGAACCGAGTGGCTCGCGGAGCGTGATCCAGATAGGGCGTCTCAACCCCACACACCGCGTAGTAGGTGTCGCCCATCACCTTGACTCGCTCAAGCCCGGTGACGGCGGCGATCTCGTCGGCCGCGTCAACCACGGAGTGCATCAGATCTCGATTCGCATCGGTATCGCGAGAACGGAATAGTTCATCCAGGCCGACGATGATGACTACCACGACGCTGGCGTGAGGAATGGTCTCGACCAACCGACGGTCACCACCGACAACGGCGTCTGCGACCGCAGGGGGCAGCAGCGCAGCCAGGACGTCGGTCTTCCTATTGAGGGCGTTGGAGAGGTCCTGCTTCCGACTCGCAAGACTCTCGACCATCGCGTTCAAATGAACCGAGAGGACACGGAATTCCCTCGCACCGATGGAAGGCACACCGGTAGTGTCGCCCCCGTCGCGGATGCGCTGGAGCGAAGACGTGATCGCTCGCAACGGATTGACGAAAGCGTTGGACCAAGCTACGGCAAAGAAAGTCAGGGCAACAACAATCACCGTGGTGAGGAGGACGTTGCCGAGAACGTAGTCGTCAAGCGGCGCGTCGACTTCGCTCCTCGCCTGCTCCGTGAGCAGAACCCAGTTGAATGCTTCTGAATCGAGCGGCTGGTAGGCGGTGTAGACCTCTTCGCCGAGATAGCTCGTGTCTGAAGCCAGACCCGACTCGCCTTGGAGCGCAGCCCGGACCGCGGTGCTGTCGACATCCTGGAAGAGAACCGTGGTGTTGAGAGCGTTCATCTGGTTCTGTTCCTCGACGGTGGCGGCATCGAGTTCGTCGACAAGAGCGAGATAGGCGTCGGGATCCTCCACGAAGGCTCGAGAATTCGAGCGCATGCGAGCGTCCGGGCCAACGAGATAGATCTCTCCGGTGTCACCGAGCTGACCCGACTTCCAATCCAGCGCCATGATCTCGTCGATGACGTCGTTCGACAGACTCCCGGCCAAGACCCCCACGAGCTCGCCACCATCGAACAAGGGGGTCGCAACGAAGGCGGTCGGCTCGTCGAATTCGGGGGCGTACGCCGTGAAGTCAACTGCGAAGACGACTCCCGGGCCACCGGATGCATCGGTCTTGGCTACGAGACGAGCGAGTGTGGTGCCACTGTGCGGACCGCTGTCGAGGCTTGTCGCGAAGTCGATGTTCTTGTCGGTTGAGTAGACGACAATCAGGTCCTCCGGCTCGATCAGATAGAGATCGGCAAACCCAAGACGATCAGCGGCGGCGCGCAAGATCGGGTGCAGGGTCTTGTGGACCTCTGTCCACAAGCTGCCGTCATTCGCGTCGGACAACAGCCGCTTCTCGTCGATGGGCAGAGGAGATTGCGCGATGTACGCCGACTGGAGATAGACCGCTGCGGTGCCCAGGTCTGACGCAACCTCGAGCACGTCCACAGGGGCGCCGCGAACCTCCTCGAGAACCGGGACGTATTCGTCGAGGTAGAACACCGCCACGGCACTCCGCTCCGCATCCAAGTCGTCGACATCCAATTGGTCGAGTTCGGCGTACGCGTTCGCAAGGTCTTGGACCCCCTCGATGGCCATCCGACCAGACCCCATGGCCTCGAGCGAAGACTCGACCTGGCGAAGATAGCCGTCGACCTCATCCGCTCTCGCCCCCGCGATCGAGGTGAGGCGATTTTGGACCAGATCCTCACCGTCACTCCCTGAACCGGCGACCACGATCGCGACCGAGCCGACGAGGGATACGACGCTGACCACGAGAATCCCGATCGCAAGGCGCGTTGCCACCGACGTATGACGGGCCCACCACCCGACCTTGCGGCTATCCGACTCCTCCGCTGTCGTTGCCTTGCTCACACACGAGAGGTTAGCGGTGGTCTGCCGCGGATTCCGAGGAGGATTCGTACCTGAACATCACCTTCACCGGATGGGCGATCGTTCCTGGCCGTCTACTGATCACACGCCTTCGCGACGTCCGTGACAACACGACACCCGGGCAGCCATGTGAACCGGTCCGGGTTGTCCGGAGGCTCTGGTCTGTACCCGGATCGGTTCAGAAGTCGTCATGGAAGACTGGCGCATTCCGCCAATACCACGAGCGCTCCCCCACAGGAAGAATGCCGCCCACCCGATCGCGTCAAGACGGTCCGTTCGCCACCAATCTTCCCAATCCGAACGACCGCTATCTTCACTACTGGTTTCGTCCGTATGCATTGGTGTTCGTGCTCGTCCATACCGTCCTGCAGAGCCGTTGTCTGCAGTTGTTGGCCCTACTGATAGGGACGAACCGAGCCACGAAACGATGCAACCTCTCGTTGGGCTCGTCAACCCGTGCGAGTTGACGAACTCTACGAGCAGAATCGCTAGCGGCGTCGGCCTCCAACGAGGTGAGCTCTTGAACAATCCCCCTTGATATCGAGGGGGATTGGATCGCGAAGCCGTACGGGGAAGGGGCCGACGTTTCGCCCCTCCCCCGTCCCGACCTTCGGTGGGCACGATTCTCTCAATGAGGGACGGTCGCCTACGGCTTGGTGGCCCTGATGATGGCCGAGTGCATGCCAGCGGCGACGGTGTGTGTTTGCTCGACCGAGATGTTGGTAAACCCGACCTTCGCTAGTCCTTTCCGATACTGGTCGAAACCAAGCGCACCGGCGATGCAGCCAACCCAGCTTCCCCGTTCCAGCCGGTCGGCCTCGGAGAGGTCGTCGTCTGAGACAACATCCGCAATCCCGATACGGCCACCGGGTTTGAGGACCCGGAACATCTCGGACAACACGGCTGGTTTGTCGACGGACAGGTTGATCACACAGTTGGAGATGATGACGTCAACGGCCGCATCGTCGAGGGGGATGTCCTCGATTACTCCCTTTCGGAACTCGACGTTGGTAGCGCCCGCCTCCTCCTGATGTCTACGGGCGAGGGCGAGCATTTCGTCTGTCATATCGATCCCGTAGGCGAAACCCTCGGGGCCTACGCGTTTGGCCGACAACAGAACATCGATGCCTGCGCCGGAGCCGAGGTCGAGAACCGTCTCGCCCGGTTGTAGTTCGGCGACCGCTGTCGGGTTTCCGCAACCGAGGGAGGCGAGCGCGGCCCCGTCTGGGATGTCGGACAACTCGTCAACCTCATAGAGCCATGAGCCGAAATCTCCTGAGTCTCCAGTCTTGAAGGCATCGGAGGTGCTGGGGCCGCAGTCGCTGCTACAACATGAGGAGTCGACGCTCAGCGCTGCGCTGGCATACTGTTCGCGTACTCTGTCCTGGATCTCGGTGGTGGGTATTGACATGGAGTCTCTCCTTCATATCGACAAACATCAATGTGGTGATTGACCAAACTATATCAGTTGTATCGACAACTGTCAATATGTAAGATGTGCTGATGAAATCAAGAATCATCGAGAAGTGTTGCGGCCCGGTGCTGGTCGAGCCGATCGGCTCGACCGAAGCCGAGGAACTCGCGGCCGCCTTCAAACTGTTGTCCGATCCCATCCGGCTCCGCATCTTGAGCCTTATTGCCAACGCTCCCAACGGTGAGATGTGTGCATGCGATCTTCCCGAGGTGATTGTTCGTAGTCAGCCGACAGTCAGCCATCATCTCTCGCTGCTCGCAGACGCCGGCTTGCTCACAAGGGAGCAACGTGGGAAATGGGCCTGGTTCCGGGTGGAGCAAGAGCGTGTAGGTGTGTTGCGCGACGCTCTCGGGACGGGATAGCCGTCCCCGAACTCCTTCCCCCGGCCCTGGGCACAAGGTCGACGGAGTGCGAACCACCCGAGTGGCCCCTCCGCTTGGTCCGAAGGGCGAAGCTGCTCACGCATCTTCATTGCCTCATGCCGTGGAAACACCCGGGACGCTGAGCGGCTTTCCCTCGACCTTCCTCGATCCCCCGAGACGGCCACGCCCACGCCCTGCCGACACCACCTGGCAACTTCTGCGCGACGTTCCCCGCGAACCTCCCCGCCGCCCAGTCTCCGCACGCCAGCGGGCAGCCTCCCGAACACATACATGCCCTATGGCCCTGGTCAGTCGAGGACAGCATCACCATCGTCTTGAAGGAAGGCGTGAACGACCGCTGAGAGTGCTCCGCGGTTCGGATTTCGGTGAACCGAGTTGGTCCGAGCCGAGGCAATCCTCACCAGGTCGCGGCGGTGCCAGCGGACAAAGACCGAGGAACACCAGGAGGTATGGCGATGACGGCGTTTGCAGCGAGAATCACCGGAACGGTCGACACACACCCCAGGCTCATTGCCGGGATTCTCGGGGCGTGGTCCTCTTCTTCCTGGCTGCCTGCCTCTTGCATGACATCATTCCCGTCTGCCACTACCTGTTCGGCTGCGATCACCGCATGCATTGAGCGACATCGACCCCTGCCCAACACTCGAAGACATCAGAACAGATAGCACATAATGACACGCATGGGCGGCTCGCTGACCAGTAGGCCGCCGGCTCACTTCGACGGACGGCGGGCGAAGTCCCGGCCCGGTTCGCTCGTTCACCATCGAAGCCCCGACCAAACGTGATCGCCTGCGATCGCAATCCCTCGCCGCTGGTCAGACAGCCCGACCCGGCTTCTCCACCCGG
>CAXMQQ010000065.1:0-8101 GCA_964195545.1 uncultured Acidimicrobiia bacterium | reverse complement strand
GAGCACCATGATCACGTCGGCCCAGTCGACGGCCGCTGCGGGACTGACGACCTTGAGGCCGGCTTCAGCGGCACGGTCCGTCCGGGGAGATCCGTCCCTCAGCCCGACGACGACGTCGACGCCCGAGTCCTTGAGGTTCATCGCGTGGGCGTGGCCCTGGCTCCCGAATCCGAGAACCGCGACCTTGCGGCGGGCGATCAGCGCCGGGTTGGCGTCCCCTTCGTAGTACATCGTTGGCATGGGGCCTCCTCAGGCGCTCTTCGATTGGCTCTTTGCGGTCTTCTGATCTCTCGCCAGTGCGATGCGGCCGGACTTGGCGAGCGAGGTCACACCATATGCGCTCATCAGCTGAAGGAAGTCGGCCAGCCGGTCGGGCGGACCCGTGACTTCGAACGTGATCGTTGTCACACCGACGTCGACCGCTGTCGCTTCGCAGACGCGCGCAGCATCGAGGATCTCGCCCCGAAGCTTCGGGCTGGCGTTGACCCGCACGAGCATTATCTCTCGCTCGATCGCCGTCCCCGGTGGGAACTCGGTGACCTTCACGGTGTGGACGAGCTTGTAGAGCTGTTTGATGATCTGTTCCATCTCGGGACCGTCGACGACAACGGTCATGCGAGAGATGCCGGGATCCTCGGTGGGACCCACGGTGAGCGAGTGGATGTTGAAGCCTCGCCTGGCGAACATCGTCGACACGCGTGCGAGCACGCCCGGCTTGTTCTCGACGAGGACTGCGATGACGTGTTTCATGCGTGGTCCTCTCTGCTCATGAAGTCTTCTCGGCTCAAGGCGATGTCGTCGTTCGATCCTCCTGCGGGCACCATCGGGAACACCATGGCTTCCGGATCGCAGATGAATTCGATCAGGACGGGGCGATCACTGATGGCCAGCGCTTCTTCAAGTGCCGCAGCCACCTGTTCCGGGCGATCCACGCGAATTCCAACGGCGCCGCATGCCTCGGCGAACAGCGCGAAGTTTGGCACGGTGGGAGAGAGTTCTGTCTGTGACAAGCGTCCTTCGTAGAAGAGGGTCTGCCACTGCTTCACCATGCCCAACGAGGCATTGTTCAACAGTGCGACCTTGATCGGGATGTTCTCCACCGAGGCCGTGATGAGTTCGGTGCCCGTCATCTGGAAGCAGCCGTCCCCGTCGATGGCGAAGACGACCTTGTCGGGCGTTCCAATCTTGGCGCCGATCGCAGCCGGGATCGCGTAACCCATCGTGCCGAGGCCCCCCGAGTTGATCCAGCGCCGCGGTTCCTCGAAGCCCCAGAACTGCGATGCCCACATCTGGTGCTGCCCGACGCCGGCGACGATCGTTGCATCGCCACCGGTGAGGCGGTGAAGTTCCTCGATCACGTACTGCTGCTGGATGGGACCATCGGGGTCCTGGTCGTAGGCGAGGGGATACGTGGTCTGCCAGTCGCTCAGCGTTTCAAGCCAGGAGTCACGGATTGGCTGGACACCCCGCCGTTCGGTCTCGTCGATGAGTTGCTCAAGCACCACCTTCGCGTCTCCGACGATCGGTACGTCTGCGAAGCGGTTCTTGCTGATCTCTGCCGGGTCGACGTCAACGTGGATGACCATGGCTCCTGTAGCGAAGTGCTTGAGGTCGCCGGTGATTCGATCGTCGAAACGTGCACCGATTGTGATGAGCAGATCGGAGCGTTGCAGCGCCATCGTTGCTGTGTAGTTACCGTGCATGCCCGGCATACCGAGGTTGAGTGGATGAGAGTCGGGGAAGATGCCTCTGGCCATCAGCGTCGTGACCATCGGGACGTTGATCAGTTCGGCGAATCGCTTCAACTCGTCGGCACCACCGGCGGCGACCACACCGCCGCCCACGTAGAGAACCGGACGCTCCGACTGTTCGATGAGATCCATGGCCGCTCTGACCTGGCGAGGATGGCCCTTCACCGCCGGCTTGTATCCCGGCAGTTTGATCTCTCCCGGCCGGTGCCAGGTCATGGTGTCAGAGAGAACGTCTTTGGGCACGTCGATGAGAACCGGGCCCTTTCTTCCGGTCGATGCGAGATGGAACGCCTCGCGGACCGCATCGGGAATCTCTTCAGCGCTCGTGATGAGCGAGTTGTGTTTTGTGGCGGGCATCGACATGCCCCACGTGTGTGCCTCCTGGAACGCGTCGTTCCCGATCGACGTCGTTGCCACCTGGCCCGTGATAGCGACCATCGGGACGGAATCCATGTACGCATCCTGGAGCGCGGTCAGGAGGTTCGTTGCGGCGGGACCGGAGGTCACGAGCGCGACGCCGACGCGTCCGGTGGCATGTGCGTATCCGGACGCCATGTGGCCTGCACCTTGTTCGTGGCGGGCGAGGACGTGACGGATCGGGGATTCGATGATCGGGTCGTAGGCCTTGAGGATGGCTCCACCCGGCATGCCGAAGACGACATCGACCCCCTCGTACTCCAATGATCGGATGAGCGCCTGAGCGCCGGTGAGTTGTTCTGGCATGGTGTTGCTCCGGATACAAGAAACCCCCCGTTTGGCACGGAGGGTTAGGCACACACGTCGGGTCGTGTGCGCCTAGGTGATAAGGACTACGAGCAGGTTGTTGAAGATGGTCATGTTGAATTCCGTCGGGAGCCTGCGATTATGGCACGACCACAAGACCTGTCAAGGACGCCATGAACATTGCCAAGCATCTCCGCCTCGTTCTGGGCCCCGCGATCGATGCTGCGCGAGCCGCACTCAGAGATCTGGATGATGAGGACGTTCCCGGTCGCCTTCGCGCTATCTCGAAACGAGGCGACGGCACGCTTCCCGTTCCGCTCGTCAAGACATTGCTTCGACGGATCGATGACGACGACTGGTTTCGTGACAAGGTCATCGAGTCGTTCGACCGACTCGGGACCGAAGATGCGGTCTCGTCGGCGTATTTGCATCGGGAGCCGGTGTGGTGGATCGCGGTAGCCGAATCCATTGCCACACAAGCAGCGGCACAGGATGAGGATCGTGTCCGGAAACTCCAAGGGAAGCTTGAAGAAGCGCGAACACGCAGCCAATCCGAGCGAGCGAAGATCAAGTTGCTCAAGCGGCAAGCAGCGGACGTTGAGAAGGACGCGCAGGCGGCGGTCGCGCAACGGCTCGACCCGCTCAGGGCGGCCGTCGCCGAGGCTCGTTCAGAGTGTGATCGGGCGGAGAGCCGAGCCATGGGATTGCGGGCCGACGTGGAAGAGGCGCGCGAAGAACAACGGGAGGCAGAGCGGATCGCTGCGGTGTACTCGGAGCAGATCCGGTCAGCGAAGCGCGAAGTTGCCGGTCTTCGTCGATCCGTGGAAGCCGGTGCGTCTGAGTCGGTTCCTCGTGATCCGCTCGAGATCGCTCGCTGGCTCGACCGGACCACAGTGACGCTAGCTCCGTTTAGAGATGCGGCCACGGCGTTCTCCAAATCCGAAGGGAAAGAGGGAGATCGCAAACCGGCCGTTCCGGTAGGTATTGCTCCCGATTCCGCCACTTCCATAGAAGCGTTGGCGGGTCTTGACGGTGTGACGATTCTGATCGACGGCCACAACCTGCTCGGCGTTCTCGATGTGTCGACGATGGCGACCGGCCGAGCCCGACGCGAACTGATCACCGGTCTCGGCAAACTCGATCGGCACCTCGGTGAGGCGACCATTGAGGTTGTCTTCGATTCAGACCTCGCCGACGGTCGGCCGATCACGGTGACCGAGAGTGGTGTCGTTGTCCGCTTCGCCGATGTAGACGTCATCGCGGACGACGTCCTAGTGGACCTCGCCGCTGAACACGGCGTCACCGCAATCGTGATCTCCGACGACCGCGAGGTGAGAGACCGCTCCGCCCGCCACGGTGCGACGGTGCTCTGGGCGAAGGCGCTCGCAGCCTGGCTGTGAGGCGCGCTTCGCGGGTGACAGGTGACAGACAGATCCGGGGGCGGGTTGGTCTTCGCTGTCCGCTGCCCGCTACAGGGCGAGTTCCGCGAGGGTTCGCACCGTGCGGAGATCGGTCGTGGCGGCGATGAGCGTTGTGACACCGGAGTCCTTCCACGCCTCGAGCCGCTCGGCGATGCGGTCTCGCGATCCGACCAGACTCACTTCGTCGACGAGTTCGTCCGGAACCGCCCGCATCGCTTCCATCTTCCGACCCTCGAGGTACAACTCTTGGATGCGATCAGCGGCCTCGCCGTAGCCGTAGCGGTGGGCGAGGTCATGGTAGAAGTTCTTCCCCTTTGCCCCCATCCCTCCGATGTACAGCGAGAGCATCGGCTTGGCTGCAAGGCGCGCGCGCGTGAGATCATCGTCGAGAGACACGAACACGGATACGGCGGTGTCGAACCGGTCGGCTTTGTCCTGATCTCCGGATCGAGAGAAGCCATCGTCGAGGAGGTGCTGGAATGTGGCGCCGGCCTGCTCGGGGGAGTAGAACACGGGGAGCCATCCGTCGGCGATCTCTGCCGTCAGGCGGACGTTATGGGGTCCGATCGCTGCGAGGTAGATCGGCAGATTCGGATTGCGCGGTTTCGAGATGAGCTTGAGCGCTTTGCCCACCCCTGTGCTTCCCGGGCCTTGATACGGCATCTGGTGGTATTCGCCGTCGTACTCGACCGGTCCTTCCCTGGCGAGGATCTTTCGAACAATTTCGACATACTCCCTCGTCACCCGGAGCGGCTTCCCGTAGGGCCGCCCGTGCCAGCCCTCGACGACCTGTGGTCCGGAGACTCCGAGACCGAGCAGGAACCGGCCGTGGGATAGCTCATCGAGGGTCGCCGCAGTCATGGCCGTCATGGCGGGCGTTCTTGCCGGCATCTGGAGGATCCCGGACCCGAGCTTGATCCGTTCTGTCCGCCCGGCGAGGTAGGCCAGCGGGGTAGCGGCGTCCGACCCGTAGGCCTCCGCGGTCCACACGGAGTCGTATCCGAGACGCTCGGCTTCCGTCACCAGTGTTGTGTCACCGGCCAGCTTCGTACCCCAGTAGCCAAGGTTGAGTCCAAGACGCATGGCTGGATGGTATCCGGTTGTCGGCTGTCGGTTGTCGGTAGTCGAGTACCGGGTACCGGCGAGCGCAGCGAGTCGCTTCTTGTCACACCCGATCTGTACGTTGTCCCCATCTACCGGAAGGAGACCTTGTGATCATCGACTGCGATGTGTGTGTGATGGACGGGACCGGGGCGTGCGCCGACTGCATCGTTCCGATGCTCCTGTCCGGGAGCGGCGGGCCGACCCGGATCGGGGACGATGAAGAGGCGGCCATCGGAGCCCTGTCCGACGCCGGCCTAGTCTCCCCAATCCGGCTTGTGGCTCGTGGTCCTGATCGTGGAGCCGTAACAGCCTGAGTCGCACCCAGGTAGCTCTGAGCGCCGTATCGTGGCCCCGTGCTCCGTGACCGCCTCCAAGAGATCGCCACCGACCACGGCTGTGCCGGGTTGGGGATTACCGCCGCAGATCCGTTCGAAGGCCTCGCCGCCGTCATGGAGAGCCGCCGGGAAACCGGGCTTGCGAGCACGCTTGCGTTCACCTATCGGAACCCCGCCGTGGCGTCGGATGTACGCCGGAGTTTCCCGTGGGCGGAAAGGCTTGTAACGGTTGGATACGCATACCAGCCGGATGCGGGCACAGCGGAAATCGGTGGAGCCACGCTGCGGATCGCTCGCTTTGCCGACGGCGACGCATACGTCGGAATGCGGGCCGCGCTCTCTGCCCTAGGTACATGTCTGGCGGAGGATGGACACCGGGTCGAGGTGCTTGCCGACGATTCACGGCTGGTCGATCGGGCTGCTGCCGTTCGCGCTGGTGTGGGGTGGTGGGGGAAGAGTTCGATGGTTCTCGTTCCTGGCGCCGGGCCATGGGTGCTGATCGGGTCGGTCGTCACCGACGCGCCGCTTGATCTCGATACATCGTGGGACCGCTCCTGTGGATCCTGCGTCGCCTGCATCCCGGCATGTCCGACGGATGCCATCGTCGCCGACGGCGTCGTCGACGTGCGTCGCTGTCTTGCCCATCTTCTCCAGGCCCCTGGGGTGATTCCCATCGAACTGCGCCGAGCGCTCGGTGACCGCCTCTACGGATGCGATGACTGTCTCACCGCCTGTCCACCGGGCAAACGGGTCCTGACCGATGCGCCCCTCGTACGGGGACCGACCATCGTGGAGATCCTCGGGGCCAGTGATCGAGAACTGCTCGACACTTACGGCCACTTCTACCTGCCGTCGCGACGACCGAGGATCCTCCGGAGGAATGCCCTGGTCGCTGCCGGTAACGACCGCTCCGAGCACCTCGAACCGATCGTCATCGGCCACCTCGGTCATCCGGACTGGCTCCTCAGAGCGCACGCCGGTTGGGCGATCGGCGAGTTCGACACCGAGATGGGCCGTGCCGCCATTGACCTGGCGCTTCAGGATGAGCACGATGGGCGGGTCCGGAGCGAATTGCTCGAAGCCAAGGCGCGATGGCAACCCGATCCCGGTCTACGCTGACGTCATGGTGCCCGTCTATGCAATCGCTCTCTTCGTCGGATTCCTCATGCTGCTCGCCTGGATCGTCGGCGTCGCGATAGGGACCTGGGTGGAGGGATGGGAATTCGCCGATCCTGAACGCCGCTTTGGCGCGGTCGGGAGATCGACCGTTGCCGGCGTCGTCGGATTCGGGATGGCAGGAATGTCCGCCTCCTTCGGCGGATGGCCCCCCGTACTTGCGATCGTCGGTGCCCTCGCCGGGGCAGCAGCCATGGTGGCTGTGGCCCGGGTGTTCGGTCCAGACACCGCCTGATGCTCATCGTCTCCGACGTCCACGGAGCCGCCGAAGCGCTGCGACGTGTCGCGTCGACAGGTGAGCCCCTCCTCGTTCTCGGCGACCTGATCAACTACATCGACTACCGATCGAACGACGGGATCGTGGCCGATGTCTCGGGACGAGAGCTCGTCGACGAATTCGTCAGGATCCGTCGATCGGAGGGTCACGAGGCCGCGTCTGATGTGTGGCACCGCCACTGGGTCGGACGCGAGGAAGAGCTGCGGGAGCGATACCGGACGGTCACCGAATCTGCCTATCGGGATGTCTGCGACGCTCTCCGAGGATGCGAGGCATACGTGACCTACGGAAACGTCGACCGGCCGAAGATGCTTGCCGGCCACCTCCCCGAGGGAGCCCGATTCGTGGACGCCGAGGTGGTGACGATCGACGGTCTCCGTGTTGGATTTGCCGGGGGAGGCATGACGAGCATCGGCACGCCGGGCGAACTCACCGAAAGCGAGATGGCGGCGAAGCTCGCGAGTCTCGGTCCTGTCGACATCCTCGCAACCCACGTCCCACCAGCCGTTCCCGTGCTCGCATGCGACGTCATCGGCGGTCGCGAGAAGGGATCGACGGCGATTCTCGAATACGTCGAGCGAATGCAGCCGCCGTTCCACTACTTCGGAGACATCCACCAGCCACGCGCAACGACGTGGCGCCTGGGCTCGACGAGGTGCATCAACACCGGGTACTTCCGAGCGACCGGACGAGCGACCCGCCATGAGTGACGTAGATCTGGATCGACTTGCGGCGGCATATGTGTATCGACCCCCGTCCGACGGGTCAATCGAGCGCGCCGTACAGGCGGGGCTGCTCCTCGCACCCGGCGCACGGATCCTCGATGTCGGAGGCGGTCCCGGGAACCATTCGGCGGTGTGGCAGCAACAGGGGCATCGCCCGGTGCTTCTCGATCCGTCCAGGACGATGCTGATCGGTGTGAGGGATCGCGATCTCACGGGCGTGCGGGGCACCGCGCAAGCAGTGCCGTTTCAAGCCAGGAGCTTTGCCCTTGTCTGGTTCCATCTCTCGATCCACTACGGAGACTGGGAACGGTCGGTCGACGAGGCACTGCGGGTGGTCGTTGAAGGCGGCAGGATCGAGATATGGACACTCGGAGCCGACCACTACGAGCACTCCTTCTTGACGAGTTGGTTCCCATCGATTGCTGTCATCGACGCCGGTCGATTCCCCGATCCAGACCTGGTGACGGGATACCTGGGAGATCGGGCGAAGTCAGTTTCAGTCACTCACCCGATCGAGACCGTGGTCAAGACGGCCGGTGCATGGATACCTGCGATCGAGGCAGGATTCGTCTCCACGCTCCAACTCCTC
>CAXMQQ010000064.1:0-8535 GCA_964195545.1 uncultured Acidimicrobiia bacterium | reverse complement strand
ATTGATCGATGCAGAGATCGCCGTCAAAGAGCATCGCAAGAGCGAGATCATGCCGTTGGTCGATGAGGATCTCATCGACCTCTACGAAGGCCTCCGTGAATCCCGCGACGGCCGGGTCGTTGGGGCGCTGGAGAACGGCGTCTGTGGTGCTTGCCACCTGATCCTGTCATCGGCGGAGGAGAACGAAGCCCGCCGACAGAATCCGCCCCGCTGCATCCACTGCCGGGCGATCCTCGTTCCCTGACCACTCGGCCTGGTTCGAGTCTTCTGTCCCCGATCACGACGGATCGGGTTCAAGTGTCGTGCGATCGATCATCCGCCATGCCCGCCACGCCATGCGGACAGCGAGGATCAGGAGGAAGACTCCGAACATTCGGCGCAGGAGATCCGGATCCAAGCGCAAAGCGATCTGCGCCCCCATGACGGCACCAGCGATGCCGGCGATACCGATGGGTATCGCAAGACGCCACCGAACGTTCCCCCGTCGGGCGTGTGCGACCGTTGCGACGATGGCGGTTGGGAAGATGACTGCCAGCGAGGTGCCCTGAGCAATGTGCTGGTCGAAGCCGAACAGCACCACCAAGGCGGGGACGAAGATGATGCCGCCACCGAGACCGAGCGAGGCGGCGATTGCTCCGGCGAAGAGGCCGAGGACGATGAGCGCAACGATCTCCACCACGATCAGATCACCATCCTGATCCCGGCAACGGCGAGGACCAATGCGAATGTGGCGGCTAGTGCTCGCTCGTTGACACGCTCTGCGATCCATGCACCGCCCCAGGCTCCGACGACGGACCCGATGAGGATGAGTCCGGCCGCCCTCCAGTCGACGTTGCCATCGATGCCGAACGCGATCATGGCAGCCGCGGATGACGCCACGATCGTTGCGGTCGACGTGCCCGATGCTTCCCGTTGAGACAGGGCAAGCCAGAGGACGAGGCCGGGGACGACGATGACACCACCGCCGACGCCGAAGAGGCCGGCGACGACGCCGGCGATCGAACCAAGAGCGAGAGCTTTGACCAGGGCGGGATTCACGAGCACGGAAGGTACACCCTTCCGCTGCACATATCTAGATGGCCCGCCTCATTAGCCTCCGACGTCAATGAAGATATTTGTAGCCCTCGCCCTCGCACTTGCGCTCGCTGCAACGGCATGCGGCGCCTCCGAAGAGGACTCCGAGTCCTCGCCTCCCGCCGTCGTTGCCGGATGGGCAGAAGCCGTGGAGGTGCGGGATTTCGAGGCTGCGACGGCAGCGGTCTTCGAACCGGCGATGGTCATCGTGCTCGCGGCTGAGAATAGCCTGCCGGCCGCAGAGACTGCCGCGATGCTCTCGGACGGCGTAACACCGGCCGTGGAGGCCGCCTACTGGTCGTCCTTCAGAGATGGTTTCGACGCCTTCGCCGGGCGTCCGATCTCGACACTCAACGTCGGGGCTTCGGAGGAGGTCGAGGCAGGGGACGAGCGGTGGGCCGTGGTAACCGTCAGAGCCCAGGAGGACGCGTCTGCACCGGTGTTCACCCGTGATGAAGACGGTTGGCTCGTCGACCTCGTTGCAACGCTTGCTCCCGGGTTCATCGAGCCGCTCGCCGTCTATCTGGAGTCGCTTCCCGATGACGCCGATGGTGACGCCGTGCGTCAGGCCTACGTCGATGTCGTCGTTCCTGCGTTGTGGGCGGCGATTGAAGCGGGTGGTCACGACGACGAATTCACGCGTCGTGCTCTCGCACTTGTCGAGGCGGCGGGCAGCTAGTTCCCCAGCGAGCGCAACTCAGGCAGCACGTCGGCTCCGAGCATCTCGATGGTCGCCTTCTGATCGAGTGATGTCGTCTGGATCGTGACGACATCCGCCCCGATCTCGGTGACGAGCGGTCGGTACGTATCGACGTAGTCCTCAGCTTCAGACACGATGCTGTATGCGGAGAGGATCTCGGTGCGATCGAGTTCGTCCGCTCGCCGCCGTAGATCTTCAGGATCAACCGCCTCGAGGCGACCGGGAGCGCGCAACCCTCTCCACGCTCCGAGTGCCTCCCACGCTTCATCATCGGACGTGGCCCGAACCGTCCAGCGACTTGCGGCGATCGTTGGAGATGGTCGACCGGCCTCGACAGCCGCCCCGCGAGCAGGGTTGATGACACGGTCGATGGTGGTCTGAGGATCCCTCACCGAGGTGATGATCCCCTGTGTCATGGTTGCAGCGAGAACCGCCGACTTCGGTCCGCCGGCAGCCATCCAGATGGGCAGATCCGAGATCGGGGGGCTGTAGAGCTTCGCTCGATCCGTTTGATAGAACTCCCCCTCATACGTGAGCTTCTCGCCGTCGAGCAGACGGCGCATGATCTCGAGCGCCTCAGCCATGCGCGCGGCTCGCTCCGCATACTTGGGGAACGTATAGCCCAGGGGGCCCTCGTTGAGGTTCTCACCCGTTCCCACACCGAGGCGAAACCGTCCGCCTGAGAGGCGGTCGATCGTTGCAGCAGCTTGGGCGACGACGGCCGGGTGATAGCGGAACAGCGGAGTTGTGACGGCTGTGACGAGCTCGATGCGCTCGGTGGCCGCGGCGATGGCACCGAGCGTCGAGAACGCGTATCCGGACGCCGATACGTCGTCGACCCACGGATGGAAGTGTTCCGACACCATGAGGGCATCGAATCCTGCTTGCTCTGCTAGCACCGCGTGCCGAACGATCTCTTCGGGCTGGAATTGCTCGTGGCCACAGAAGTAGGCGAAGCGAGTCATGGAACCTCCTCGTTCGTGTTCACCCTAGGGAGTAAGCCGTCCGTGTAACCTCACGGTCCTTCAAGGACTCCAAACCACGGATCGACAACTGGGAGGGCCATGTCAGCCAACAAACTCGCCGCTGAGGTGCTGGGTACATACGTACTCGTGCTCGGTGGTACCGCAACGATCCTGTCCGCAGCCGCCGGTGGCGCATCCGGCAATATCGTCGCGTCCGACGACACCGAGTAGGCAGAGCTCGATTCAACGTAATGAGGGGTCGTCGCCGGACGGCCCCTCTGTCGCGTTCGGTCGCGAGCGGCCGGGGTACGCACCGAGAGCGATCACGCCCGCAGCGAAGAGAGCGACAACCCACCATCGCATGAGGCCCTCCTCGGGTACGAAGCCGAGAACCACGCCGACCGAGATCGCCGTGAGCGACGCGACCACCCCGAATGTGAGCGTCACCAAATTCGGACTCGGTGCCGTGCGAACCCTTGGCTCGAACCGGCCGAAGATCCACACCACGCCGGCGAGCGCGGTCAGCAGCACGGCAATCCAGATCGGTCGGGTGAGCCACCATCCCATCGTTAGCGGTTCGAGAGCGAAGCCGATCCCGAGGCCGTATCCGATCAGCACGATGATCGCCAGCGTCGGAAGATGCCAGACGTAGACAGTCATCATCACGGCATGGAATCCAATGACTGCCGTCCACGGTCGGCTCCGCCGCATGAGCCGCTGTGCGACTGGTTCAGCGAGGCGAATCACTCCATATTGCAGGAGAGAGAGAAGCACCAGCACACCGGTCGGGGGAAGGGTGTTGTTCTCTGTCGCTCCAGGGACACCCACCATCGATACCGGGTACGGGCCGAAGAGCGTCAGGATGAGGAGTGTCGCGAGGCTGATCGGGATGGCCGCGATGAGGACGGTCGACCGGGGGCGAGATCGTTCGGTCGACCATCCGAATCCGAGTTGATGGGCCGTGATCCAGACCGCTCCGAAGTTCAGCCATCCGATCCAATCGAGGCCCGTTGCGAACCGCGCTGCATCGATCGAGAACGCGAGGGCGGCACCGGCGGCCACCGTCCACCAGCCGAATCGGTTCCAGAGTGGAATCATGACCGGAACGGACAGGATCACGAGCAGGTAGACAGCCAGGAACCACAGCGGCGTCACTACGGCGAAGCTGCCTGCCCTGATCAGGGAGTGGTCCACGCCAAGCAGACCCGCAATCACGCTGATAGAGGTCCAGACCGCAAGGAACGGCACGATCGGTGTCATGAGTCGACGGAATCTTCCGGTGACCCATGTCCCGATCGAATCGCCTCTGCGCTGCGATGCGTGGAATGAGCGCCAGTTCGCATAGCCACCAACGATGAAGAACACGGGCATCACCTGGATCCCCCACGTCAGCCAATGGGTCCACTCCGTGAGTTCCAGGATGTTGGTGAACCGGAGCGAACCGGTGTCATCGACGAAGACCGCCGACGCGAGCCAATGACCGAGGACGACGGTCACCAGGGCCGCCGCTCGGAAGAAGTCAATCGCCCGGTTCCTGGTTTCAGGCGTTCGGTGCGCGAGGTCTCTGATCGTTCGCATTTGGCGCTGAGCCTACGGCCTGCGGAGGGGAGATAGGAGTTCCAACCCGAATCCAATTTCCGCCCTGCATCCGTCCAACAGGCGTTTCGTACGTTGCGGTGGAAGCACAGGAACGGCCATGCAACCCGGTGTGACGGGTGAGTACTTCGGCTGCAGCGGTGAGCTGTTCTCAGACGACGAGACCACGAAAATCGATCCACGTGCGAAAGTGCCCCCCGATTCGGGGGGCACTTCGAATGGTGCGAGTCCACCGGTAAGCCGGATCCTGTCGTGGACGGCCATCTATCTGGGACCGACATTGCTGTCGGCCTCGTGCGGTCTACCCGAGACGTAGCGGGCGGGCCACCCTGTCCCTGCTCGACCTTGCTCCGGATGGGGTTTGCCAAGCCGCCCCGGTTCCCCGGGGCACTGGTGGTCTCTTACACCACCGTTTCACCCTTACCTGTGCCCCCGGGTGTGAGATCCCTTGGGCCATCGGCGGTCTGCTCTCTGTTGCACTTTCCGTCGGGTCGCCCCGCCTGGGAGTTACCCAGCATCCTGCCCTGCGGAGTCCGGACTTTCCTCGACCCGAAGGCCGCGGCCGTCTGGCGAACTCGCGGTATGAACGCTAGCGCGCCGTCGACTCTTCCAGACGAGGAAGGTGGCGGGCCGAGGTGGGACGCGATGGTGTCGATCGGGCACACGGCGCGTTGGACGACGGTTGGAGGGAGCAATGAATTGTGAGCTGCAGCCAGGACGAGGGAGGCATTCACCGACAACCCACAAGAGAGGAGCGCTCCCCCAAATCAGTGGAGAGAACGCTCCTCTACGGACTACCGAGTACCGACTACATCCGGCGAAGCCGGATCAGATGAACATCGTCTGGGCACCTTCGATGATCTCCATGAACTCGCCGACGTTGAGTATGCCGTCGAGACCGTCGAGCATGTCATCCTCGGTGAGGTTGAACATGTCGACCGACATCTTGCATGCCCAGAGGTGGCAGCCCATGTCCTGAAGGTGCTCCAGGAACGTGGGGATGTCCGGGATGTCGAGGTCATCCATCTGCTTCTTCATCTTGTGGGTGGCGAACGTCGTCATCCCGGGGAGCGGCGCCATGGCAGCCGGCACGGGCATCGATGTATTGCCGACCGGGGTGAACTTGAGGTTCCCCATCGTCTTCTTGTTGATCATGTCCATGCCCCAGAACGTGAAGAAGATGTGCGTCTCGATACCCAACTCCAGCGCTCCGCTGGCCATGATTAGGCCCGGGTAGGCCATGTCGAGGGTGCCCTTCGAGCATACGAATGAGATCTTGCGGTCTTCGTCATCATCTCCGAAATCGGGAACGATCGGTGCGTCGGTCATGGTGATCCTCTCTAGATGCAGCCGGCGGGCTTGGGCAGCCCGGACACGTATGACATCTTGCGGGCGGGTTTCTTGGGGAAGAGCTGGAACAGCGACTTCGTCGGAATGCCGCCAACAGCAGACACGCGACGCAATGTGGCGGTCTCTCCCTGCTCCTTGAAGTCCGAACGAAGGAAGGCGATGGTCTTCCAGTGTTCGTCGTTCAGCTCGGCGATACCGATGCTCGCCGCGAGCTCTTTCGCGAGATCCTCACTCCATTCGTCGTACTCCGTGAGGAAACCCTCGTCGTCGACGTGGACTTCCTGGCCGCCGATGGTCGTTACCGGCATCACGCACCTCCTTCAGGTGACTGGTTTGTTGCTTGATCCTTGACGGTGTTCGCAGCGGATTCAGCCTCCGACGCGGACACGGCTTTGAACGTGTTGAGCGCCCGTGAGAGGCCGCGTCGGACCTCAGGGTCGCGCATCTGGCCGGCGAGGGCGAAGAGACCGGGCGGTTCTGCCGGTTCGAGTTCGGCAGCGGCTTGCTGTCGTTGAACCGCATCGAGCATCCGGGTGGCGACGGCGAGCATCTCGGGCTGCGTCAGGTTCTTGACGATGTCGAGCATCTGAACGACGTTCTCACCGAGTGCTTCGACGTCCTCCTTCGAGTACGCCGTGACGATCTGGTCGACGACACCGATCCCGGCGTTGGCGAACTCGAAGTACCCACGCTGCTCAAAGGTTTCGAGGGCTGTCAGTACTTTGACGAATGCCTCATTGGTGAGCGTCCCCGCGTCGTCGAGGAAGTCCATGAGGCTCTCGTAGCGTTCCATGCCGTCTTCGATGTTCTTCGTATTGCGGAGGACTCGGCGCAGCAGCCGAAGCATGTCTTCGGGCTGGACGAAGTCCTGTATGGCTTCGAGCTCGTTGCTGGCGAGCTCCAGGGCCTCTGCGGCGATGGGTGAAAGGTCGGAACGCAACTCATCCCACTGCTGCCTCCGGAGCCGCTGTTCGCGAAGCTCTTCAGCGATGAGATCGAGCTGCTCGGACATCGAGTCGAGCTTGTGCTCGAGTTCGACGATCCGATCCGTGGCCGTCTCCATCAGGCTCCCTCGTCGATCTTGCCTGCCATCATCATCTCGTGAGGGAGTGGCAATGGCTTGCCGCGCAGCAACATGTTCCAGTAGGTCCACTTGAACATCATCTTGCCCCAGTGGTTCAACTCGGTCTCACGCAACAGCGTGAAGGGTCCGATGCCCGGGAGCGGGTACTTGCCCGGGAGCGGCTCGGTGTCGTAGTTGAAGTCGATCAACAGGCCCTTGCCGTGCCCCGACTCGATGAAGCAATTGGCGTGGCCGTCGAACTCCTCGAGCATGGGCAGTCCCTCGATGTGATGGAGGAAGTTCTCCGTGAACACCTCCACAGCGAAGTGGGCAACCGAGCCTGCCTTCGACGTGGGAAGGTCCGCCGCGTCGCCGATAGCGAACACGTTGTCAAAGTCCTTGGACAGGAAGTTCTTGTTGTCGACCGGCACGTAGTTCATCTCGTTTCCGAGACCAGACCTGGCGACGACGTCGGCACCCATGTTCAGCGGGATCGTGACGAGGAGGTCGTAGTCGATCTCCCTTTCATCGTATGAGATCAGCTTCTTCTCGTCGGCGTCGACACGCTCGAGGTAGAAATCGGGCTCGAGGTTGATGCTCTTGTCCTCCAGAAGACCGCCAAGGTGCTTTGCAGCGATCGGCTTCGTGAAGGCGCCGTCGAGCGGAGTCACGTAGGTGAGGTCGACCTTGTCCCTGAGCCCCTTGTCCTGGAAATAGGCGTCGGCGAGGAAGATGAACTCGAGCGGTGCAACGGGGCACTTGATCGGCATCTCGACGATGTTGATGACCAGCTTGCCACCCTCCCAGAATCGAAGCGCCTCGGCGAGCGCCTTGGCTCCTTCGAGCGTGTAGAAGTCGTGCACGGTCTTGCCGTACTCTGGGCCTTCGAGACCAGGTGTCTCATCCGGCCGGATCGACGCCCCTGTGGCGATGACGAGGTAGTCGTATTCGACGTGCGTGCCGTCGGCCAGGGTGACCCGGTTCTCCGCCGCTTCGATCAGGTCGATCTGTGCTTCGATGTACTCCACGCCGGCGGGGACGAAGTCGGCCTTGGGCTTGACGACATCGGATGGGCTGTAGATTCCGAACGGGATGAACAGGAACCCCGGCTGGTAGTAGTGGGTCGGCTCTTGGTCGATCATTGTGATCTTCCACTCGTCATTGCCGAGTCGGGGCCGGAGGTTGGCCGCCACCATGGTGCCGGCAGTGCCCGCTCCGAGGATCAGCAGTCGTTTCACGTTGTGCTCCTTGTTGGGTTGATCGGTCGTTGCTCGTTGGCCGCGAGTCGCGAGAGATGCTTGGCCAGAATGGGGATGCCGGACAGGAGACGCTCCTGACCGGAGGGGTCGAGGCGGTGTACGTCGTCGATGCTGCGTTCGACAGTGCTGGTCGGTACGCGTGATTCGATCGCGATCGCTTCGATCTCCGCAGATGACGGCGGCCAGTCTTCGGGAGCGATACCGCCGGCGATGACCATGCCTGAGAGTTCGTTGCCGACCCGGATGAAGGCCCTGGTGCACAGGAATCCGAGATGGCCGGGTCTGAGGCGTGGTTCGAAGTCGTACTGGTTCCCGAGAGCCTTCCACTCGGTGATGCAGCGTTCGAGAGCTGGTGCTTCACCAGAGACGGCGGAGAAGTAGCCGCACGGGTTGCTGACGTCGGTGAGGGGATTTCCAGCGATGTCCGTGACGATGACCATGACGCCGTACAGTTCAGCGAAGAGATCCGCTACGGCCCGCGTGCTCGATCGGTAATGATAGGTACCGTCTCCGTTGTTGGCGGAACGG
>CAXMQQ010000063.1:0-49433 GCA_964195545.1 uncultured Acidimicrobiia bacterium | reverse complement strand
GTCGGGGAGATCACGAGCAACGGTCTCCTCAGCCGCTTCGTCGGTCTCCGGAGCTTCTTCTTGGGGTGTGATCTCTTCGGTCATCAGAGGAGCCCCGTGGAGCGGCGGATTTCTCCGGCCATGATCTTCTCTTGCAGTGTCAGGATCCCGTGCATCAGGGACTGCGGCCCTGGTGGGCATCCCGGCACGTAGACGTCGACGGGAACGATCTCATCTACGCCCTGCACGAGGGCGTAGTTGTTGAACATTCCACCTGTCGAGGCGCATGCGCCCATGGAGATGACCCACTTCGGCTCCGCCATCTGGTCGTAGACCTGGCGAAGAACGGGAGCCATCTTCTGTGAGAGCCGTCCGGCTACAACCATTAGGTCGGCCTGGCGTGGAGATGCTCGGAAGACTTCCATGCCGAATCGCGCGAGATCGTGATGCGCTGCCCCGGTGGCCATCATCTCGATTGCGCAGCACGCGAGGCCGAACGTCGCCGGCCACATCGACCGTGTTCTCGTCCAACTCACACCCTTGTCAAGCGTGGTGAGGAGGAAGTTCGGGTTGCGTACTTCGCCGGCCATCAGGCTGCCTCCTCGACCTTTGGGTCGGGTGCAACGACCCTGCGGTAACGGGCCCGGTTAGCGACATTCCAGTCAAGAGCACCGCGTTTCCACACGTAGCCGAGCGTCTCGATGAGGAGAAGCATGAAGATTCCGACGGCGGCGATTCCCGCCCAGCCGAACTCGTCCATCCGAACCGCCCACGCGAAGAGGAAGATGATCTCGACGTCGAAGATCACGAACAGCATGGCGACGAGATAGAACTTCACCGGGAAGCGCTCTACGGGCTCCTGGAGAGGGACGATTCCGCATTCGTATGGAGCGAGTTTCTCGGGTGTCGGGTTGTTCGGGGCAACTCTCCACGATATCCACATGGCGGCCACCGCGAACGCAAGTCCGAGGAGGAACATCAGAGCTATCGGAAGATACGCAAGAAGATCCATGTACGTGACGAGAGTCTACGGACAGTCACGCTCCTTGCCCAAAACGAGTCTGGACGCTCTGCGTCCGGAGGTAGTCGGTATCCGGTGGCCGGTATCCGGTAGTCGGTAGTCGGTTGTCGGTAAGCCTCTCCCCTGTCTTGCTCACGGCCCACAACTCGCCGCTGATAGCTCGATCTGACCCTCCCCTACTCTTGCGGACATTATCCAACTTGCTGACCGATCTCTGTTGCGCTGGGCGATTGTCGGCGATGTCGTCGTCCTTGTCGCTCTGACGGTCATCGGCTTCATGACTCACTCGACGCTCGACGAAACATGGCGGCTGTTCATCACAACGCTCGGTGTCCTCGTCGCGTGGACTCTTGTCGCTCCCTGGTTCGACGCGTTCTCGCAGGCCACGCTGACCCGACCGGGTTCGGTATGGAAGATCGCCCTCGCATGGATGATCGCCTCGCCGTTCGCAGCGTTCCTGCGCGGACTGATCCTGGGAGTGGGAATCTCGACAGCATTCGTCCTGGTACTGATCGGCACCACCGGTCCTGTGTTGGTGATCTGGAGGGCGGGGCTCGCGGCGTACTTCGCACGCAAGTAGCAAGACTGAAGCAGGTCCTGTGTCTTGCTACGTGCGGTTACGCCTTGATCCGTCGAACACCGGGAAGACTGACGGCCTTCTCTATCGCGCCATAGACGTTCTCCGCCATACCTCTCTCTTCGGGTTCGAGGAGATTGGCCATCACCTTCAGCACCCACTCCATGAGCGGACGCGAGCGCAGTCCGACCGTGGTGAGCGTCCGCATGACCGATGGATTCCCGATCGCCGTGACGAAGATTCGCGCCACCCGATGGTACGCCGCGTACTCCGTGACGAGAGCCTCGTCGTAGGCCGCCAGCGTCGCCGGGTCGTCGGCGGCAAGAGCCTCGGCGATGAATCCCGCAGCCAGTCGCCCGGTCTCGTAGGCGTAGTCGATGCCCTCACCGTTGAACGGATTGACGGCTCCCGCAGCGTCACCGACCAACACCCAGTTCCGGCCCGTCTTCGGACCGACGGAGAATGCCATCGGGAGCTTGCCGCCGATCGGACGGGCGATCGGGTCTTCGTCGATACTCCAGTGCTCGGGCAACTCCGCGAGATAGGCGTCGAGGATTCGGCTCGTGTTGACGTCCTTCCATCCCTTGAAGGTCGAGACGAGCCCGGCCCCAACGTTGATGGTTCCGTCGCCCATCGGGAAGACCCACCCATATCCGGGCATCGCTCGGCCTTCCCGATCGCGGATATCGAGTTGACTCTCGATGTACCCATCGGTCGAATTGGGGCTCTCCCAGTAGCCGCGTACGGCGAGACCGAACGGATAGTCACGCCGACGTTCGGTGCCGAGCTGCCTGCCGAAGCGAGACAGCGACCCGTCGGCGACAACGACGTATTTCGGGATCACCACCTCCGTCTCATCCCCCTGACGACGAAGCTCGACAGCAGTGAGGTCACCATCATCGACAACCGCCACGGCTTCGACGCCTTGGAGAACCGTGGCACCTTCCGCTGCAGCGAGAGCGGCGACGCGGCCGTCAAGATCGGCGCGGCGGAGCGTGGCCCCCCAGTTCGGGTAGACGGAATGCTCCGGCCATGGCATTTCGAGCATGATGTCGCCGGCGTAGGACCGCAGGCCAACCACGCGGTGAACATCAGGCCGGTCGAAGTCGAACCCCATGTCGATGAGCTGACGTACAGCTCTTGGAGTCAGCCCGTCGCCACAAGCCTTCTCTCGTGGATAACGCTTCTTCTCGACCAGCGTGACATCGATGCCAAGCCTTGCGAGCCAGAAGGCAGCGGCGGCACCTCCCGGACCACCGCCGACTACGAGCACCTGAGGGGATGACGTCATGTCCGCGAGGCTAGGAGTGCATTACGTCGAACGCACACAGCGTAGAATCGCGCTCCACGAGTGGAGGATGAAGTGACCAATCAAGGACCGTTCGCCGGTACCCGGCCGGTGACGTGGCCGCGCGCTGCCGTCGGGGCCGCGTTCTTCCTCGGCTTGATGATCGTCCTCTTCGTCGTCGTCCCGAACCAATTCGTCACGTCTGATCCGTCGCAACTCACGAAGATCATCACGATCGTCTACGTCGTCGTGCTGTTCGCAGTCGTGGCCTGGATGGTCGCGGCGTGGCAGAACCGGGGACAGTCAGCACCGACGCTGGTAACGGACAAGGTATCTGTGTTCGGCCGACCCATGAGAGAAGGACCGGGTTTCGCATCGTTCGCCGAAAAGGCCGCTCCGAGTCCGCAGCAATCAGCGATCCACGCGAAGAGCGTCGGTAGCGAACCTGTCGAGGATGCTTCAGCATTCGGAAGACCCCTGAAGGAGGGGTCGAAGTGACGACAGAGCTGACAGGTGCCGCCCTCCTTTCTCAGAGGCACGGTGCTCCGATCTGGCTCATCGAACGCTCTGCCGCCGCACGAGCAAAAGCCTCGCGCACGACGAGCGAAGCCGTTCTGAGCGACTGGGCACAGACGAAAGCCTCCGAGACCGTCGCTTCCCAGCCGGTCCCCGCGACCGAAGGGCCGGGGGACGCGGAGGAGCCCGGCGACGATGCAGGGGGGCTTCCGCCTTCCGACCCGTCAGCGGGAGGTGTCGCCGAAGGCGGAGGAGAGGGCCAAGTCTTGAGCGACGGCCCAGTCTTGGCCGGCCCCGCCCTGCTGACCGCTGTAGCCGAAGCCCGCGGCATGCCAGAATCGCTCATCCAACGATCCGCCCAGGCACGCGCCGGTGCCGCCGGTGTGTCCCTTGATGACGTCCTGCATGAGTGGGCCGAAGAGGAAGGCTTGGAGGCTCCTACGCCCCCGATGCCGGCTCCCGGCCCAAGAGCCTCTTCCAGTTCCCCGCTGCCGACTCCAGCCCCCAAGGCCAAGCCGTCGACACCGGTTGCCGCCGGTCTGACCGGCGCATCCCTGCTGACCGCAGTCGCCGAAGCACGCGGCATGCCAGAGTCACTCGTCGAGCGATCCGCCAAGGCACGCGCCAAGAAGACCGACGCAACCGTCGAAGACGTCCTCACCGAATGGGCACAAGAAGCAGGCATCACAGCCGCCAGCCCCGAGACACCGACCGAACCCGCTCCTTCCTCCCCCTCAAGCGGAGATACCGCCGAAGGCCCCGGAGGAGGGGGTCAAGCCCTGACCGGCGCATCCCTGCTGACCGCAGTCGCTGAAGCACGCGGCATGCCAGAGTCACTCGTCGAGCGATCCGCCAAGGCACGCGCCAAAAAGACCGACGCAACCGTCGAAGACGTCCTCACCGAATGGGCACAAGAAGCAGGCATCACAGCCGCCAGCCCCGAGACACCGGCTGTCGTCCCGACAACCGACACGGTCGCTGTCCCGGAGACTCAGGACGAGGCCCGGGCTCCAGACGCCAACGCTCTCGGACCGGACGCAGCCCCGGATTCGGCCGCCGGACAGACGAGATCGTGGCAGCGCTCGGTGGCAATCGGGGCGATTTCTGCCTTGGTACCCCTGGCGATACTGGCCGTCCTAGCGGTGTTCGTGGATGTGCCGACCACCCTCTCAGAGGCACCCTGGTATCTCGTCGGACACGAGCCGTTCCTCGGTTACCTCGAACCCTTCATCGCTCTTGTCATCATTCCCGGGGTCGTACTGTCGTCGATCGTGATCCTTGCCGTAGTCGCGTGGAGCCCGGCCGTGCATCCGTCGACGCGAAGACTCGCTCTCATGGTGTTGGTATTCCTCATCCTGATCGTCGGGGCTCTCTCCATCATCGGAGCACTGCAAGCATGAGGTGCATCGGGTGAGCACGACCGCCACATTCGTCGTCGGCATCATCGGTAGCGGCATGCTGACGATCGCCGGCATTCTGGCCGTCGGTCTCCGACGGGGCCCATCGGCGGGACCGACTGCGACCGAAGAGACCCGACGCCGCAACTGACCCGATGGGTTCGCGGCCGAGACTCTGACGACCACGGAGAGATCGCTCGGGTAGCCTCATCGGAAGGCGATCCCGATCGCCGCGACGACCCGTCTCGAGAGGAAGACGTGACAACGACGGCCGCAAGGCATCTCGGAGCAGACAGTGGGTGATCCGCTCACCGGCGCCTCATGGTCAATGGGGTACACCCAGCCGGCCATCACAGCACCCCCGATCCGATCGATCGACGACGGTGACTACGAAGTCCCGGGGAACGGTCGGTCGTGGTGGACCGCTCGACTCGAGCCTGCGATCTCGACTGGTCTGCGAGACCTCGAGTGGCATCGTTCAGGCGATGGAGACTCCACCTACTGGGGAGTGAGAGGAACGTACGGGGGCGGATCTGTGACGGCCAGAATCCCAAGATTGCTCGAGCACCGGGACGGCACACCGGTTTCTGACGAGATCATGGTGGTCACCGAGTGCCACATCACACCTTTGAGATTGGGTTCGTGGGTGATCGAGTCCCCGCCGAAGTGGTTCCGGAGGCGTCGTGGCTGGGCCCTCAATCGCCCGAAGTTCTCAACCGGCGATTCCTGGTTCGACATGGAGGCTGGTTGCTGGGCATGGGATTGCGCCGACGGCCCCGATGCGTTGCGCGACGCCCTGGTGCCGGCACTCCCCGCGATCCGCCAGATCCTCGACGCTCACCCGGGAGCGATCGTCACCGAGACATCGATCTCCGCATGGATTCCCGACGTAGAAGTGCGCGAGCGTCTTCCCAGATTGCTGTCCGCGGTCCGTGGTCCGTCCCGGGAACCGGCGTCCTCCTAGTTGTCCTGCTCTTGCAGGTGGTAGGCGAGAATCTGGAGCTCTGTCGACAGATCAACGCGGCGAACTTCCACACCTTCGACGGAGATCACGGTCGGGGCGAAATTCAGGATCGACCGAATTCCCACGGCAGCGAGACGTTCTCCAACACCCTGTGCCTGAGTCGACGGCGTCGCGATGATCCCGATCTCGATTCCCTGCTCCGAGACGATCGCTTCAAGATCAGCCATGGATTCGACCGTGGTGCCGCTGATCCGGCTCCCGACTTTGCGGGCATCGACGTCGACGATCGCGGCGATCGAGAAGCCCCACTCGCCGAATCCACCGTAATTCGCGAGGGCGCGACCGAGGTTGCCGGCTCCCACGATCACGATCGGGAACTCGTGAGTGAGACCGAGTACCTTGCGAATCTGCAAGCGGAGTTCATCAACGTCGTAACCCACGCCGCGCACGCCCTGTGCTTCGAGAAACGAAAGATCCTTGCGAACCTGGGCGGCGTTCACGCCGGCGGTTCGGGCGAGATCCTCAGATGAACAGGTCCCAGTTCCGGCCTCCATCGCCAGACACCGGAGATAGACGGGTAGTCGTGCGACGGTGGCGCCGGGGATGTGCGTCCTCATGGTGAACAGGATACCGGCCCGAACCGAACCCGAATCTGGTGTGGCAGGTGACAGGTGACAGCCGGATACCGACTATTGACTACCGACTACCGGTGTCCGCGTGCCGCCCGGTGATCGGAACGTCACGGCCGTGCGAACGGCGAGTGGATATGCCTCATCAGCGCGCCCGTCTCGCACGGCGATGGCGATCTGGCCGTAGGAGTCGACGTGGATCAGCCCGCTGCCGAAGGCGACGTCCCCGTACGCCTTGACCCAGGACATCGGGCGTTCGAGTCCCGAAATCACCATCAATACATCATCGCCGTGCTCGAGTCCGAGAGCCTTCAGGTCGGCGGGTGCGATGTTGGTTTGGGCATTCCCGAAGTGATCGATCCACAGCACCTCACCGAGCAGGCCCCCGATGCCATCGGGCTCCGCGAGGGGGACCATCAGCGGAGTCACTGATCCAGGGTCTGCCGCTGGTCCGAGATCGTCGAGTGAGGCTTCACCAGACGCGAGAACCGCTGCCGCAGGTCCGAAGACATCCCGGCCGTGGAACGTCTCGCCCTCGGAGGGGAGACGGAATCGCGGATCCTCGATCGACACGATCGCATCTGCGCCTCCGACCATGGCGACAGCGGGGGCGAGAAGTCCGTTGTCCGGTCCAACGAAGAAGCCCCACGACGTGTGTGCCGCGATCGCGCGCCGTTCGGTGCCCACGCCCGGGTCGACGACGGCGAGGGCCACACCTTCGGGAAGGTACTGAATCGACCTCATCAACGCGAGTGCGGCCGACTGGACATCGCCCCTCGGAAAGTCGTGGCCCACGTCGATGATGCGGCTACTCGGGGCGATCCGAGCGATCACACCGTGGACAACACCGACGAACTCGTCGACACGACCGAAGTCAGACAGAAATGAGATGGGAAGCATGAGTTCGCAGTCCGTAATCAGTAGCCCGCAGTCCGTACCAGCCGAACGCTAGCCCGCGCTCGGAACTCCACAATCCGTGATCCATACGGTCTACGGAATACGGGCTACGGAATACGGTCCTGTTGGCCCCACCATCCTGCCCGGGACAGGGCCGACGGCAGCTTCTTGCTGATTTGAGTTTCGAGCCAGTGGGTCGTCTCGATCATCTTCTCAGGATCGATGCCTGTCGCGATACCCATGCGCTCGAAGAGGTAGATGAGGTCCTCGGTGGCAACGTTGCCGGTGGCGTTCGGTGCGAACGGGCACCCGCCTGCCCCTCCCACCGAGGCGTCGAGTACGGACACGCCAGCTGCGTATGCCGCGGCGGCATTGGCCACAGCAGTGTTCCTGGTGTCGTGGAAATGGCCGCGCAACGGCACATCGACAACCGCCCCCACCTCTTCGATCACCGCGGTCACCTGTGAAGGGACCGCGACGCCGATCGTGTCACCCAGTGCGATCTCATCGGCTCCGGAGCTCGACGCCCGGGCCGCAAGCTCGACAACGGCGTCGACGGGAACAGCGCCGTCGTATGGACACCCAAAGGCAACCGAGATGGTGACGGTTGTCCGGTGACCCCCGGTATGCGACAGCATCGACTCGATCTCCGTCATCGTGGTCTGCGGAGACGCTCCGGCATTCGCCTGGTTGAAAGCGTCGGAGGCACCCACGACGAAGTTGATCTCATCGACGGTGGTTGCGAGGGCTCGATCAAGACCTCTCCGATTCAGGACGAGGCCGATGAACGAAACGCCATCCGGACTCGGTCCGAGGGCATCGACAACCGCCTCGGCGTCCGCCATCTGGGGCACGCGACCAGGATGCACGAATGAGGCGATCTCGAGACGACGCACACCCGTCGCGACGAGTCGCTCGATGAGTTCGAGCTTGCCCGCGGTAGGAATCGCGACCGATTCGTTCTGGAGTCCGTCTCTCGCGCCGACCTCGACGATGTCGACGCGGAGCGTGTCGTCGGTCCCGGCTTCGGGGTCCTGGGTGCCGTTCATTGGTGCTGCTCCAAGCATTGCGATGAGCCGCCTGGATTATGGCCCAGATCGTCTGTCCGTGCGACGACACCCGCGAGACCGGACCGCGCGGCGAGACACACCAGGGATGCGTGGACCAGCAGTCCTCGGCGTGGCCCACGACCCGACTACCCTTGCCGCCGATGCCAACACTTCGATTGTTCGCTCGATTCAGAGAGATAGCCGGAACCGACACTGTCGTCGTTGAGGAGGGCACGGTCGGTGAGATCCTTGATCGCGCCGCCGCAGAGTATGGATCAGCGTTCGAGAACGGTCTTACCAGCGCAGGTGTCTGGGTGAATGGCGATCCAGTCGATCGATCAGCGCCGGTCGGTGTGGACGACGAGATGGCCATCATCCCGCCCGTTTCCGGTGGGTCGTACGCGGCCCCTCAGACCAGGCCGACTCTCGCAGTCGATCCTGCGGAGAACATCCTCTCGGTCATCGTCCTTGCTGCACTCCTCGTCGCGGCATGGGTTCCGCTCGAGTGGTTCGTTGTCATCTCGGTCGGTGCTGCACTCGCCTGGCTCTGGGATCTCGCGGACACCAACTCCGCTGGGGATAGTTCCATCAACCTCTACGCCACGCTGTTCGCTCCGCCCATCGCAGCGGCCGCAACCTATGCATGGGGATACGAAGGATTTGCGGGCGGGCTCGCAGCCGCGGTTTTGATCGTCGTCTTCTGGCCCATCTTCGAAGGGCGGTGGCGGGGAGTCGAATCGATCGCCATGACCGCCGCGGTCGCCGTGGTTGCCGCTACCGGCTCTGGTGCTCTCGTCATGTTGCGCATGATGTCGACGACCGTGGCTCTGTCGTTCATTCTGATCGTTTCCGTCGCGATCATCGCTGCCCTGGTCACTGCCGTGTACGGAGGACAGGCGATCGATCCGAACGTTGGCACGCTTGTTGGAGCCCTCGCTGCCGGACTCATCACCGGGGTCGCTGCCACCGAGATCGATCTCGCGACCGGACTTTTCGCCGCCGTCGCCGTCGCTGCCGGATTGATCGCAGGCAGAGTTCTCGGATCCATGATCCGTTCCGGCTCGATCGTCCACACAGTCCGGCTGCCTGGACAGCTCGCCCCGCTTGACGGTCTGTGGCTCGCCGCACCCCTCTACTGGCTCGCACTCGTAGGCCTCGGATAGCGCTCACCAGGACTGTCCGTTTCTCGAATCCCCCATTAGCCTGATTCACCTATGGTTTCGCACCGCGCCTCACGCGGCCTCCTACTCCTTCTCGTCGTCGCTCTACTTGCGATCGTGCCCATCGGCGCGTCCGCTCAGACAGAGGGTGACGTCGATCGGGCCGAGAGCCAGGTCGATCAGGCCCAAGGGAACACGTCGCAGGCGTATTCGCGGTGGCGGCAGGCACAGGATGACCTTGAAGCCGCGATCCTCGACCTCGACGTGGTCACGAGCCGTCTGGAGAATCTCGTCTACACGATCGGTCTCACCGAGAGCAGGATTGTGACCTACGAGGACGAGGTCGGCGCGCTCAAGGAGAACGCCCAGCAACTCTTCCTCGAGGCGTACACGTCCGGTGGCCGCGCGATCGTCTCTGCCGCGTTCGAGGCCGGCACGATCCAGGATCTTCTCACCTCACAGCAACTCATGAGCAACGCTGCAAGCCGCGATCTCGCCGATCTCGATCGCTACCAAGCCGTGTCAAGAGAGATGGACCGCCTCAAGGTCGATCTTGTCGCTCAGCAGGTAGAGGTCGAAGCGGTCGAAGAGGAAACAGCAGCGGCCGCTGAGCGAGCCAGCACGCTGAGCGAACAGGCACGGGCCGTCTACAGCCAGGCCAGCGCGGCCGAACAACGAGCGATCGACAACCTCGCCAAGGAGCGACGCGAACTCCAGGCTGCGGTTGCGCTCAAGAAGGCACGTGACGTCGCCGCGGCCAACTCCAAGTCAGGAACCGCAGCCGGGCTACCACCCGCCGCAACCCCTAATTTCTACTGTCCCGTCCAGGGCGGCGCTTCGTTCATCGACTCGTGGGGCTTCCCCCGCTCCGGCGGCCGGCGCCACAAGGGCGTCGACATGTTCAACAGCCGCAACACGCCGCTCATCGCGGTCGTCGACGGCCGAATCAAATTCTCGTCGAACAGCCTCGGTGGTCGCTCGACTCACCTCTATGCCGCGGACGGCACCGTCTACTACTACACGCACCTTGAGCGGCACCCGACGAACATCTCCTCCGGTCAGAACGTGAGGGCCGGTACGGTCGTCGGCTTCCTCGGAAACAGCGGCAACGCCCGCTACACCTCGCCGCATCTCCACTTCGAGGTCCGTCCCGGCGGCGTGGCGGTCAATCCCTATCCGACCGTGCGCCACTATTGTCCCTGACATAGGCCACACACGGGGAGCCGCACCAGTGGAACCGCGCAGAAGACGTATCGATCAAGTGACTGATCCGGCCTATGTGCAGGATCTCGAATCACTGTCGATGGAGGAGCTCAGGGACCGGAGACGGGTTCTCGACGATCTCGACACTGAGTTCTCGTTCTATCGTCGGATGCTTCACGGCCGCATGGATCTTCTCTCATTCGAGATGAAGCGCCGATCCGGTGAAGAGACACGCTCGTTGATCGAGGCGCTGCCTCAGATTCTCGCTGATGGAATCGATGGACCAAGCCGCAACACGATTCCGAAGGATCTCTCCCTAGCGCTCCCGGAGCTCAGCGGCACCGGGAATCGGTCGATCGATCGAGTGCTCGGAGACGGCTTCCTCGCCCATCTCCCGAGTCTCGAGGATGATGAGCTCCAGGACATCCAGGAGACGCTTGCCGAGGCAGAGCAACAGATCTCAAACCAGCGGCGATCTGTCTACGACATTTTCGACCTCATCAACGCGGAGATCACCCGCCGGTACCGTAGTGGGCTCGTCGACACGACCGACCTGTTCGAAGCGCAGTAGCCGCCTTGCGGTTCCTCACCGTCCGTACCGATCTCTCTGAATCGAGCCACGAGGCGTCTGCCGTCGCAGTCGACGCCAACGGGGCCGAGTTGTACCGATCCGGCGATCCCGACCAGCCCTTGTTCTACCGCTCGGCCGTGAAACCATTCCAGGCAACGGTGGCACTCGAAGCTGGTCTCGAGCTACCGGTCGAGCACCTCGCTGTTGCCAGTGCCAGTCACGGCGGCTGGCCCATTCACATCGCGACCGTCCGATCGATATTGAACGAGTCCGGTCTCGACGAATCGGCACTCCAGTGTCCCCCATCGTGGCCTCTCTCGTTCGGGGCGAGAGATCTCCAGGTGCGTCGCGGCGTCCGCTCCCCGAAACGGATCTTCCACAACTGCTCCGGAAAGCATGCCGCCATGCTGGGAGCGTGCGTGATCCAGGGCTGGCCGATCGGCACCTACCTCGATCGGGATCATCCACTCCAGCGACGCATCGTCGAACTCGTATCCGACGCGACCGGAATCCGGTCCGAGCCGGTCGGAGTCGACGGGTGCGGTGCACCAACATTGCGCGGTTCGGTTCGCGGACTGGCCCGGGCGTTCGCCAGCTTGAGTTCCTCCGAGCGCTGTCGACCCGCCGCCGACGCGGTCTCCCGATTCCCTTCCCTCGTCGCAGACAGCTCCCGACCCGACGGCAAGCTGGCCCGATGGTGGGGTGGCCCGGTCAAGGTGGGAGCAGAGGGCCAGATCGGGATTGGCCGACACGGGATCGGCATTGCGGCGAAGGCCACTTCCGGAGAGACTGAAGTTGCCGTTGCAGCAGTGATCGCGGCAGCGAACGAGCTCGGCTTGGTCTCCGACGTGATGCGCGAGGCCCTCGAGTCCGAAGCGGCACCGCCGTTGCTCGGCGGGGGCAAGCCGGTCGGCGCCCTCATCCTGGAGTAGTTGATCTTGGCCCATCTCATCAATTCGTGGGACGACGTCCCGAGGATCCTTGAACCCGCCGCACCGATGACCGGACCGTTTCCAACCGGGCCGTTTCTGGAAGCGTGGAGGCGGCACCGCATCGCTCCGGATGCTGAAGCACCCATCGCGGTTTCGGCAGCCGGGGCCGTGCCGCTCTGGATCGACCAGGGGGTCGTTCGTCTCTCGGGTGAGGCCGATCTGACCGACTATCACACGCCTCTCGGTGGGCCCTTGGACGAGTGCATGGCACTGGTGGCGAAGCGATACTCCGGAGCCGCCTTCTCGTTCGACAGCCTCCCGATTGAAGCCGCGCGGCCGCTCGCATCGGCTTTCACCGCTGCCGGCGTCCCCACCGCATCCAGCTCTCACGGTGCCACATTGGTCATCGATCTTCCGATCGGCAAAGAGGTATGGCTCGAGTCTCTCCCCAAGAAGCGGCGACACGAACTCCGGAGGAAGCGTCGCCGCTTCGCCGAATCCCTCGGAGAGCCGCTGCTCGAACGTCGCACCGATTCCGAAGCCTTCGATGCGTTCATCGCGATGCACCGATCGTCACAGCGCGACAAAGGTCAGTTCATGACGGATGCGATGGAACGCTTCTTCTGGACGCTCATCACGGAGGCGGGAGCCGCCGTCGATCTCCTCAGGGTCGCCGGAACACCCGTAGCGGCGGCATTCGGCTTCGTCGATACCGACGCTCTCTATCTCTACAACTCGTCGTACGCCGAGGACGCCTCGGACGCCTCTCCCGGAATCGTGCTGCTCGCTTTGATGATCGAACGATCCATCGACAACGGGTTGCGCCGTTTCGACTTCCTCAAGGGTGAGGAGCAGTACAAGTATCGGCTCGGAGCGATCGACCGACCGCTGGCCATCCTCCAGGGGAGGTTCCCGTGATCGAACGAGTCGCCTACCTGGCGATGCACACCTCCCCCCTGCTCCAGCCGGGCGTCGGCAACGCAGGGGGAATGAACGTCTACGTAGACGAACTCGCATGCACCATGGCCGGCCGTGGCATCGAGGCCGTCGTCTTCACCCGCCGGACTGATCCCGATCAACCGGCAACGATCAACGTCCGCGACGGATACCAGGTCGTCTACGTCGATGCCGGGCCGCCCCGGCCTCTGCCGATCTCCGAACTCATTGCGCATGTGGCTGAGTTCGGAGAAGGTGTCGTTGCACAGACCAGGAACTCTGGATTCGATCTGGTCCACTCCCACTACTGGCTTTCAGGCTGGGCGGGTGTGCTGATCAAGGAGGCGCACGGCCTTGCGCTCGCTAACTCGTTCCACACGCTCGGTCGCGTCAAGGATGTCGCCAGGCGAGGCGACGAGGCACCATCGAGTGTCGCCAGACTCCGGGCCGAGGATGGGGTCATCGCCAGCTCGGATTGTGTGATCGCCTCTACCCCGTATGAGTTCGCTGACCTGATCGAGCACTATGCAGCAAGCCCGGAGCGTCTCTGCATCTCCCAACCCGGGATCGATCACTCCCTCTTCACGCCCGGCGATCGCAGCGAGGCCCGAGCCAGAATCGGGATCGGTATTGAGCCGCTCATCCTCTGTGTTGGCCGGATTCAGGCGCACAAGGGATTCGACGTGGCGATCGACATGCTCTCACTCCTCCCTGAGACCCTGGCTACGGGATCTGGACGACCGGTGCTCATGATCGTCGGGGGCCCGAGCGGTCCTGACGGTCCGGCGGAGGTCGAGCGCCTTCGCTCTCGGGCGGTCGCAATGGGTGTCGCCGAACGGGTTCGGTTCGTCCCACCCCAACCTCACGGAAGCCTCGTCGACTACTACCGGGCTGCAGATCTTCTCGTCATGCCATCGCATTCCGAGTCATTCGGACTTGTCGCCGCTGAAGCCCAGGCGTCGGGTCTACCGGTCGTGGCTGCCCGCGTCGGCGGACTGCCCTACGTCATTGGAGCTTCGACCTCGGGTCTGCTCGTCGATGACCATGATCCTCACTTGTTCGCCGCTGCAGCGAGAGCCATCCTCGATCATCCAGATTTCCGATCGAATCTCTCGACCGGCGCAGTCGAATTCGCGGCCCGGTTCTCATGGGATGGGACCGCCGATCGTCTCCTCGACCTTTACGGCGGCATCGTGGGCGGCCCCGCCAGTACGCGAAATCTCTTGTAGAAGAAGTTGCTGACACCACGTTGTGCACAAGCGCCTGTGGATAGCTGTGGATATGTGGAGAACGCGTCACGGCGAAGGACAGATACCCTGACTTAAGGCGAGATAGACAGCCGCAGAGCGCGAGGATTTCCGTTCCTTGACCGATCAGGAGGGTTGAACCCGGCTTGCAGTATCCGTAGGGTCGACTATGGATGGCCCAAGGTGCCGGAGCAGTCAAACCTCGTTCGGGGAAGTGCAGGGAACACCTGCAAAGGCTCCTCGGGCCATCCCCAACTACAGGCGACAGGGGTCAGCCAGACAGGGGACACTTCGGCGGATACCGGATACCGACTACCGGCGCCGGGGGCACCTAGATTCCAAAGATCAACTGGCGGAGCCTGACCCGTTGCGTGTCGAACGTCTCGAGGTCCACTCTCATCGACCCCAGCCGAAGACCTCGCATCGCCTCGCCGTGATGGGTCGCGACCCGCAGCACACCATCGGTCGATTCGACCACACCGAGTCCGAGGCATCGCCCCTGGTCGTCTTGCACACCGACCAACATGCCGTTGAGTCGGTCGAGATCAAACTCCTCCGGCAGGGTCGGAGCGAACACGGTTGTCTGGACGCGCCACCGCTGGAGGGGAGATGAGAGCGCAGTGCGAAAGGCATCGGACTGTCTTGCCTGGCGATCCGTTGGGGATGGCAGGGGTGCATCGGCCGGCGGTTCAACGGTCGTGATCTTCGCCGAGAGGAACCGCCTGAGCATGCCGATGATCGGTTCGAGTTCCTCTCCACGTTGCAGTGCGACGCCGAGGGTCGGCTGAGTCAACTCCCACAGGTGGTACTTCAAGGTCTGGCCGACGACGCCTCCAACGACGCTGCTTGTGTCGAGGATCACCAGATCGGCGTGAGAACGGGCCGCCTCGACGAGCGAAGCCACGGCGACAACGTGCGGGAGCACGACCCCTTGGGGAGTGGTTGAACCGACGAAGCGCATCTCAGCCGGTGCCACCGCCGCATCAAGGTCGGAAGGCTCTTTGATGTATTTCACACCGACACATCCCGGTGGCCCGGCGATCGTCGAAGCGACGTCACCATCGACGTAGGCAACCGTTCGGCCGGCATCGAGAGCATCGATGGTGAAGAGTTTCGCAAGCGTCGTCTTGCCGGTCTCTGTGGCACCGATGAGCATCACCACGCCGCTCACATCGGTAAGCCGCTCTCTCAGCGCCGAATAGGCCCGAACCGGCACCGCGCACCTCCCAATTGATGAGCCCTCAGCATAGGAAGGGCAAGCCAAATAGCCGAGAACGCGTACCCAGGGTTGCAGTCCTTGTATATGACGCCGTCAGCCCGCGGAATGAAGGACCTCGTCGATCCAGGCGTCGAATACTTCAGCGGCCATCGCCGCGGTCCGTTCCTCTGAGGCGGAGAACTCTGCCAGAACAGCGTCGGGGTCGACGCCGAGGTCGATGGCATGTTTACGACCGTGCCCGCTTTCCAACCACCTCGTGAGAATCTCGGGCGTCACCTCGGGGTGGGGTTGGAGACCCAGAGCCGATCCGATGCGGAAGGCCTGATCGAAGCCACCGCCGGTAGCGAGCAGAACGCCCCCAGGTGGCACGTCGAAGGTGTCCTGGTGGTAGCGAATCACCCGCCGTCCGGCAAGAGCGGCAACAACCGGGTCGGCATGACCGTCTGGCGTCGCCTCGATGGGGGCGAACACGACTTCTGCCTGTTCGGCCAGATACGCACGTCCTCCAAGCGCCTCCGCGAGCAGTTGACACCCGAGACAGATCCCGAGAACCAGCACGCCGGCGTTCGTGCACTCCAGAAGGAACCGTTTCTCGTCGGCGAGAAAGGGGATTTCGTCATCGTCGTACACACCCATGGGGCCACCGAGGACCGCGACACCGGAGATGTCGCCAACCGGCGGCAACGGGTCCCCCGCGTCGAGGCGCACCACCCGCCAATTCACTCTCCGACGGTCGAGAGCATCTCCAAGATATCCCGGCGGTGCCATGTCTTCGTTGTGTAATACGACGATCGGTTTCACTCTTGCCTCTCTCAATTCGCGGCGCATCACTTTCGCCGACGCCGTACGCGGCAATTCATCGATGACGACGACTTCCTCGACTCTGAAGAGCGGGTTCAACTCCGATCGGAGCGCCTGCTGCATCTCGATCTTCCACTTGTCCGGGTCCGGTTCGATACCAGGACCCGGCACGACGAATACGACGAGTCGACTGGGGCCGCCGCCGGGCGGAGCAACCGCCACCGCTGCGACCTCCACAATGCCTTCGATCCCTCCTACCGTCCGCTCGATCTCTGCAGAGGAGACCTTGATTCCGCTGAGATTCATCGCATCGTCGACCCTGCCGAGCGCCCGGAAGTAGCCCCCGGGAAGTCGCTCCATGTGGTCGCCGTGGCGGCGTAGCGGGACGTCGGCGTTGGGCAGACCGTCGTAGTAGACATTTCGATGGTCGCGGTCGAGCAGTTCTTGTGAGAGGCCGATCGATGGCGGCACGACGAACAACTCTCCCTCGTCCGCCGGCCGACCCCCCTCGTCGAGGATCCGGATATCGAGACCGAGGGTCGGTGTCGTGAACGTCGCGGGCACTGCATCGTGGATGACGGTGCCGGTCAGGTAGCCACCGCCGATCTCGGTTCCGCCGCAGTACTCGATCACCGGCACGCCACCGGCGGCATCCATCAACCAGGCGTAGTCCTTCGGCACCGAAGCCTCACCGGACGATGACAGTACCCGGACATCGGTCCACGCAGCGCCGTCGAGCGCACCCGTCGATCGCCACACCGCGACGATCGATGGGACGAGACCAAGAACCGTCACCCCCGCATCCCGAACGAAGTCGACGAACCCTCGTCCGGTCGGTGCGTCGTCGTACAGCGCCATGGCGGCGCCGTTGATCAGCGTCGCATAGATGAGCCAGGGACCAAGCATCCAACCGAGGTTCGTGGGCCATGCCACGACATCGTCGGCGTGGATGTCGTGGTGGAAGAAGCCGTCCATCGCCGCCTTGATCGGCGTGAGGTGGGTCCAGGGGATCCCCTTCGGTTCCCCCGTCGTTCCTGATGAGAACAAGATATTCATGTGGGCATTCGGCGGCCCTGGCACTGGAGTGAGGACGGGATCATCGCTAAGGAATCGGTCCCATGACACGTCGCCGCCCCTTAGTGCGCCGCCGCTGGTCTCAACGACAACGCACATCGCGGCACCCGCCTCGACGACCTTGTCGTACATTGGGAGGGTTCGGCCCGAGCGTTCGAAGCGGTCCTGGGTAACAACGATCTTCGGATCCGTAAGTCGCAGACGTGTGTCGATCTCGTGAGGTGCGAACGAGTCGGCGATCGATACGACCACGGCGCCGAGCGCAACCGTCCCGAGATACGCTGCCACGGCCTCGATGGTCATCGGCATGGCGATCGCAACCCTGTCTCCCGCCTGAACTCCGTGGGCCGCCAGACCGTTCGCGAATCGGTTGACCAGCAGGCAAAGCTCCTCATACGTCACCCGGTGTTCGACACCGCTGCGGCGGTAAATGACGGCCGTGTGCTGGTCGGGAGCATTGAAGCACGAATCGACGATGTTCATACGTGCGCCGGGAAGCCAGACCGGGTCGTCCGCAGGCCCCTTCACGATCTCTGACGGCGGCTCGGCGAAGACGATGCCAAGTCGATCGATGACCATTCGCCAGAACTCGGATCGCGACTCGATCGACCATCGATAGAAGTCCTCGTACGAGTCGAAGCCCATGTCGTCCATGACCCTTGTCAGATTGGCGTGGCCGACGGTGTCGGCATCGGGCGTCCACGATGGTCGCGGCGTCTCGTTCATGTGGGCGAGATTACCCCCACCCCGGGCTCGGATTCCGTAGAGTGAGGCGGGTAGCCGAATCGAGAGAGAGGGGATGCATGTCGAATCACTTCCGGAGGAACACGGCGGTCACGCTGACTGTGTTGATGCTCGGGATGATGCTGACGGCGCTGCTCGCGGCGCCGGCAAGTGCCGAGGTCACACGGGGGTCGTGCATCGGACACGCTGACTTCCCGTCGAAGACCTCCGACAAGGTATTGACAGCCGATCGGCCTCGATCCAGCGTGTTTCTCGTGCCGAAGACGGAGACCGTGGCGTATGCCGGCGCTCTCAGCGAGGGTGCGCAACCGTTCGACAGCCCGATCCCATTCGAGGGCGGCATCTCCGTTCAACTGCCACGCACCACATGGCAGATCGTCAGTTGGGGGGGTGAATCGACACAGGTGTCGGCCGAAGGCGTCTACACGTACTCGATCCCGAGTTTCGTTCCGGCAGGGACGGGAGAGTTCGAAGTCACCGGCTGGCACAAACAGGGTGATGTCGACTGTGCCGTGGTCGTCACTGTTGCGCTCGACGGCGAACCGGGTCCTGCCGCACTCGTCGCCGCCGCCGGGACGGTCGTGTTCGGTGCCGGTGTTCTCGCTGCTGGTTCGAAGAAGGGGGTGAAAGCGTGAAGGGTCGACCAATCCTCGGCGTGATCACAGGATTCCTCTTCGGTCTCTTCCTCGGAATCACGTTGTTCCTCTACGGCGTGATTCCGTTGAGCAGCGACTTGCTGTGGATCTTGCCGCTCCTCGGAATCCTGTTCGGCCTCATCATGGCCGCGTGGGCGCCGTTCGGGAAGAGCGCAGAACCGGCACCCGGACCGGCGACCGTCACCGCGGCGAGCGGTGAGGGAACAGCCGATGTGGAAGGTGATCTCGCGGTGGAAACAGTCGCCTATGACGACTCGCCGACCGACGAGGGCACCCCCCAGGAGCCGGAGGCCGAATAGCCCAACCCACCGACCGGGAACGGGCACAATGGTGCCGATGAAACGTGCCCGTCCCGGCTGGTGGGGCAACTCGATCCATATCGTCTACACGATCGTCGTGTTCGTCGTGTTGGCGTCCCTCGACAATGCCGCCCTTGCGATGATCCCGTCGATGGTCTTGCCGCTCTCCGACGCCTTCGATATCACGTCGGGGGCGATCGGGCTCCTGACCGGCGCCACGATTCTCGTCGCTGCGGTCACGGCCGTTGGATGGGGTTACGCCGGCGATTCGCGGACCCGCAAGCCGCTGCTGTTCTGGGGAACGATCATCTGGGCCAGTGGATCGCTGCTCTCGGCAACGGCGCCGAATTTCTGGTGGCTCGTCGTGTGGCAGATGCTCGTTGCGATCGGCCTCGGGTCGATCGCATCCGTCGGCTTCTCCGTGATCTCGGACTTCGTGGGACCGAAGCACCGGGGTCTCGCAATGAGTTTCTGGGGCCTGTCCCAGGGCATCGGTGTGCTCGTCGGAGGACTGCTGGCCTCGCAATTGGGAGCGAGCGACTACCGCATACCTCTCGTCGTGATAGCGGTCGCGGGATTCGCGTTCGCGGTGCTGTTCCTCACCACCTACGAAGCGCCACGCGGCTTTCGCGAACCGGCACTCGCCGAGATGTATGCCGCCGGCGGCGACTACGAGTATCGGATCGACCGCTCGCAACTGCCGCTGCTATTCCAGCGGCGAACGAACCTGTGGCTCACCCTCCAGGGTCTCACGGCGCAGGTTGCCTACGGCTCCCTCATCTGGGTCCCGTTGCTCTATCAGGAGAAGGTGATCGCTCAGGGCTACGGCGAATCAACGGGCACGCGAGTCGGCGGCCTGTTCGCCGCGATCTTCACGGTCGGAGCGCTGTTCTCGATTCTGTTCGGACACCTGGGTGACCGCCTTCAGCGTCGGTCGCCACGAGGACGAGCGCTGCTCAGCGCCGTCGGCATCCTGAGCGCGGTGCCACTGTTCCTTGTCTTCTTCTGGGTCCCGCTACGCGGCCTCGATGTCACCGAGGGCGCCGGCACCCTGACACTCGCAGGCGAGGTACTCGGAAGCATTCTCACGAATCCATGGGCCTCCCTGTCGTTCCTCACGGCCGTCGCCGCGATCGCTCTGACGTCTGCCGACTCCCCGAACTGGTTCGCTCTCATCTCAGATGTCAACCTCCCGGAGCACCGGGGCACGATCTTCGGTCTCGGCAATTTCGTGAACGGCGTCGGTCGTTCAACCGGGACCGCACTCACCGCAGCCGCAGCCAACGCTATCGAGCGATCCATTCCCCCACCGTTCAACTGGGCCCTCGGCCTCTCCATCTTCCAAATCTTCTTCCTGCCAACGGGTTGGTGCTATTGGAAGGCATCGAAGACAGCTCCAGGGGACATCGCCGAGGTTGAGGCGATACTCGAAGAGCGCGCTCACCGGTAGCGACACCGTCTCGCGAAAACAATGGCGGCTCCGCGAAAACCTCTTCCCAATCCCTCTTGCCGTTGAGCGATCGAGCCTCTAGAAATGCCTCCAAACCCTCCGATGGGCCCCAGAATCCGGCCTTTTCGCCGCAGAGTGCGCCCGATCGGAAAAGGTTTGACGGATGACACCGGTGTAACTACACTCGTGAAACCGTACTAGATGTGGTAGGCATACCCTTCCCTACCCCAACATCTGGTAGGTGTGTATAAGTTTGTGGGTAGAGGAACTCGGCAGAGACGCCGCCTGAGGAGGAAGAATGACCGAAGGTCTCCAGATCGAACGGCGGTTCACGACCGCCGGGGCCGATCCGTACGAAACCGTGGAGTGGATCCGCCGGGATTCCCGCATCACGAACCCCGACGGATCGATCGTATTCGAGATGGAAGACGCTGAGGTTCCCATAGATTGGTCACAGGTCGCCGCGGACATCATGGTCTCGAAGTACTTCCGGAAAGCAGGTGTCCCGCAGAAGGATGACGCCGGTCGACCGATCATCGAAGCGAACGGCCAGCCGATCCTCGGACCGGAGCGGTCGGCACGCCAGGTGATCGATCGTCTCGCCTCGACCTGGCGCTGGTGGGGCGAACAGAACGGGTACTTCGCGTCGTCCGACGACGCTCAGGCATTCGAAGACGAACTCGCCTACATGCTCGTCCACCAGATGGCGGCTCCGAATTCGCCCCAATGGTTCAACACAGGCCTCAACCATCGGTATGGCATCGAAGGCGTCGCTCAGGGCTTCTGGTACGTCGATCCTGCGACGGGTGAGAATCTCGAATCTCCCGATTCCTACAGCCGCCCTGCCCCACACGCCTGCTTCATCATGAGCGTCGACGACGACCTCGTGAATCCCGGTGGCATCATGGATCTCTGGGTTCGCGAAGCGCGCCTCTTCAAGATGGGCGCCGGGGCCGGGGCGAACTTCTCCCATATCCGGGGAGAGGGAGAGCGCCTCTCGGGCGGTGGCAAGTCTTCGGGCCTCATGAGCTTCCTCAAGGTTGGCGATCGGGCCGCAGGGGCGATCAAGTCGGGCGGCACAACGCGACGGGCGGCCAAGATGGTCATCGTCGACATCGATCACCCCGACGTCGAGACGTTCATCGCATGGAAGGCGAAGGAGGAAGAGAAGGTCAAGGCGCTCATCGCCGCCGGCTACTCATCCGATTTCAACGGCGAAGCGTACGCGACCGTGTCGGGGCAGAACTCCAACAACTCGGTGCGGATGACGACCGAATTCGTCCAGGCTGTCATCAACGACGATGACTGGAACCTCACCAGCCGAACCGACGGCAGCACCATGAAGACGCTGAAGGCACGAGATCTCTGGCATCAGGTCGCCGAGGCAGCATGGGCCAGCGCCGACCCCGGCGTTCAGTTCCACACGACGGTCAACGAGTGGCACACGTCACCTGCCGGAGGAGAGATCCGCGCCTCGAATCCCTGCTCGGAGTACATGTTCCTCGACAACACGGCGTGCAACCTCGCATCGCTGAACCTCGGCCAGTTCTACCAGGATGACAAGGGTGTCTTCGACCTCGATTCCTACCGGCACGCCATCCGCCTTTGGACGATCGTGCTCGAGATCTCGGTCACGATGGCGCACTTCCCATCAAAGGAGATCTCACAGGGTTCCTACGACTACCGAACCCTCGGGCTCGGCTACGCGAACCTGGGCTCTCTCCTCATGAGGATCGGTGTCCCATACGACTCCGACGAAGGCCGTGCCATCGCAGGGTCCCTTACAGCGATCCTGACGGGCGACGCCTACGCTACATCCGCCGAGATGGCGGGTGTGCTCGGTCCGTTCACGAAGTACGAGGAGAACCGGGAGTCGATGCTGCGCGTGATGCGCAACCATCGCCGAGCCGCCTACAACACCGATCAAAGCGAGTACGACGGTCTGAGCCACTTCGTCACCGGCATCGACCCGGAGTTCGGCCCGGCCGAAATGGTCGCGGAGGCTCGCGAAGCCTGGGACCGTGCCGTTGAGCTCGGCGAACAGCACGGCTACCGCAACGCTCAGGCGACCGTGTTGGCACCGACCGGAACGATCGGTCTCCTGATGGACTGCGACACCACCGGAGTCGAACCCGACTTCGCTCTGGTGAAGTTCAAGAAGCTCGCGGGTGGCGGCTACTTCAAGATCGCCAACCGGTCGATCGCTCCTGCTTTGAAGCGACTCGGCTACAGCGAAGAGCGCCGCCAGCAGATCATCGACTACGTGATCGGATCGATGGGCATCCAGCGTGCCCCACACATCAACGCAGCGACGTTGATGACCAAGGGCTTCACCGCTCAGGACATCGGCAAGATCGAAGCGACGCTCCCTTCGGTCTTCGAGATCGGTTTCGCGTTCAATCAGTGGACACTCGGCGAGGGCACGATGCAGCGCCTCGGATTCACCCCCGACCAGTACAACGGGCTCGGGTTCTCGATGCTCCGCGAGTTGGGCTTTTCGAACGAGCAGATCAGAGAAGCGAACGACTACGTGTGCGGACGCCAGACGATCGAGGGCGCTCCCGGATTGCTCGAAGAGCACCTCGCCATCTTCGATACCGCGAATCGCAATGGCCGCTACGGCGAGCGATTCATTCACTACAGCGGTCACATCAAGATGATGGCCGCGGCCCAGCCGTTCATCTCCGGGGCGATCTCGAAGACGATCAACATGCCGAACGAAGCAGACATCGAGGACATCGAAGAGTCGTACCGACTCTCCTGGGAACTCGGTCTGAAAGCGATGGCCCTCTACCGAGATGGCTCGAAGGCGTCGCAGCCACTCTCTTCCACCACCGACGAAGGCGTGGGCGAGAACGAGCCGGAGGAAGTCACCGAAGCGATCACCCGCGAGGTCATGATCCACGGTGGCATGTTCAACCCGGGACAGTCCCCAACTCAGGCATACCACGACCTCTCCCGTCCGCGATTCCTCTTGCCGTCGCGGCGACTCGGGTTCACGCAGGAGGCTCGTGTCGGCGGACACAAGGTGTTCCTCCGCACCGGCGAGTACAGCGACGGCACCCTGGGAGAGCTGTTCATCGACCTGGCGAAGGAGGGCGCGACACTGCGCGGTGTCCTGAGTTGTTTCGCAATCGCTGTGTCGAAGGGTCTCCAATACGGTGTTCCGCTCGAGGAGTACGTGGATACGTTCACGTTCCAGACGTTCGAACCACGCGGCTTCGTCGAGGGACACCCGAACATCAAGATGTCCAACTCGATCATCGATTACGTGTTTCGGGCTCTCGGTCTCGAGTATCTCGAACGCGACGAACTCGTGCAGGTGCCACCGGATCGTTCCGGTGAGTTGCCGGAACCGCCGAAAGGCATCGCCGTTGAGGCCGGCACCCAGCTCGACCTCACGGACGCGGCGGCGGAGATCGACGTCGATGCGCAGGTGGCTGCAGCGAAGTTCGTCGACAACGACACCAACACGCTCCCCGAACCGGCACCTGCCTATGCCACCGCTGTGGTCTCCGACGGCCCGGGAACGGCAACGGCTGCTGCCATCACTGCGGCAGAGGCGTCTCTCGGGGATCTGATGGGCGATGCACCGGCATGCTCGGCGTGTGGTCATATGACCGTCCGTAGTGGCTCGTGCTACGTGTGCCTGACCTGCGGCGACACAACGGGCTGCAGCTGATCATTCCCGATCGATTGTGCCTACGACCACAACAGAGGTGGTCGTAAGCACAAACGACGGATTCGGCGGTCCGGATCAGGAACCGCGGATAGCCCTGTGGAGAACCGAGGGGGATGTCGATGACCGTACGCAGAGCGCTGAGGATCGGTGTAGCGGTCGCCGTACTCATCGGTTCCGCCATCGAGGCGCGTCGTGGACTCCCGGATTGGGAACGAAGGATCTACCGGGCCGTCAACGATGCACCGGATGAGTGGGCACCGCTCGCATGGGTGCCGATGCAGGCCGGCAGCCTCAGTGCACCATTCGCTCTCGCCGGCTGGTCGTACTGGAGGACCCGCGACCTCGATCCTTCCCTGGCATACGCATCTGCGGGGTTCACAACTTGGCTCGCAGCGAAGGGCGTGAAGAAGATCGTCGGCCGCGGCAGGCCGTACGATCACAATCCGACAACGAACCTCCGCCTCGCCACTCAGACCGACGGAAGCCTCGGCTACGTCTCCGGCCACGCGGCCGTTGCGGTCACGCTGGCAACGATCATCGCCCGAGATCGATCATTGCCGGAGCGCATCGCCCTCCACGGGTTCGCCGTCGGCGTCGGTGTGACCCGTATCTACGCAGGCGCCCACCTCCCCCTTGACGTCGCAGGCGGTGCCGCCCTGGGGATCCTCGTAGGGGAAGCGACCAACTCGCTACGCGGCTCGCTCCGCTCCCGGTAGTCGGTACTGGGCAAGTAGCAAGACCGAAGCACATCTCGAAACTTGCAGTCCATAGCTCAGGTTTCTCTCCTTTCTATTTCTCATCTTCTTCTCAGGAACTTCGAATACGTTTGAGCGTTGTTGATGTTGAGATACAACGAAGCCCACGAACGGATCGATGATGCCCCCATCACCACACTCCACACCGCGCCGCACATTCTCCGTAGACACGACCAGTTCCGGAGAACCCCGGGCTGCGCAACCGCCCTCCCCGCGACGACGCCACTCCCGGCTGATCCTCCCGATCACCCTCGCCGTCGCCCTAGCGGGCATCGGAGGAGGACTCATCGGCGCCTCAACACATCAGGACCTCCCTCCTGTCGTCATCGAGCAGGCGCGCGCACCCAGAACCATTTCGGCACTTCCAGCCGTCGCATCTGCCACAGAGACCGCCGACGCGACTGCTGTGGGAGCGGCCGTCATCCCAAGCATCGTCACGGTCGAAATCGGGACTGCATCGGGGGATACGTTCACCCAGGCTGGTTCTGGCTCAGGAGTTGTTCTCGACGAGTCCGGCCACATCATCACGAATCACCACGTCGTTGAAGTCGGCGACGCCGTACGGGTCGTTCTCTCGGACGGCCGGGTCTACGAGGCCGAACTGATCGGGAGCGACCCGCTCACCGATCTCGCCGTTCTTCGCGTCCCGACATCGAACCTCGCTCCAATCACGCTGGGATCTACCGACGATCTTGTCGTCGGGAGTCCGGCGATCGCCATTGGAAGCCCCCTGGGTCTCGAGGGAGGGCCATCTCTCTCCGTCGGTGTCGTCTCGGCGCTCGGCCGTGAGGTCCAGACCGGTCCGGACACGATTCTCTACGGCATGATCCAGACGGACGCGCCCATAACGAGCGGTTCCAGTGGCGGTTCGCTCGTTGATGAATCCGGCGCCCTGATCGGAATCACGACGGCCGTCGGCGTATCCAGCATCGGTGTTGAGGGCATCGGATTCGCGACACCGGTTGAAATCGTTGAGCGCGTCGCGACCGAGATCATCTCAACCGGATCCGTTTCACACGGCCTGCTCGGGATCGGCGGAGCTACGGCCTATGACGAGACAGGCGACGGCGGCTTCGTTCCCGTCGGCGTCACGGTCCGTTCGGTGTCGCCGGACTCACCGGCCAACGCTGCAGGCATCGTTGTCGACGACGTAGTCACTGCGATCGATGGTGCCGCCGTTCTGACAATGGACGAACTCATCACCGCACTTCGTCGCGTCAGCGCGGGCGACTCAGTTGCGGTATCGCTCCAGGACGGCGACCCGGTAGCCGTGACCCTCGCAACTCGCTGAGGGGCGATCTCGACCCAATTCGACAAATTGGTTGACAAGTCTCGTTGCGTTCGATATATTTCGAATGACCAAACACATATTGAACCTTTCGACGATTGCGAGTTCATACGATGACAGCTCAACCCCGAATTCGGGATCTCACCACTCCCCGAGCGAGGGCACCTCGCGTCGAGACCGCTATCCATGGCGCCGCAGATCTTCTGATCGTCCTCTGGTTGGTCGAGGGCTGCGACGAGATGCCTCAGTCCTTCGAGGAGTACGGACTCGGTGCCGATTGGTTCGCCGAATTCTCTGAAGCTCTTTCCCCTGAGACCCGTTCACTCCTTGGGAGGATTCAGTCGGGCAACGTGTGGATCTCGGCAATGTCGCTTCTGGACGACATGGTCAGCGGAAGCACGGTCGACGATTTCCTCGATCATGTTGAGGCTATGGATCCAACAGACGTGAGACTGGCTCTTCTCGCCATGCATGAGGCGGATAGCCCCGAATACGAACGTCTCGCTCCGGCGGTCGCGGCCGGTGACGGCGGGGCCCTCGACCGACTCATGGATCTTCCGGTGGTGGCGAAGCATCAGAGGTGGGCCGGTGCGATGCGCGAGCTTCTCGCTCTCGAGCCTCGCGAAACCACCGACCTGATCGTGGCAGCGATGCGCGGCGTGCACACCGATGTGTTCGCCACCTATGAGAAAGACTTCCGTCCGATTCTCGAGCGCGACCTGACGGCGAAGCAGTCCATGGTCGAGCGTCTCTCAACCGAGCGCTTCGTGGAACTCGCAACGAACGGGATATCGATCGAGAAGCAAGGATATCACCGGCCAATCCTGCTCATGCCGTCGGTCGTCGGTCGCCCGTGGAACATCTTCACCGAGTCACCCAACCGGATGATCATCGCCTACCCGGTTGCCGACGAATACATGGGCGCAGATCCCGATGCGCCGCCGACGTGGCTGATCAAGACCTACAAGGCTCTTGGTGACGAGCGGAGGCTGCGAATCCTGCGGCGCCTCTCAAGCGGCCCTGCATCACTGCACGAACTTGCCGACGAACTCGAGGTCTCGAAATCGACGCTGCACCATCACATGATGCTGCTCCGTTCGGCCGGCCTCGTGAAGATCTTGATCGGCTCCGACAAGGCGTACGCCCTGCGCGAGGACATCGTCCCAGAGACAACCGCTGTTCTCCAGTCCTACATCGACAACACCGGAGGAAGCTGATGTACCACGAGCACCAACTCGCCAATCCCTACATGGATGGGGTCGCTGAGGAGATCCGTCGGCTCCGAAGCCTGGGGGCGGCTGGTCACCGATCACCGTCCAAACCGGGTCCGATTCGGTCGCTGATCGCCAAGATCCTGGTCCTCAGCGGGGCGAGGGTTCACGGATCAACTCCGACAGTCATCGGCGATCGGGTCATCCTCCTCGATCCCCATCGCGACCAGGACCTACCACAAGCCGCCTGAGATCTGCGGTGGGCACACCGGAGCCCGTTGTCGACGAAGCCTCTGATTGATCTACTGATCTACTGATCTACTTCTCCCGGATGACACGCTCTCCACCCCACGGCCGATGCGGAGATGTGGTCGTATTCGATACCATCGCACCGTGACCATGACCAACCGCCGCATACCAACCTGGGCGATCGACGCACTCCTCGCCCTGACTCTGACCATCGGCGCACTCGTCGACTTCAGCGAGATCGACCTCACAACCGTTAACGCCCTCGGCTTCCGCGATCCCGACGCGTTGGCCGTCGCCCTCATCTTGCTCCAGACCGTCCCCGTCGCGTTCCGTCGCCGATTCCCCACCACGGCACTCCTCGTCGCGTCGTTCGGGTTCTTCCTCGACCGCAATCTCAACTATCCGGACACGATCGCGATCTTTGGCCTCCTCTTCCTGTTCCACGCCGTCGGGTCTGAATTGCCGCGACGACGCGCACTCATCACTGGATGGACGACGATCGGTTTGATGACGGCATTCACCATCTCCGGTGTGCTTGCCGATGTCGTGTCGATCGGAACGCCGCTCGTCGTGCTGATCTTCACCAGTTTCCCGTTCATCCTGGGCCTCGAATCGAGGGAACGTCAGACAACAGAGGCCGACCTTGCCCTCCGAGCGCAACAACTGGAGTTCGACAAGTCCGAGGCTGTCCGCCAGGAGCGAGCCCGAATCGCTCGCGAGCTCCACGATGTCGTCGCTCATGAAATGACCGTTGCGACCCTTCAGGCGGCGGCTGCTCAACGTCTGATCGGGAACGACGACGAGCAGGCGAAGAGGGCCGCAGGCGAAGCGGAGAGGGCGGGTCACGAGGGTCTTGTCGAACTTCGTCGCCTTCTCGGAATGCTCCGAACCGGCGAGCCGGCGAGCCGGACGCCACAGCCCGGGCTCGGACAGCTCGATGCGCTCATCGTCCAGATGACCGAGGCCGGACTGACCGTGACCCTTGAGATCCAAGGCAAACCGCGCACTCTCCCACCCGGCATGGACCTCAACGCATACCGAATCGTCCAGGAGTCGCTCACCAACGTTCTCAAACACGGCGGACCCAAAGTCACAGCGAAAGTTGTCATTGTCTACGGACCCAACAGCATCGAGATCGGCATCGTGGACGATGGGCGCGGTGCCGCAAGTTCCATCAGTGAGTCCGGCTCTGGCCAAGGCTTGATGAGCATGCGCGAACGTTCGACGATCCTCAACGGAACTTTCGATGCCGGGCCACAACCGGGCGGCGGCTTTCGCGTTGCCGTCTCGATACCGTGTGATACCACATGACGCCGATACGAGTCCTCATCATCGATGACCAGGCCCTCATCCGCTCTGGCCTACGCATGATCCTCGAGGCCGAACCCGGGATCAGCGTCATCGGCGAGGCCCCCGACGGACGCGAGGGAATCGAAGCTGCCACACGACAGAGACCGGACGTCGTTCTCATGGACATCCGGATGCCGGTGATGGATGGTATCGATGCAACGCGTCGTCTGAACACGTCGTCACTCGACCCGAAGCCCAGAGTTCTCATCCTGACGACGTTCGATCTCGACGAGTACGTCTACGCAGCGATACGAGCAGGTGCGAGCGGCTTCCTCCTGAAGGACGCTCCGCCGGACGACCTTATCCATGCGATCAGGGTCGTCGCTCGCGGCGAGGCGCTCCTCGCGCCGACCGTCACCCGGCGACTTATCGAGGAGTTCGCTTCACGTCCAGAGCCCGACGCCAGCACCGAAGGCATGGATGAACTCACCGAGCGCGAAATCGAGGTTCTTCGAAGCCTTGCAGCCGGTCTCTCGAATGCTGAGATCGCCGAAGCGCTGTTCGTCTCAGAAGCGACGGTGAAGACTCATATCTCACACATCCTCACCAAGTTGGATCTTCGCGACCGGGTGCAGGCAGTCGTCGTCGCCTATGAGTCCGGTCTCGTCCGACCTGGGGACAACCCCCAGGAGTAGTCGGGGATCCACCGGATTCGGCCTCGGGGTTCACTCATCCGATCGGATGAGGCCCAACCCCTCGCCCGACCGATGACACCGGCTCCAATCCCCCGTACCTTTGCATCGTCCACGCATATCCACCCAGAGGGAACATCATGTTGGAAGCACTCCTATCGACCGAAGCCGCAGCACGCATCCGCGGCGGGACGAAGATCTACGGCGGAGGCGATGCCGAGATTCGCGCCCTCGATGACATCTCCGCGGACTTCAAGCGCGGACAATTCACAGCGATCATGGGCCCATCCGGATCCGGCAAATCGACGCTCCTCCACACGCTGGCCGGCCTCGACGACCTCACCGAAGGCTCCGTCTACATCGGAGAGACCGAACTCGGAACGCTGAAGGACCGCGATTTGACGATCCTCCGCCGCGAGCAGGTCGGCTTCGTGTTCCAGGCCTTCAACCTGATTCCGACGCTCAACGCGGCAGAGAACATCCTTCTCCCCCTCTCGATCGCCGGGTCCAAACCGGATCAGGAATGGTACGACACGGTCGTTGGAGCCGTCGGCCTCAGCGACCGGCTCGACCACCGGCCCAGCGAACTCTCCGGAGGACAGCAGCAACGCGTCGCAGCCGCACGCGCACTCGTCTCCAAGCCTGAGATCGTGTTCGCTGATGAGCCGAGCGGCAATCTCGACTCGGTCGCCAGCGGGGAACTCCTCGACTTCATGCGTACCGCGGTTCGGGAGTTCGATCAGACCATCGTGATGGTCACCCATGACCCCATCGCCGCCAGCTACGCGGATCGAATCATCTTCCTCGACGACGGAGACGTCGTCGACGAGATGATCGACCCAACGCCTGATTCGATCCTCGAACAGATGAAGCACCTGGGAGCCTGACCATGTTCCGTGCAGCATTCAAGGGCGTTTTCGCCAACAAGATGCGACTCAGCCTCACGGCGTTCGCCATCGTCATCGGCGTCGCGTTCGTCGCAGCAAGCTTCGTCTTCACAGACACCGTCAGCGCTCGTTTCGATGCGCTCCTCGAGACGACGACAACCGGTGTCGACGTCTATGTTCGTCCTGCGCAGCTCGCAGACGGCGACGTGTGGCAGAACACCGAGGTCGGATCGATTCCAGAGGACACGATCGCCTCGGTCCTCGCCACGCCGGGCGTCCGCACCGCAGAGGGTGGCGTCGCCGGTTTCGCTCAACTCGTCAACAAGGAAGGAGACGCCATAGGAGGACAGGGTCCTCCGACGCTCGGCTACTCCTGGGCGATCGATGCGTCCATGAGTCCCGTGACGATCAAGGATGGGAACGGGCGCGGCCCCGAGATTCCTGGCGAGATCGTGATCGACGCGAACTCGGCCCAAGCGAACGACCTTGCCGTGGGAGACACGATCGCGGTACTGACGATCGGAGCTCCAGAAGAGTTCACGATCGTCGGTATTGCCAGTTTCGGTGAGAGCGACAGCCTCGCAGGAGCAACGCTCGCCATGTTCGAACTCGGAGAGGCCCAACGCCTCTTCGATCTCGAGGGCCAGTTCAGCGCCATCTCCGTTGCCGCCGAACCCGGAGTCACTCCCGAGGAGCTGGCCGCCGACATCTCAACGACGATGAACGGTGACATCGAGGCCGTCACCGCCGAACAGTCGAACGACGAACAGCTCGACGTCATCTCAGAAGGTCTCGGCTTCTTGAACATCGCGCTGCTGGCGTTCGCCGCCGTTGCCGTCTTCGTCGGTGCTTTCATCATCAGCAACACCTTCCGCATCATCGTTGCCCAGCGGACCAGGGAGCTTGCGCTCCTCCGAGCGGTCGGCGCCACCGCGAAACAGGTCACCTGGATGGTCGTCGTCGAAGCACTGATCGTGGGCTTCGTGGCATCCGTCATCGGCATCGGTGTCGGTGTTCTGCTCGCAATAGGTCTCGCGGCAGCGATGAACGCCTTCGGATTCAACATGCCGGAAGGGCCACTCACGCTTCTCCCCAGAACCGTCATCGTCGGCATGACCGTCGGACTCGTTGTCACGATCGTCTCGGCCCTGTTGCCCGCCCGTAAGGCTGCCCGGGTTCCTCCCGTGGCCGCGATGAGGGAAGAGCTAGCACGACCACAGCGCCGGTCGCTTCACGTTCGGGCTGTGACCGGCTCGGTCACCGTAGGCGTCGGTATTGCTGCTCTTCTGATCGGCCTGTTCACATCCGTGAGCGGGGACATCTGGTTCGTGGCGATCGGTGCGCTCGTGTTCTTCCTCGGCGTGTCGATCATCGCTCCGCTCGCGGCAGATCCTGTCGCAGCCGTACTCGGATGGCCGCTTCCCAAGATGTTCGGCGTCGCCGGGCAACTCGCACAGGACAACACGAGACGCCAGCCCCGACGGACCGCTTCCACCGCATCAGCGTTGATGATCGGAGTTGCACTCGTCGTCTTCGTTGCCGTATTCGGAGCCTCCATCAAGTCCTCAGTCTCGTCGTCGGTCACCGACTCGTTCCCGGGGGACTTCTCGGCGCAATCGACGAACTTCGCCGTCGGTGTTAGCCCGGCGTTCACCGAGGAAGTTCGGGCGCTGACAGAGATCGGCGACGTCTCCACCGTGAAGATCGGCGTGGCCCTCGTCGAGGGAGAGAGCACATCCATCATCGCCGTCGATCCCACCACGATCGATACTGTCACGAGTCTCGACGTGTCGCCTGGCGCGTACGAGGCACTCGAGGAGACGAACGGCGTTCTCGTCGTCGAGTCTCTCCTGGACGAGAACGCCTGGTCGATAGGTGATTCCGTCACGATCGAGTATCCGCAGAACCCCGGTGGCCCGACCGAGATCGTCGGAACGATCGCGTCGGAGAACTTCGGCAACTACGTCATCACCGAGTCCGCCTACATCGTCGGCTTCTCCAACCCAACCGACTACCTCGTGTTCGCCAACAGCGTAGATGGTGTTGCGATTGCGGACGCGAGAGCCGCCATCGATGGCGTAGCTGCCGAATACCCGAACGTGAAGGTACAGAACAAGAGCGAACTCGTCGCAGACGCTGAGATGCAGATCGATCAGATGCTTGTGTTCTTTACCGGTCTGTTGTTCCTGGCGATCATCATCGCGGTGCTGGGAATCACGAACACGCTGGCCCTTGCAATCATCGAACGGACCCGCGAGATCGGACTGCTCCGTGCCGTCGGCATGGTGCGCCGGCAGGTACGGAGGATGATCCGCTGGGAAGCCGTGATCATCGCGCTGTTCGGCGCCGTCATGGGCGTCGGTGTCGGCCTCTTCCTGGGCTGGGCCGTCGTTCGAGCCCTTGCGGAGAGCGGGTTGGGTCTGTTCGCTGTGCCTGTCAGCCAGATCGTCGTGCTGGTCCTCCTCGCGGCGCTCGCCGGTATGATCGCCGCCATCTACCCGTCGTGGAAGGCGTCACGCCTGAACGTCCTCGAAGCCATCGCCTACGAGTAGCCACGAGAGCCGCGGCAGAAAGGAGCGCGGGTCCATCCCGCGCTCCATTGCCGTAGCGACTCCTTCGCGTGATATCGTCTCCCAATGCCCATGCGCCTTGGTTTCATCTCTGCTCCAACGTCGGTACCACATCGATGACCAGCGGCACGGATCCGACCGACAACGGGTTGTTCTCGCGGGTCTTCTCGCGAGCCACCGGCGTAGTCGTCGATGCCGTGGATCCAGACACGATCATCGAAAATGTTGACGTCAACGCCCTGATGGAACGAGTCGACGTCAATGCGCTCCTCGATCGAGTCGATCCCCAGACCCTCCTCGACAACATCGATGTCAACGCCCTGATGGAACGAGTCGACGTCGATGCACTGCTCGATCGGGTCGACGTCGATGCCCTCATGAGCCGGGTGGATATCGACGCACTTCTCGACCGTGTCGATGTCAAGGAACTCACCGACCGGGCCGGCATCCCCGACATCGTCCGGGAGAGCACCGGCGCCCTCGCGGGATCCGCGATGGACGTCGTCCGCCGCCAAGTCGTCGCCGTCGATCAGATCATCGGGCGGACGACCTACCGCTTCATCAGACGCGACCCGAATACGCGACCCATCGCGCCGCCCGCCCTCGAAGCCGGCACGGGGATTGACGAACAAGGCCGAGGTCAGTTGACCGGCCACTACGCCGGTTCCGTGTCTCGGCTCTTGGCATTCCTCCTCGACTCAGTGATCGTCTGGGCGGCATTCGTAGGTTTCGTGCTGGGGACCGCCTTCGTGATCGATTTCCTATTCGGCCTTCACATCGATACGTCCTGGGAATCGAGCATTGCTGGGCTAATCCTCGCAGGCTTCTGGCAATTCCTCTACCACTGGATGAGCCTGTCTCTCGCAGGGAAGACCATCGGGATGGGGGTTCTTGGTATCAGCGTCTTGGCACGTGACGGTTCGCCGATCTCCGGCAAACAGGCGGCGATCCGCCAGTTGGTCTTCCCGTTCTCAATCTGGGTCTTCGGCCTCGGATTTCTCGGCATCTTCACGAGTCCGGAGCGGCGAGCGATGCACGACGCCGCGGGCGGCTCCGTCGTGGTCTACGATTGGGGCGACCGCCCCACCGAAATGCCCGCACCGATCACCCACTGGCTGGACCGCCGCGCAGCGGAAGCAGACTGAGAATCGGCCTTCGGCCGGTAGCCGGTAGTGGTCCACCAAATCACGTCTGTCGACGCACTCAGGGCCGGTTTCGGATACCGAGCGCCGGGTACCGATGACCGATGACACCCGGCGAAGCCTGGTCATCCAATCCAGGCGAGCGCGTGCTCCGTAACGTACATGCTCACTGCGTGGACTCGGTCGAGTGTCTCGCAGAGACTGTCCTGGCGGTACATGAGATCGACGAGCGAGATGTCCACCGCAGCGATGATCGAGAGACGACGCTCCTGCCCATCGGAAAGGGCACCGAAGCTGTCAACGGCGGAAACCTCGATGGGCAAATCAACCCCTCCGATCCCGGCGAGTTCGGTAGATAGCACGATCAGATCCGGGGGATCCGCCAATGGCGGTAGCCCCCAGTTGAAAAGGAACGGCACCATGAATCGCCCATCCGGATCCTCCGGTGTCTCAGGAGCCTCCATGAGCATATCCTCGAGTTCCAGCACGATACGCGGGTCGAGGTCGATCGCGAGGTGGAGATCGAGGGGGCCCTCGCAGGACTCGGCCGGATGGAGATCGACCTCCCACGCCTGGCGAAGTGTGTAGGTCTCCACGAAGTGGCGCTCGTCGTGAACGTGGAATCCATGCTCAACGGCATGGTCCTTGAGATAGGTAACGGTGCCGGCGAGATCTACAGCCATGGCGCGAGGCTACCGGCGAACGGCGCGATAGGGTGCGGCCACTGCTCCCAACCGAAAGCACAGAGACGTGTCCTGGTCATTCGGCGCCTCGTCCGATCCGAACCGCCATGCTCTCGTCTACAGCGACGGCGACTGGTGGTACGACCCGCTCTCCAATGAATTCGGGTTCAGACTCGGAGGACGCGAGACCCGCGAGTGGACGGATACGACGTGGGAGTTCCCGGGACCCGACGAGTACGCCACGCTTGCGGCTCGCACCGAACCCGGCTGGTTCTCGAAATCTGGAGAGAAGGCGATGCACGCCGCCGTCGTCTCTGGAGACCCCCACGCCATCGATCTAGCCGCCGGACAGCATCCGCAGTACCGCAATACCGCCGATGTGCTCGCTGGCCTCATGTCGCTCGAGAGTCGCCGCTCCTACGCATCTGAACTGCTCTCCCGGTCGGTGGTCGGTGACTTCGAGCCGAAGGATGATCCGTTCATCAAGAAGTACATGCCCGATGCGGGTCTGGTGATACCGATCGCTCCTGGCGTCGCGGTGGCTCTTCCCATCATGCGAGTTGCGATCGCCCTCACCGTGGCCGAACTACATCAGGAGCGAGGGAACCTGCGTACATCGATCGAGATTCTCCAATCGGTGGATCAGACGACGCACGTCACGCTCTCGACGGTCGAGTTGTTGTGCGGCGTCGGGAGATTCGACGAAGCCATCGCGCTGACCAAGCATGCGTTGAACAACGATGACGTCACCACGATGACACTCGTTTACCGCGGCATCGCTCTCAGGGAGACCGAGCGAACCGACGAGGCACGGGCCACTCTCGCCAAGGCGCTCGAATACGACAGCCGCTCCGAAGGAGTGCTGGCGTTCGCTCGAATCGTCAACGCCTCGATGAACGACCGCGAGTAATCAGGAGACCGTCCGGATAGCGATGCCGCCGAAGTACGCCCTGGCATCGACCAGGAGAAGCGGCGCCTCGTCATCGGCTGCATCCGGATCCGTCAGATTGTCGGCGCCACCGGCGAACAGCGTCGAAGCCATCTCGACACGCCAACCCGCCGGCACGGTCACATCGATCCCACCGGCGACGGCGGTGAGTTCAAGCGTTGCGGATGTTGAGATCTCAGCTTCAGTGAGGTCGATCGTCATGCCACCCATCACCGCGGTCCCCGACCCTGCCCGGAATGAGTCGGATCGATTCACGATCTCGGCACCGCTCATCGCAGCCACGGCCGCAAAGACATCAGAGTCCTCGTCTCCGTATGCAGGAAGCATCCGTTTAGCCACCTGGGCGGCAACGACCAGGAGAACGTTGAGAAGAAGGGCACCGAGCAAGGCTCGCTTGAGGAATCGCATGTCTGAAACGGTACCAGCCGGTGTCTTGCTAGCTCACCAGGTCGCGGGAATTCTCGGCATCGGTCGTCCCCCATCGCTGGATGGCGGCTGCTGCTCCGAGCACCATGGCGCCGCCGATCATCTGGACCGCGCTGAGATACTGGCCAAGCAGGATCCACGCAGCCGTTGCGGCGAAGACCGGTTCTGTCGTCGAGATGACGCCGACGATCCCGGAGGCGGCACGGCGTAGAGCCGAGAATCCGAACAGGAACGGCAACGCCGTCCCAATGATCCCAATCCACAACAACTCAACCCAGACCTTGGCAGACAGGTCTGTGGGAAAGGTCCACAGCGGCTGAACGAAGAGCCAGATGACCGAAGCGAACACGAATCCCCATGTGACGATCGTCATCGCCGGATGAGATCTCCCCAGGTACTCACCGAAGACCAGATAGGAAGCGAACGCAACAGCAGAGAGGAGGCCCCAAGCCACGCCGATCCAGTCGCCGCCCTCGAGACTCCACGCCTCTGTGATCAGGAACACACCGGTCACCGCCACTGCAGCTGCCACCCACACCGTGGGAGAGACATGCCGACGCTGCATGACCACCATCCAGAGAAGGACGAAGATCGGTGCGAGGAACTGGATCGTCGCTCCGGGACCGACGCCGAGCCGATCGATCGCCCAGTAGAACGTCACGTTCACGACCACCAGGTTGGCACCGAGGAGCGCGAATCCCAGGAGGCCGCCCCGGGGCGCGAGGGCACCGCGGAAGAAGGCGAACGGAACGAAGAGGAGGGTCGTGACGATCGCCCGGGCCTCGGCAACTCTGGTCGCCGACAGATGGGTGAACGCGTCGGCCGCGACCGCTCCGCTCACCCCCCAGAAGAGGGCAGCAAGCAACGCGAACGCCATGCCGTTCCGTGTCGATCGATCCATGAGAAATAAGGTAGTCAACATTCGGCAGCCTGCAGTCGGTGCCCCGTCGATCCGTTCGGGACTAGGCCTTTGCCCATGACCGAAGCACCCGTTGCTCCGAAGTACGTCGCGACCCTCCTCTCTCCACCTTCGAACGTCGGCACCGTCCTTGGTCTCCTCTTGCTGTGGTTCTCGCTCGGATCGAGCTTGCTGCCACGATCACCGATGATGCAAGGCGTCGTGAGCGCACTGTCGTTCGCGTTCGGCTACGCCGTGGGTGTTCTGCTTTGGATCGCCATCCGACCAATCGCCAGGAGACTGAGCTCGGGCGGATTCACCGCACATCCAGGGATCACAATGGTCCTCGGAGGCGTCGCTGTCGCCATCCTCGTGGTCGCCGTGATTCGATGGCCGTCATGGCAATCTGACCAGCGACTCCTGGTTGGCCTCGACGAGATCGGGCCCATGAGTGGGCTCCTGGCCGTCGTCTGGATCATCGGACTCACGGCCGTCTTGCTGTTCCTCGGCCGCTCTGTCCGTTGGCTCGTCGTGAAACTTGATGTGCTCAACGGGCGCCACATGTCGGTTCATATCGCAAGGATCGCCACGATCCTGATCGTGGTCGCCGTCTTCGGATCTCTGTTCTGGTTCATATCGAGTGGCGGGCTGACGGCTGTGGCCAACGGACATTTCGGACCGGGGGATACCACCACGCTTGAGGGAATCACCCAACCCCAGAACCCTGAGGTCTCCGGGTCCCCGGATTCACTGGTCGAGTGGGACGACCTGGGCTATCAGGGACGGACGTTCGCCGGCGCTGCAACGACAACCGAGGATATGGCTGTGTTCTACGACGACGGCGGAGAGAACCTGGATCCGATTCGCGTGTACGCCGGGTTGAATTCCGCTGACTCCCCCGAAGCCCGCGCACAGCTGGTCGTCGACGAGCTGAAACGCACGAGCGCCCAGGACCGGGCATTGCTGGTTCTGGTCGCATCGACGGGAACCGGTTGGGTGGATCCGATCTCGGCGGCCACTGTCGAGTACATGTACCGGGGCGACACGGCGATCGCCGCGATGCAGTACTCGTTCCTCCCGAGCTGGGTCTCTTTCGTGCTCGACACCGCGACGGCGATGGAGTCTGGAATTGCCATCAACGACGCAGTCATCGACTGGTGGCAGACACTGCCGGAGGACAACCGGCCGCGGCTCATCGCATTCGGCGAGAGTCTCGGCACGCTCGGGTCAGAAGCGGCGTACGTTCAGGACGATCTGGATGCATCCCTCGCCTACATCCAGTCGCGGGTCGACGGCGCACTGTGGGTGGGCCCCACTGATGCCAACCAGGTGCGTCACCAACTCGAAGCCGAACGCGATCCATCGCCGGTGTGGCGGCCCGTCTACGACAACGGCCGGATCGTGAGAAGCGTCAACGGACCGGCCGATGAGTACGCGCATGACCCCGCCTGGGTCGACCCGAAGGTTCTCTACTACCACCACCCATCGGATCCGGTTGGCTACTGGAATTGGGAGACACTCTGGAAGCCCCAAGAGTGGTCACAGGCTCCGATCGGCTACGACGTGCCCCAGTCCGTTCGATGGGTGCCGTGGGTGTCGTTCTGGCAGGTCGTAATCGACCTCATCAACGGCTTCTCGGCGTCGGTCGGGCACGGCCACAACTACAACGACACGTTCGTTGATGGGTGGAGCGCCATCGCCCCCGTCGACGGATGGACACAGGAGAGCGCGGAGCATCTTCAGGAGTTCCTGCTGTCGGCCGACCTGCCGGGGCTATAGACCTTCGCCGGACAAGCCGTACTCCGCTGCCTACGATCGGACCGAGCACCACGCCCATCTCTCTGAGGAGATTCCCGTGTCCAAACCTGAAGTCCTCTTCGTTTGCGTTCACAATGCCGGCCGATCACAGATGGCGGCGGGTCTCCTCGACTACCACGCGGCCGGGCGAGTCACCGTCCGTAGCGCCGGATCGGCACCCTCGAACGAGATCAATCCCTCAGCCGTTGCGGTCATGGCGGATCTCGGGGTCGACATCAGCGCCGAGTATCCGAAGCCCCTGACCGACGATGCGGTCAAGACGTCGGACGTCGTAGTCACCATGGGATGCGGTGACGAATGCCCCTTCTACCCCGGCAAGCGCTACCTCGACTGGGACGTCACGGACCCGGCGGGTCTCCCCCCTGATCAAGTGCGATCCATTCGCGACGACATCGATCAAAGGGTCCTCCTCCTGCTCGCCGAACTACTTGAAGACGCGTAGTGCAACGCATCGGATCACACCGGGGTTCTATCTCCTGACATGACCACAGCACTCAACCAACTGACGAACCGACTCGCCGTCGATCAAGATGGTGCATTCCCGGATCTCGTGAGGACGCTGCAGGACGGCGTGTTCTCAGGCGTGCTCCAATTCACTCGCAACCGGCAGGATGCGGAGGACGTCACCCAGGAGACATTCGCTCGGGTCTACAGGGCGCTGAGCTCGTACGACGAAGACCGTATCCGGGACCTCCAGTTGCGGCCATGGGTGTGGACGATCGCACTCAACCTCTGTCGGAATCGGGCACGAACGGTGAAGCGACACCCCGAAGCGGCACTCGCTAACGACCGCATCGACCGCACAACTGACACCGCCGAAGAGGCGGCGGCGAACGTCGATCTTGCAGTGTGGCGACGACGTCTCGCTGACCTTACCGGCACGCAGCGCACGGCAGTCGTCCTGCACCACGTCGTCGGCCTCCCCCATGCGGAGATCGCCGATTCCACCGGTCGAAGCGAGAGCACGATCCGTTCAGATGTGCGCCGTGGGCTCGCCGGACTGCGGATGATGATCGAAGAGGAGACCCAATGACAGACCCCAAAGCGATCGAAGTACAGCTCGCCTCCCTCGGCCGCTCGGCGCCGGACGGCAACCTTGATGCAGTGATGCGACGAACGGATCTCGCCGACGAGTACACCGTTGCCGAGGGCCCCACCGGCGCCGCATACGTAGCGTGGAACGGGCGTGGTGTCACCGCTTTCGTGCCGATCGAAGCCGTCGGTTCTCGTGACGACTTCGAGTCTCACCATCCAAGGCAAGCATCATTCGTTGACAAGCCCCCCGACCGGCTCGCCATGCATCTCACCCGCACGATCGAGACCGGCCGACTCGGCGGGCTCCCCGTTGATCTCTCGTCCATCGGTGAGTTCCAGCGCAAGGTTCTGGAGAAGTGCAGCGAGATCCCGCCGGGTGAGATCCGTCCCTACGGTTGGATCGCACGAGAGATCGGCAACCCCGGAGCGGTTCGGGCCGTCGGTACCGCCCTCGGGCGGAATCCGATCCCCGTCCTGATCCCCTGTCATCGGGTCGTCCGAACCGACGGCCGCATCGGGAACTACGCATACGGTTCGCCGATGAAGCGCTCACTCCTCGAGCACGAGGGTCTGGACCCGGATGCGGTCGAGGAACAGGCTCGCCACGGCATTCGCCTCGTCGGCAGCGACACCACCGGGATCTACTGCTACCCCACCTGTCGACACGCAAAGCGGATCACCGACGCGCACCGCGTCGAATTTCGCTCGGAGACAGCGGCGAGAGAAGAGGGCTACCGAGCCTGCAAGGTCTGCCGTCCAGCGGCGTGACCCGCATGCGGAGCATCCGGATGTAGTCGGTAGTCGCCGAGGAGCTCGAGAATCTCGGATCGACGACGATCACCTGTGCGTCGCCGGAGCGGGACTCGACCTCGTACCTCTGGGGACCGAAGATCCCAGACCGACGGCGGATGCCCTGGGAGACACAGGAGCCCCGAGACTTGACCTATGAGACGAGAGACGTCTCATGTCTCGTGTCTACCCTCTGATCTATGGATCTCGTCGAAACGATCAGGGACTCCGTTATCGGCAGCGACTACGTCGTGCCGGGGCCGTTCGGAAACCGGCGTGTCACGTATGCCGACTACACGGCTTCCGGCCGCTCCTTGTCGTTCATCGAGGACTACTTGAGAGAAGTCGTCCTCCCCCTCTACGCCAATACGCACACGGAGTCTTCGGGAACCGGCCTCCAGACGACCCGATTCCGGGAAGAGGCCAGGGAGATGATCCGGACATGCGTCAATGCAAGCGACGAACACGCCGTCATCTTCGCCGGGTCCGGGGCCACCGGAGCGATCGATCGTCTCATCGCCGTTCTTGGGATCCGTATCCCCGGCGCCCTCGACGAGAAGTATCACCTCTCCGACCGGATCCCGGCCGCCGAGCGCCCCGTCGTGTTCACCGGACCCTTCGAACATCACTCCAACGAACTGCCATGGAGAGAGACGATCGCCGACGTCGTCCGCATCGACGAGGATGCCGACGGACACATCGACCTCGACCAACTCGAAGTTGAGTTGAAGACGTATGCGAAACGTCCCTTGAAGATCGGGAGCTTCTCGGCTGCCTCCAACGTCACCGGAATCATCACTGACACCAGAGCCTTGGCGAAACTCCTCCACGAGCACGATGCGCTGTCGTTCTGGGATTTCGCCGCCGCCGCTCCATACGTTTCAATCGACATGTCTCCCGAAGACGAGCCGCTCGCCTACAAGGACGCCATCTTCATCTCTCCCCACAAGATGATCGGAGGCCCCGGGACGCCCGGTGTTCTGGTCGCACGAAAGGAGCTTTTTACGAACGCCGTGCCTGCAGTCCCGGGAGGAGGCACGGTTGCCTTCGTCAACCCGAACGATCACCGCTACCTCGACAACATCGAGCACCGCGAAGAGGGTGGCACGCCGGCAATCATCGAATCGATCCGGGCCGGTCTCATCTTCCAACTCAAGAGGGCCGTCGGCGAAGACCTCATCCGGGACCTCGAGGAGTCCTTCATTGATCGAGCGATCGGGTCGTGGAGCAGCAACCCCAACATCAAGATCCTCGGAAACCCGGATGCTGAGCGACTCTCGATCGTCTCGTTCGTCGTGCGAAACGGCGAGCGCTACCTGCACCACAACTACGTCGTGGCACTCCTGAACGATCTCTTCGGTATCCAGTCAAGAGGCGGCTGCTCCTGCGCCGGGCCATACGGTCACCGTCTTCTCGGCATCGATATCGACACGTCGACCGAGTTCGAGCGCGAGATCACCAGAGGATGTGAGGGGATCAAACCGGGATGGGTCCGAGTCAATCTCAACTACTTCATCTCCGAGCAGGTGTTCGATTTCATCGTCGACGCAGTGAATCTGGTTGCGAGCGAGGGCTGGCGACTCCTCCCGTACTACCGGTTCGACGCGGCGACTGGGCTGTGGGCGCACCAGGATGGACGAGGCGAAGCTCCCCTCAGCCTGACCGAGATCGACTACTCGGACGGCACGATGCGATTCGACCACCGGCCGCAGCGGGATCCCGATCCGGTTCTCACCAACTACCTGGACGAGGCACGCTCGATCTTCGAGAGCGCGCTGCCATTCGACGGCACCCTTGCTCCGGATGACTTCACGACCGACTTCGAGCATCTGCGCTGGTTCACCCTTCCGCACGAGGTCGTCGATGACTGAATCCACCGCTCCCGACTGGTTCCGCCGGTCAGTCGCGACTCCGTATGCCGAGTCGTGGATCGACGTCGAGGGGACCGACATCCACTATCTCGAATGGGGTGAGCGCGGTCGCCCCGGCCTCGTATTCGTCCACGGAGGCGCCGCCCACGCTCACTGGTGGTCGTTCCTCGCCCCGATGTTCACTCGCAGGTGGCACGTTGTCGCTCTCGACCTCTCCGGACACGGTGACAGCGGACGAAGGGACTGCTACAACCATCAGATCTGGTCCAGAGAGGTCCTCGCCGTCGCGAACGCAGCCGGGTTCCCCGGCCCACCGGTCGTCGTCGGCCACTCCCTCGGGGGACTCGTCACGATCGAATTGGCATCCACGCACGGTGACCGCCTCGCCGGCGCCGTGATCGTTGACTCGCCCGTCCGGGAGCCGGATCCGGAGTCGCGTGAGGGCGCACGGGGTCGAGCCTTCCGATCACCCGGCACCTATCCGGATGAGGCGACCGCCCTGAAACACTTCCGCCTCATCCCCGCTCAGCCATGCGACAACGAGTACATCGTGGACCACGTCGCGCGCGGTTCACTCAAACAAACAGAGGCCGGCTGGACGTGGAAGTTCGATCCTCGCCTCTTCGAGCACACGCTCGTCGCGCTGCGCGATCAGCTCGCATCCGTGCAGTGCCGTGTGGCGCTCTTCCGCGGCGAGTTGAGCACCGTTGTGCGGGAGAACACGGCCGCATACATGTACGACTTGATGGGCGGGAATGCCCCGTTCGTGTCGATTCCTGAGGCTCACCATCATCTCATCCTCGATCAGCCGCTCGCGTTCGTCGCGGCTCTCCGAACGCTCCTTGCCGACTGGGAGCACTCCATACAGGCGACAGGTCACGAATGACCAGCCTCGCCGGCTTCGTCCGGGTCCCCGATCGTCCGCTCGGTCAACGGACCGTGCTTGCCGTCCTCGCCGCTAATTCCGATGGCCTTCAACGCGTCATCTTCTCCGCTGCCCGCTTCACTCCGGCTGCGATCAGTATCGTCCGGGAATGCCGGGACCGCCCGGTTCGTTCTCGTTCCGATGACAAACGAACCCCGATACCCGATCCCACTCTCTCGCGGAATCGCTCGCGTCGATGATCTCCGGACCTGGGTTGGCCTGACGGGTGCGTTTGCTTTCCTCTTCGGACCGCTCAGGTGGGTGATCCTCGCCTCTGGACGTCTGGGCCGGCGTCACCTGCTTCATCGCCTTGAGCGCATGTGGGCCACCGTCATGATCGGGGCGCTCGGAATCCATGTCACGACGTCAGGTCTCGATCGGATCGATCTCGATCAGGAGTACGTCATCGTCCCGTTGCACGAGGGACTGGTCGATCCACTCGTCATCACTCGCATCCCGCTTCGTCTCTCGTTCGCCGCACGTGACGAGTTGTTCGACTGGCGCTTCCTCGGCTCGTATCTCTCGGCATCCGAACAGACAAGCATCTCAACACGCTCGGGTCCCGACGGATTCAGGGCGTTGTTGCGCGGTGCCCAGGCGGCGTTCGATCGAAACGAGAGCTTCGTCGTGTTCCCGCAGGGAAGCATCCTCGGCATCGAAGCGGCGTTCTATCCCGGTCCATTCCGGGTAGCCGAGAAGCTCGGTCGACCAATCCTGCCCGTGGTCATCAGCGGCACGCACCGAGCGTGGGAGTATCCGTACCATCCGATCGTCCGCCGCCACCAGCGCGTCCGACTTGAGATCCTCGACCCGATCCCGGCGGATCGATCGGTCGAGAACCTGCGATCCACGGAGCGCCAGATGAAGCGCATCGCTCTCGCCAGAGCACCATTCCCCCGACGCTACGAGCCCGATCGGGACGGCTGGTGGGACGAGTACCCATTCCGGATCGACGGGGACTTTGCAGATCTCGCTGCCCGGGTTCATAGCCATCGCTCCTCAGCGACCGTGGGATGAACCCGTGGATCTGAGTCTGTGGTGGCTGTTCCCCGTCGCAATCGCCATCGCAGCCGTTGCGAACGGTGCCGGTATCGGTGGAGCAACCTTCTTCTCTCCGCTGTTCGTGGTCGCCCTCGGTCTTGAACCGTCCGTTGCCATCGGTGCGGCGCTCGCCACCGAGGTCTTCGGGTTCGCCTCCGGGGTGATCGCGCACGCCAGAGCGAAGGCGATCGACTGGCAGGTCGTACGGCTCCTCACCACAGCGGCGGTGCCCGCTGCGATCGTCGGTTCATTGCTCGCCGGGATCGCGCCAGAACTCTTCCTGAAAGTGATCCTGGCGTTCGGACTCACCGGAATCGCCGTCACGTTCGTTCGACACCACGACCCCGCCGACCAGGACGCCGAGATCAAGATGGGAATCGACGTCGTTCAACCGGCAATCACCAGGCGGACCGTGACCGCCGATCAGACGGTCTACGAGTACGAGCTCTGCCGGACCAGTGAGGGGCGTACCGGAGCCGGCATCGGCGGTCTCTTCGTCGGTCTCATCTCGACTGGTTTGGGTGAAGCCAACTCCTTCACGCTCGTGAAGCGCTGCCGCGTTCCCTCGCGCGTCGCCGTCGCGGTCAGTGTCACCACGGTCGCCATCACAGCCCTTGCCGCGAGTGTGACCCACGCGATCAGCTTCCTCACGACACCGGGGTCGGATATCAGCACGATCGCATCCATCGTCATCTTTACCGTGCCGGGGGTGATCATCGGAGGTCAGCTCGGCCCGGCATTCATCCGTCGCGTCCCCGAGCAGCGTCTCATCCGCAGCCTGGGTTGGCTGTTCTTCGCTATCGCCGGCCTCACGCTCTTCGAAACATTCGTCTTGTAGCCGGGAGTCGGGGAAGCGTCGCTGAGTGGTGCCGGGCAGCGAGCGTCAGTTCTTCGGCGCGAGGAAGAGAACACCGAGCGGCGGAAGATCGATCGACAGCGATTGACTCCGGCCATGCATCGGAGCATCAACGGCCTCGACAGAGCCACTTGTCCCTGCCCCCGAACCCCAGTAGCGCTCATCGTCACTATTGAGGAGTGTCTCCCACGAGCCGCCGACGGGAACGCCGATGCGGTATCCGGGTCGCGTAATGGGAGTGAGATTGAGCACGATCAGCACGGGTCGGTCACCGCCGTGACGAAGGAAGCTGAAGACGCTCGCCCCGGCATCACCCGCGTCGATCCACTCGAAACCGGCGGCGTCATAGTCCTCTACGAAGAGCGAGCGCTCGCCGCGATATTGGGTGTTGAGGTCCGCCACCCATCGTTGCATGCCGGCGTGATTGTCGTGGTCGAGGACGAACCACTCGAGCTGCTGATCGACGGACCACTCTGATCGCTGCCCGAATTCGCAACCCATGAAGAGGCACTTCTTCCCCGGCAGCGCGTACTGATAGCCGTAGAGCGCTCTGAGATTCGCGAACTGCTGCCACTCGTCGCCGGGCATCTTGTTGATCAGCGATCCCTTGCCGTGGACCACTTCGTCGTGCGAGAGGGTGAGGATGAAGTTCTCGTCGTAGGCGTACAGCATCCTGAATGTCAGATCGTTCTGATGGAACGAGCGGTGAACTGGTTCATGGGCGAAGTACTCGATGGAGTCGTGCATCCATCCCATGTCCCACTTGTAGCCGAAGCCCAAACCGCCCAGATCGACCGGGCGCGAAACGCCGGCGAACGCCGTCGACTCTTCAGCGATCATTGTGATACCCGGGTGCTCCCCATACGCAACGCTGTTGACTTGCTTGAGCAATGAGATCGCTTCGAGGTTCTCGTTTCCGCCGTACATGTTGGCTTCCCACTCTCCCTCGTCCCGCGAGTAATCGAGGTAGAGGATCGAGGCGACGCCGTCGACTCGGAGGCCGTCGATGTGATAACGATCGAGCCAGAAGTTCGCTGATGAGACGAGGAACGAGCGGACCTCGTTCCGCCCGTAGTTGAAGATGAAGCTCCCCCAGTCGGGGTGGAAGCCCTTCCTTGGATCTTCATGTTCGTAGAGCGCGGTCCCGTCGAACTGGGAGAGGCCGTGCCCATCGGTTGCGAAATGTGACGGGACCCAATCCAGGATCACCCCGATACCTGCCTGATGGAGACAATCGATGAGATACATCAGATCCTGGGGGGTGCCGAACCGGCTCGTCGGAGCGAAGTAGCTCGTCACCTGATATCCCCACGACGGGTAGTACGGATGCTCGGCCAGCGGCATGAACTCGATGTGGGTGTACCCCATCTCCGCCATGTACTCGGTCAGAGGCTCGGCTAGCTCTCGATACGACAGAGAGTCACCGTTGTCCGCCTTGCGCCACGAACCGGTGTGGAGTTCGTAGATCGCCATGGGCGCGTCATGGGCCTGTCGCCCCTCTCGCGACGACATCCACTCGCCATCACCCCAGTCGTAGTCGAGTCCCCAAACAACCGAGGCCGTCTTCGGCGGGACCTCGGCCAGAAACGCCACGGGATCGGCCTTCTCGATCCGCTCCCCGGAGGCTGCGGTGATCGCGTACTTGTACGTGTTGCCGGGGGCGGCTTCCGGCACGACCGCCTTCCAGATGCCGGAACTCGTTGGGAACATCGGATGGGCGGTCGCGCTCCATCCGTTGAAGTCGCCAATCAACGCGACTTCGCGCGCATTCGGTGCCCAGACCGCGAAGTGCGCCCCACCATCGGGCAGCAACTGCGCCCCGAGGTGGTTGTACACACGGGTCTGCGTGCCCTCATTGAAGAGATGTACGTCGAGATCGCCAAGGAGTTCCATAGGTCGAGAGCCTACCGACTCAGAGAGGTCCCGCGGCTGCGAGAATCATGGACTCCTGCATCAATCGAAGAGGATCACATGCCATACCGCACCATCATCGAGCCGTTCCGTATCCACACCGTTCAGGCAATCGACCTTCCGACCGTCGAGGAGCGCGAGGAGGCTCTTGAACGCGCCGGCTTCAATCTCTTCGGGCTGCATGCCGACGAGGTGATCATCGACTTGCTGACCGATTCGGGCACCGGCGCGATGTCCTCCGAACAGTGGGCGGGGATGATGCGCGGCGATGAGTCGTACGCTGGAAGCCGAAGCTTCTTCAGATTCGAGAAGGCCGTCAAAGAGCTCACGGGATACTCGGAAGTGATCCCGACGCATCAAGGGCGTGCTGCGGAGAAGATCCTCTTCTCGGTGATGGTCTCCGAGGGAGACGTCGTACCGAACAACACGCACTTCGACACGACGCGGGCGAACGTCGAGTACCAGGGCGCGGAAGCCCTGGATCTGGTCACCGCATCCAAACCGTCCGACGTCCTACCGTTCAAGGGAAACATGGACATCGAGGCGCTGCGAGCGTCGATCGATCGGGCGGGCGTCGCGCGGGTGCCGCTCGTGATGATGACGATCACGAACAACTCCGGTGGTGGCCAGCCTGTCTCGATGGAGAACCTTCGGGCTGTCCGCGCCGTCTGCGACGAGTACGACATCCCGCTCTTCCTCGATGCTTGTCGTTTCGCCGAGAACGCCTGGTTCATCAAGATCCGAGAAGAGGGCTACGCCGATCGGACACCACGGGAGATCGCCCGCGAGATGTTCTCACTCGCCGATGGTTGCACTGTCTCGGCCAAGAAGGATGGACTGGTCAACATCGGCGGGTTCCTCGCGATGAACGACCATGAGACGTCACTGCAGGCGAGGAATCTGCTCATTTTGACCGAAGGGTTCCCGACGTACGGCGGTCTCGCCGGCTACGACCTCGAGGCACTCGCTCAGGGGCTCGTGGAGGTCCTCGACGAGAACTACCTCCGCTACCGAATCCGATCCACGGAGTATCTCGCGGACAAGGTCTCCGGCGCCGGTGTCCCGATCGTGCAGCCGGCGGGCGGCCACGCGATCTACATCGACGCCAAGGCGATGCTGCCACACATCCCGCCCCACGAGTATCCGGCACAGGCGCTCGCCATCGAGCTCTACCGGAACGGCGGCGTTCGCGGCGTCGAGATCGGAACCGTGATGTTCGGTCGACCGGGAGCAGATGGGGCGCCCGACGAGCCGGCGACCATGGAACTCGTGCGGCTTGCCATCCCGCGCCGGACGTACACACAGAGCCACATCGACTACGTCGCTGAGGTTGTCATCGACGTCGCGGCGGGGGCATCCGACATGCACGGCTACCGGATCGTGGAGCAGGCCCCCTGGCTCCGCCACTTCACCGCTCGCTTCGCTCCAGTAGCAAGTAGCAAGTAGCAGGTAGCAAGACATGAGTCGTTTGAGATGTGGTCCGCCGTAGACCGGATACCGACAACCGACAACCACAGAAGCCTGGCCTGTCATCCCCTCAGCGGGACGAACGGTCTGGTCCACGGACTCTCGCGCCTCAGGACCGATCCATCAAGATCCGATTTTCTGGATTTCTCGAAGACCGGCGCTATTCAGCGTCCTTCGGGCGCTTCAGCGTCGGAAGACGACGCTGGGCTGCAGCCCGATCTTCGCCGTGGACGTGCAACGTCCCACCCGCGAGTTCGAGTCGTCGGGCGAGCGCAGTTCGGAACTTCTTCGTGACGACGGCGAATCCAGCCAACGGGATGATGGCGCCCTGAGTGAGGCGTTCCTGCTCCCCACCGTCGATCACCCTGGGCAACGGCGCAGCGAGAGGA